>JASHQH010000211.1 GCA_030037635.1 Acidobacteriaceae bacterium
CATGAAAATCGGGTAGCCGGGCAGGCGAATCAGCGTGAGGTGGTAGGGATTGTCGAGCGCGTAAGCATGGTTCACCATCAGGTTCTTGGCAATGGTGGCGTAAATCGCGCTGTCGTCGTCGAAGTCCTGGAAATAAGCGACCCAGATGGCGCGCAGTGTAAGGCCGGCGGCCAGCGCGAGAATCAGGCTCCACGTGCCTCTGCGCCGCAGGACCGATCGCAGGCTGCGCAGCAGGTTGTGTGCGCGGAGGCCTGGGCTCGCGGCCGGCGTTCGGGAAGGCAGGAATTGTTGTTTGGCGGCACTCGACGGTGGCAAGGCCATCGTTCCCTCATTTCGAACGGACAAATGATGGCGTTCTGGGGGTCATCAGCTTACGGGACAAATTCTAGCAATGCGGAGGCGCCGGGCAGGATGCGCTCCAAACCATATCGCGTTCGCTGCCGATAGCGAGCCTCCCGTGTGCGACAATCCTCAACAGACCTTTTTTGCGATGCGACTTGATCGGATTTTGCTTGGATTGGCGTCGGGATGTGCACTGATATCCACATGTGCCTGTCCCCAGGCCCCGCCCGCATCGCCCCCGGTTCCGCTGGTTCTGGTGGGTGGCACCATCATCGACGTCACCGACTGGGGCCACTCGGCGCGCGACATTCCCGATGCCATCGTGGTCATCCGCGAGGGCCGCATTACCGATGTCGGAGAGCCCGGCCAGGTGGCCATTCCCAAGGGCGCGCGCCTCATCGACTGCACCGGAAAATTTCTCATCCCCGGCCTCGTCGACGGCTTCGCCGGCATGAACTCCCAGGCCCAGGCTCAGGCCAATCTCTACATGGGCGTCACCACGGTCGTGGCCCGCGCCGATTACGAGCGTGGCTTCATCGATACCAGCGCCCACCCCAGCCCGCATATTTACTTGATTGACTCCATCGGCGTCACGGACAACTGGAGCCTGCTCGCCCGCCGTCCCGATTGGATTTCGCAGTTGCGCGAGGGCGCCCACCCTGTCGAGCTCAGCCCTGAGGACACTGCCCGGCAGATGACCGACACCGCGCGCCTGGGCACGCGCGTGCTCTTGCTTACCGCGCATCTCACCGCTGCCAACTCGCAGTGGATCATTGCGCGCGCCCACGACATGGGCCTGATTACCTACGCAGCCTTCGTCGCCACTCCCTACCGTGTCGGCGTCGAGGCCGGCGTCGACGCCCTGGTCCACATGGACCATTACATTCTCGGCGTCATCCCCGACGAATTGCAGGGCCCCCTGGTCGATGACCCCGACGGCCCCTCGGCCACCACCGCCTACGACTACTCCGAACGCATTCCGCCCACCGATATCCATGTGCGCGAGTATGCACGTTTTCTGGCCGCGCACCACGCCGCGCTCATGCCCACCTTCAGTCTTTATTACGCTGAGCTGCCCGGTCATCGCAATCTGTGGCGGGAACCGGCGGCGTCTCTACTCGATCGTGGCCGCATGTTTGACCCCACCGACCCCGCCACCGGCGAAATGGTGTACCCATTGCCATCGTGGGCGCGCCATTTGCCTGCTATGGGCCAGCGTTGGATGGAAGAAGATGAGCAAAAAAAGGCGGGGCTGACTGCGCTTCGTCTCTGGCGCATCAACGAAACCATCTTCTCCGCGTACCCCCACTACCTGGCAGCCTCTGGCGCTGACGCCATGGGCACCATGCCGGGCATTTCGCTGCACACCGAACTTGAGTTGCTCGTCCGCCTCGGTCTCACGCCGCGCGAAGCGCTGGCCGCGGCCACGAATAATTACGCGCTCCAGTTCGGCTGGAACGAACTCGGCCTTATCGCTCCCGGGCGCCGCGCCGACATTCTTGTTGTCGACGCCGACCCCGCCGCCAATATCTGGAACGCGCGGCGCATCTCCAGCATCATTCTCGACGGCGAGCCACTTGATCGCGACGCGCTGCTGCACCTTAAGAAATGAGGCTCGCCGCCGAGCCCCGCGGGACTGTGGGTTCCTTCAAGCTGTATCATCTTAGCCGGAGCGCTCGCCTCGCGAGTTTCTCGGGGAGCCGCTTCACACCAGGGCAAAGGCATTGACCAGCCGCAAAAAACCCGAAGATCTGCGCAGTTACCGCTGGTTCGCTCCCGACAATATCCGTGGCTTTACGCATCGCTCGCGGCTGCGCCAGCTCGGCTTCGTGCCTGAGGATTTCACAGGCCGGCCGGTCGTCGCCATCGTGAACACCTGGAGCGAGATCAATCCCTGCCATGCGCACCTGCGCGAGCGCGCCGAGGCCGTCAAGCGCGGCGTCTGGCAGGCCGGTGGGTTTCCCGTTGAGGTCCCGGCATTCACCATCACTGAAACCTACATGAAGCCCAGCCCCATGCTCTATCGCAACCTGTTGAGCATGGACGCCGAAGAGGCACTGCGCAGCCTGCCCGTTGACGGCGCTGTTTTGATGGGCGGTTGCGACAAGACTACTCCCGGCCTGCTGATGGGCGCCATCAGCGCCAACGTACCGTCGATTTATCTTCCCGCCGGACCCATGCTGCGCGGCAACTGGGACGGCAAGATTCTGGGCAGCGGCACTGACACGTGGAAGTTTTGGATGGAGCGCGGCGCCGGCCAGCTTTGCGATGCAGATTTGCGCGGCGTCGAAGGTGGAATCGCGCGCTCGCCAGGGTTCTGCATGACCATGGGTACGGCCTCCACCATGACCGCGGTCGCCGAAGCGCTGGGCATGACGTTGCCCGGTGCGTCCTCGATTCCCGCGATCGATTCCAACCACGTTCACATGGCCATGGAAACAGGCCGCCGTATTGTCGCCATGGCGTGGGAGGAGCTGAAGCCTGAAGATATTCTGACGCCTGCCGCTTTCCGCAACGCCATCACCGTCGACATGGCCATCGGCGGCTCAACCAACGCCATCATTCATCTGGTTGCCATGGCGCGCCGGCGCGCCATTCATTTGCCGCTTCCGCTGTTCGACGAAATCTCATCGAGGGTTCCGGTTCTGGCCAATATCCGCCCTTCGGGCGAGTTCCTTATGGAGGATTTCTACTACGCCGGCGGCCTGCGCGCGCTTATGACCCAAATTACCGACCTCCTGGACCTCAACTGCCTTACCGTAAGCGGCAAAACCGTGGCGGAAAATCTTGAGGGAGCGCGCATCTTCAACAGCGCAGTGATCCGCGACCGCGCCAATCCCCTCATTGCGAGCGGCGGATTGGCCATCCTCCAGGGAAGCCTTGCGCCCGACGGAGCTGTCATCAAAGCCGTTGCCGCTGATCGCCGCTTCTGGAAGCACACCGGGCCCGCCGTGGTCTTCAAGGACTTCGAGGACATGGAAGCCCGCGTGAACGACGACAACCTTGTCGTAGACGAAAATTCCGTGCTGGTGCTGCAAGGCGCCGGCCCGCAGGGCGGTCCCGGCATGCCCGAGTGGGGCATGCTTCCCATCCCACGCAAGCTGCTTGAGCGCGGCGTGCGCGACATGGTGCGCATTTCCGACGCGCGCATGAGCGGCACCGCTTACGGAGCCTGCGTCCTGCACGTTGCTCCGGAGAGTTACGTCGGCGGGCCGCTGGCACTGGTCCGCGACGGCGACCCCATCAGCCTCGACATTCCCCATCGCAAGCTCGACCTGCTTGTGCCCGAAGCCGAGCTGGCACAGCGCCGCGCGGAATGGATCCGCCCCGTTCCCAAAGAAACGCGCGGCTACCTGGCGCTCTATCGCGGCCACGTCACCCAGGCCGACCGCGGTTGCGACTTCGATTTCCTCAGCCCGCTCGCGCCAGCGCTCTGACAGCCCAGGTCTCGCTTTCGAGGCGCGGTATGGCAACAACGCCAACCGGCTCCTTGCCGACTCAGATCATTTACTCTTAAATTCAGCAGCCAATTCCCGCGATGAAGACCCGAAGATCCTTTATAGACCGCATTGGAGGTCCGCATCACGACCGCTTCCTGCTCCTCATCGCGGTGTACAAGCTGCTCCATGCGCTATTGTTCTTCGCCATCGGCATCGGTATTCACCGCCTGCTCCACAAGGACATTGCCGACCAGATCGAAACCGTCGCGCGCCACCTTCGATTCAATCCCGAGTCGCGCCTGGTGGTCTTCGTCCTCGACAAAGCCTCACTGCTCAACGGTCCTACGCTGCGCCGCATCAGCCTTGTCGCTTACGGCTATGCCACTGTCACGCTGGCCGAAGGCATTGGCCTCTATTTCGAAAAAGCGTGGGGCGAATTTCTCACACTGGCCATCACGGCATCGTTTCTGCCCTGGGAAATCTTCGAAATCATTCGCCGCCTCACCTGGGTCCGCGCCGGGCTGCTGACCATCAATATTCTTGTCTTCCTCTACCTGTTGCGGGTCGTCATCGGCCGCGCCCGGAATCGCGCCAGTGCGCAGAAAAAGTGATGCCGCCGGAGGCGCCGACGGCTTAGAGCTTCTTCACTGCATGGCCGCCGAATTCGTTGCGCATGATGGCCAGCATGCGGTCAGTAAAGTTGTTCTCTTCGCGCGATCGGATGCGCCGGATTACTGACTCGGTGATGACCGGCGCAGACACATTCAGGTCGATGGCTTCGAACACCGTCCAGCGCCCCTCGCCGGAATCCACAACGTACGCCTGCAGGCCGTCGAGCGTGGGATTGCCAGCCAGCGCATCGGCAGTCAGGTCAAGGAGCCAGCTGCGAATCACGCTGCCGAACCGCCAGATTTGCGCGATCTGCGGCAGGTTCAGGTGGAACTCTTCCTTCTTGTCCAGCACCGTGAACCCTTCGGCGTAGGCCTGCATCATGCCGTACTCGATGCCGTTGTGCACCATCTTCACAAAATGGCCCGAACCGGCCGGGCCCACGTGCCCCCATCCCTTGTCGGGCGCAGGCGCCAGCGCCTGAAAGATCGGGGTCAGATATTCGACCGGATCCTTGTCACCGCCGATCATCATGCTGTAGCCCTCTTTCAAACCCCATACTCCGCCCGACGTTCCCACGTCGACAAACTGGAATCCCTTGGCCGTCACCTCCTGGTAATGCCGCATCGAGTCCTTATAGTAGGAGTTGCCGCCGTCGATCAGAATGTCGCCTTTATTCAGCAGCGGCTCCAGTTTCTCGATCGTTTCGTCCACCGGCTTGCCCTGCGGCACCATGATCCAGATGGCTCTCCGGCCCTTGAGGTTCTTCGCCAGGTCCTGCAACGACGAAACACCCAAATTGCCAGCCTTCGTGAGCCGCGCCACGGCCTCGGCATCGAAATCAAAACCCACCACCTGATGCCCGGCCAGCTTTAGCCGTTCCGCCATATTTCCGCCCATCTTGCCCAGGCCAATCATTCCAAGTTGCATAAAACCTCCGCATGACTCTTGTAGGGGAATTTTGAAAAACCGCAGAAATCAACATGTAGCTAGGAGCTCGGTGTCAGTAGCGCTGCACTCAGCACTCCCAATTCTTTCAACTGCGCCCGCAACGCTTCCGCGCCTGTGAACCGGATGGCCTTTATCCCGGCTGCCGCGGCGCCGGCCACGTTCTCCTCGCGATCGTCGATAAACAAAACCCGCTCCGGCGGGCTGCCCAGAATATCCAGCGCCCTCCGGTACATGGCCGGCTCCGGTTTGCGCAGCCCCACATAGCACGAGCTGAACGCGAGCTTAAAATATTTCCGAAGCCCGAACTTATGAAAGCGATAGTTGTTGGTCTCGCGCGCCTCGTTATTGAGCGCGCCCAGCATACACTGGTTCGATGCCGAAAGTCCGGCGAGGATTCCCAGCGCACCGCCCGGCAACACTTTCGATTGCTCCAACATGAACGCGACGAACTCTTCGCGCGTAAACTTGCGTGGCTCATAAAAAACGGCCACATCCAGATACTCATTGAGATTGATCTCTCCACGCTCCCACGCCGCCATCGCCTGCATGTGCCGCGCATCGAGCTCTTGAGCGTCCAAACCGAAGCGCGCCACGGCTGCCGCGCGCTCGGCGTGGTCCCAGCCATTCGTCAGCAGCACTCCGCCTACATCAAAAAGGATCGCGTCGAAGGGGAACATGGTTAGCAAGTTTGCAAGTCAGCGAACGAGCCGGTAAGTCAGAATGGGGATGCGGAAAAACTCGGCCCTGGTGAAATCAGAAACCATGGTGATTGCAACTCGATGAAGACTCCCGGATGCCGCGCGCGACGGAGCTATGCTTTGCTCCTCGAGCCCTCGCCGCACTGATATTTCGCCTCGATGGCCAGCACTTTTTTGAACCGGCGTTCAAACCTCGGCTCCTGCACCTGAAATTTTGCTCCCAGAAACGCATGGGCCAGTTCCGGGGCCAGCGCCGATCCGATAATTCTGGCACCCAGCACCAGTACGTTCATGTCGTCGTGCTCCACTCCCTGGTGCGCTGAGTAGGTGTCGTGGCAAATGCCGGCGCGAATGCCCGGAATCTTGTTTGCCGCCACGCACACCCCAACTCCCGAACCGCAGATAAGGATGCCGCGCGCAGCCACGCCGGCCAGGATTGCCTCGCCCACCTTCACGGCGTAGTCGGGATAGTCGTCCTCGGCCTCGACCTTGTACGCTCCCAGGTCCACTACCTCGTGCCCGGCCGCCGCCAGGATGGCGCGCATTTCCTCCTTGAGCGCAAATCCGGCATGATCGGAAGCAATAACCAACTTCACAATAAGTTCCTCTCAAGCGCGAAGTTAGCGCTGTTAGCGGAGTCAGGAAAGCTCCGCGCCGGCAACCGCCTTTACGAACTCCGCCAGCACCGCGAACGCGCGCGAAGCGCGGCTAACTCCTCTATTTCACCAGCCTCTTCGCCTTTGTAGCTACATTCTCCGCTGTGAACCCAAGCTCTTTCATCGCCACAGCGCCGGGAGCCGAGGCGCCAAAGCGATCCAGTCCCACCACGTCGCCGCCGCCGCCCACATACTTCCACCATCCCAGGGTCGCACCGGCCTCCACCGCCAGCTTGGGCACATTCGCCGGCAGCACGCTGGCTTTGTACTCGGCCGATTGCTCTTCGAACAGCCTCCAACTCGGCATGCTCACCACGCGCACCCTGATCCCTTCGCCCGCCAGCAACCTGGCGGCGCCCAGCGCCACCGACACCTCCGATCCCGTCGCGATGAGCACCACCTGGGCGTTGGCTGTGTCTTCGAGCACGTACGCTCCCTTGCTCACACTCGCATAGAAGTCGCGCTTGGCTGCATCCAGCACGGGAAGATCTTGGCGCGACAGCGCAAAGAAGCTGGGGGTCTTGCGTTCCAATGCCAGCCGCCATGCCGCCGCTGTTTCGTTGGCATCGGCGGGCCTGAAATCGGTCATGTGCGGCACCGCGCGCAAGGCCATCAGGTGCTCGATGGGCTCATGGGTCGGCCCATCCTCGCCCACGCCTACCGAATCGTGCGTGAACACGAAGAGCGAGGGAGCCTCCATGATGCATGCTATGCGCAGTGCCGGCTTGGCGTAGTCAGAGAACACGAAAAATGTCGAACCGAACGGCCGCAGGCCGCCATGTATCGCCATGCCATTCACTGCTGCGCACATGCCATGCTCGCGCACACCGAAGAACACGTTGCGTCCCAAGGGGTCGGCGGCAAAATGCGGGCTGTCCTTGAAGATGGTCTTGGTTGAGGCCGTTAAATCCGCGGCGCCGCCAAACAGCTCCGGCACGTCGGCGGCAATCGCATTCATCACGGTCTGGCCGGCGTTGCGCGTGGCGATGGGCTTCTCCGCTGAAAAGCTCGGAATCGACTTCTCCCATCCCGCTTTCAGCTTTCCCGCCTGCGTGCGCTCAAACTCCGCCGCCAGATCGGGAAATGCGTTCTTGTAACTTGCGAAGAGCTGGTCCCATGTCTCCTCAAATTCCGCGCCGCGCTGCACTGCCTGGCGCCAGTTGGCCAGCGCGTCCTCGGGCACGTAGAAATTCTGGCCTTCGGGAAAGCCGTAGAACTTTTTCGTCGCCGCCGTGTCCGCAGGTCCCATAGCTTCGCCGTGCACCTTGTTGGTGCCCGCGCGGGGGCTGCCGTAACCAATAATTGTGCGCACCCCGATCAGCGATGGTTTGCCGGTCTGCGCCCTGGCGGCCACAATGGCTTCTTCAATGCCCTCCAGATCGTTGCCGTCCATCACGCGCTGCACATGCCAGCCGTAGCCCTCGAAGCGCGTGTAGACATCCTCAGTAAAACTCCACGCCGTGGGGCCATCGAGCGAGATCAGATTGTCGTCGTATAGCACGATCAATTTGCCCAGACCCAGCGTTCCGGCGAGCGACGCCGCTTCGTGCGAAATCCCCTCCATCATGTCGCCGTCGCCGCACAGCACATATGTGTGGTGGTTGACCACCTCAAAGCGGGACCGGTTATACACCGCCGCCAGATGCTTCTCCGCCGCGGCCATGCCCACTGCCATTGCGAATCCCTGACCCAATGGCCCGGTCGTCGCCTCAACTCCATCGGTCAGCCCGTATTCGGGATGCCCCGGCGTCTTCGATCCCCACTGGCGAAAACTCTTCAGATCGTCAAGCGTCACTTTGTATCCGCACAGAAAGAGCGTTCCGTAGAGCAGCATCGAGGCATGGCCGTTCGACAACACAAAGCGGTCCCGGTCAACCCACTTGGAGTGCGCCGGATTGTGCTTCATCAACTTGTGAAAGAGCAGATAGGCAATGGGCGCGCAGCCCAGCGGCGCTCCCGGATGCCCGCTCTTGGCCTTCTCCACGCCATCCACGGCTAGAAGGCGCAACGTATCGATCGAAAGCTGATCAAGTGAGAGAGATGCAATGCTTGAAGCCATAAAATTCTCCGCCATTTCCTTTCCGCAATCTGCGCAAACTCAATCTCGCGTCACGGCGCATCGATCTTGACCTTCACATTGTATCCAAGCCAGGCGTTCCGCTCCGGCCAGTGCAGCGTCCACTCCACTGCGCTCGAGCCAGCGGCAGGCAAGAGATCGGCGCTGAACCCGGCGCTGCCCAGCCCCCGGCTCTGGGCCGATTTCACCGTCTTCCAGCCGTCGTCGGTCCATACCGCCTCGAATGAGGCGTCATCCAGAATGCGCAATGTCCGGCCCGCATCCATTCTCTGAATCGGCCGCCTGCAGCTGTGGATTTCCAATCCGCGCCGCACTTGCTTGCGCCCCTCCGGCTCGCAATAGCGCTGGTAAACAGCATCGATGCGGTCGAAGACCTTATTGTCGAAGGCTGAGCGCACCAGCTTGAGATATTCCGCGTGCGCCCATACCAGCGGCACCGCCGAGCCCGCGGGCCGTCCCTTCTTCAAATGGTGCTCCGGACAATCGGCCTCATCCCACACCTGCTCCGGAATCAGCCGGCCTGAGGTCGCAAATGCTTCGTAGGTTTTGATCAGCTGGCCAATGTCGCCCCCAGCCGCGAGTTCGTAGTGCGCGCGCTCGCCAGTCAACAGCGGCCACACACGCCCCTGACCCCATCCCTGATAGGGTCCGCCATCCGGGCGCTGCCCGTAGCCATCGTGGTTGTAACGCAACCACCCGGGCCCCTGTGGCAGATCGCGCTTGAGCACCGCATCTACCACTTTCAGCGAATCCACCACAAGCGGATCGTCGGCGCGGCGCACCCCGTAGCGGACAAGCTCCAAAAAGCCCGCGTCGATAATCTCGCGCGCCTCAAATTCGGTCGGCGTTCCCGGCTGCTGATTCGTCAAAACGACCAGTTCCTTCCCGCACTCCTCGTGCGCATAGGCCTCGCCGCACTCCGGCGGCCGGATTCGCATGTAATGCCGCTTCACTTCAGGCAGCAGCACACCGTTATTGGTCACGGTCCAATCTTCGAGATGTCCTTCGACCCAGTCGGCATACTCTTCGAGGAATTGCGCCAGCTCCGTCGCCTGGTACGCCCGCGCCATCTCGGCTGCGCAGATCAGCCCGCCGATTACTGCCGCCAGAGTTGAAGGCGAGTAACCCGCGTTCTCCTCCCAGCGATCCTGGTGGGTGATGGGCGCATTCCGCACCAGAGAACCCGCCGCCCGCTCCACAAAAGGGAACATGTGAAGCTTACCCAGACCTTCCGACTTCCAGAGCCGCCACGCGAGGATGAGCGGAAACGCCACTTCGTCCAATTGCTTGCCTCGCCAATACGGTGTTCCGTCGATCCAGAAGTTCTGCGCGAATCCCCCGTCAGGCTGCTGCGTGCACGCCAGATAGACCAGCGCCCGTCGCGCGGTTTCCATACGGCCGCAGGCCATCAGCGCCGTGGCCGTTTGCACCATGTCGCGTGTCCACACCAGGTGGTAGCCGCCTAGGTCGTCATCTCCCTTCACCTGCCCCCACGGAATCGACGCCGACGCCACAAACGCGCCGGGATAGGACTTGTCCTCATGCGTCAGCAGCACCGCGTGGCTGGCTCGAAGCATCTCTCCGCCGTCCTTCGACTTCCCGGCCAGCTGCGCCGGATACTGTACCCGCCTCCACTGCTCGATGAACCGTTCCGACTGCTCATGAAAGGGCTCCGCAAGCGAGCCCATCATCTTTTGCAAAGCCGTATGATGTCCTTCGCCGACCGCGATGGCGAGCGTGAACTCCCGCACACCAGGCGCGGAATCGCTTTCGACAACGGCCGTGTTTGCGCCGCCAGGACACTCCAGGTCGATCTCGCCCATCACCGCCACGTTGCCGTTCGTCGCCGACCCGAACTCCCAATCCATTTTGAAGTTCTGCATCAGGTCCTGCCAGCCGTCGCTCGCACCCACGAATCCGCAGCTCATGCGCGTAAATCCGCAACTGGCCGTCATGGCGAGCGACCACTGGTCCCTCCACGCCAGCAAAACATTGTGCCCGGCCAAGTCCAGGGAGCGGGCAGAGTTGCCCGCGCCGCCGCCGCTCAAATGCGGCGCCAGCAGTGCGTACAACTTCAGCCGCGACACCAGGTCTTCATTTCCCTCCAGGCGCACATGCTGCAGCACCACTGCGTGATGCGGGTCGCAGATAATCGCCTTGGTCAGGCTGTAGCGCCCGTCGGGATCGCGATTTACATAGCGCACCCCCGTTGCCTCGGGGTCAATGTACTCGAACGTCCTCAGCAGGTCCCGTTTCTCTTCATGAACAAACGTCTCGCCGTCAGTCACCAGAAAGCCCATGTCGCGCGTCTGCGGGTGATCGATGGTGGGAAAGTAGATCTCGTTGAGGATTCCATGCGAGCAAGTGAACCAGACACAGCTCGAGGCGGCATAGGCCGTCACCACCGCATCCTTGACGCTGGAAGTCCAGCGCGGCGCCAGGCCAGGCGCACCAAAGGCCTCGCCCTGCTGCTCAAGCCACCGGTACATCGACTGGTCATCTGCCATTGGCTTTTTGGTTGCCTGGACCGCTTGCGCCCCAGGTGGATTCAGAGTTGCTCTTGGGGGAAGTTGTCCGTGGTTTCCTGATGCCGGTTCGAAATTGGGGCCGTGCGTCCCCAAATCCCACAACCATTATCGACGTTCCGCCCCGCCCACCGGGTGCGCACGCGGCATTTACCGCATTTTGATCCTAAATCCATCCGCCGAATTCGGGTTATCTACAAGCCTTTGCCGCCGGAACTGCATCTTACTTCACTAGACCCGCCGCGAGGTCGAGAGAAACCGTGCGTTGGGCCGCAGATACACTATTTTGGGCCACAGATAAAGTACGCCGGGCCACACAGTTTGCATCAGTTGGACCCTGGACAAGCTTGTCCTGTCGCACTTGCAAGGCCCTTTTTTGAGGTATTGGTCGTGTCGAGCATTCTGCGAAGCCCCAGGGTGAGAGTCACCCTCTCATCCCTCTTTCAATTTGTCCAGGGAGGCTTGGGCCTCAGCGTAACGCCGGAGCATTTTTACTTCCCGATTCCCAGTCTCAAGTCCTTTCGCGGGAAGGATTGGCGCGCTTGCCGTCCCTGCCAGGCCTTCGACTTTCACCTGAGCGAGCAGGTGCAGCGGTTGCAGTCGGAGCTCCAGCCGTATATCGCAGAATGTGCTTTCTCTGAGCGTGGCCCGCAGGTCGACGGCCAATTCCATTTCAACAACGGATTTTTTGAGCGCATCGACGCTGAGATAGCGTATTCTTTCGTTCGCCTCCGCAAGCCCAGGCGCATCGTGGAGGTCGGAAGCGGAAATTCCACTCTGGTGCTGGCAACCGCGGTGCGCAGAAACACTCGCGAAGGATTCTTCGCCGAGTTCACGTCCATCGAGCCGCAACCCGCGCCTTTCCTCAAGAAAGGCATTCCCGGCCTATCCCAGCTCATCCCGGAAAAGGTTCAGCACGCACCCCTCGATATCTTTCGCGCGCTCGAGGCTAACGATATTTTGTTCATCGATTCGAGCCACGTGGTGTCTATCGATAGCGACGTGCTTCACGAATGCCTCCGGATCCTGCCTGAACTGGCTCCGGGCGTACTCATTCATTTCCACGACATCTTTACCCCCTTCGATTACCCCGAAAAGTTCGTCAAGACCAACCTGTGTTTCTGGGGCGAGCAATATCTGCTTGAGGCGTTCCTTTCGTTCAATCGCTCTTTCCGGGTGATGTGGTCGGGCAGCGCCATGCAGCATTTCTATCCCGGGGTGCTCCGCCAGGCCTTTCCGGCCTGGGAAGGCAGCTTTGAGCGCATGCCTTCTTCGCTCAAGGTGTTTGCGCCTTCGCTCGATGGCAAAAATGTGTGGCCCTGCAGTTTCTGGATCGAACGCGTGGCCTGAATGAGCGTGCGAGCGGCCGAATTTGCCTAGTAAAGTGCGCAAGATCAACAAGTCCTGCGGAATCAACGCAGATGTTCCCTAAAAGGGTACGTTGCACACGTGAAACGTTCCATGATTTGGGTACGTTTGGCCCCCAAATGCTGCATGATCTGGTTAGGTTTTTGAGGGAGATGTACCGCGCCAGGGCGATTTTGAGGGCAAATGTAACCAAATCTGGTTAGGATTTTGAGCAAAGGTTCGCACCCAGGTTCCCAAAAGTGTCGCAAGATGGGCCTTAGGGACGTTATTTGACGTCTTTTTGCGCGGGTTTTGCATAGAAAAGCGGAGGAGTTCGCGGGGGAGGATCGTCTGGCGCCCGCCCTAGCAGAGCTAGGACGGGGCACCCCGGCCAGTGGGCCTTGGTCCGTCAGTGCCGGCCCCTACCCTGCTTCGCACCAGCATGTACTTCACCGCCGCGTCCAGCTCCGCCGCGGTCACATCCTCCACCACGCCTGCGTCGCCGATTCCGATGGGCAGCACGAACCGGCGCACCCCGCCCACATTCTTCTTGTCCCGAGCCGTGGCGGCCATCACGCGCGCCACGCTCACCTTCAGCCTGGGCAGCGGCCCGTAGCGATAGATCAGCTTCTCCAGCCGCTCCATCTGCGCGCCGGCAATCGTTCCCCTCCGCCGCGCAACGGCGAGCGCCGCTACCATGCCCCACCCTACTGCCTCGCCGTGCAGCATGGCCTTGTAGCGCGTAGCCTGCTCCAGCGCATGGCCCACGGTATGCCCGAAGTTCAGAATCATGCGCAATCCGCTCTCGCGCTCGTCCGCGCGCACCACCCCGGCCTTCATCCTGATCGACGCACCAATCACTCGCTCCAGCGCCCGCGGCTCACGCTCGAGGATCGCGTCCGCGTGCTCTTCCATGAAGCGCACCAGCGCCCGGTCGCGAATGATTCCCGCCTTTACGCTCTCCATCAGCCCTGCGCGCAGCTCGCGGCCGGGCAGAGTGCCGAGCGTTTCGACATCGGCAAACACCGCGCGCGGCTGGTGGAATGCACCCACCAGGTTCTTGCCCTCGGGCAGGTTCACGCCCACCTTGCCGCCGATGCTCGAGTCAACCTGCGCCAGGAAGGTGGTTGGCACCTGCACGTAAGGAATACCGCGAAGAAATGCCGCCGCCACAAACCCGCCCACGTCGCCCACAATGCCGCCGCCAAAGGCAATCAGCAGCGAACTGCGGTCGCCGCCGGCGCGTACCATCTCGCGCGCCAGGCGTTCCACCGTGGCCAGGGTCTTGTACCGCTCGCCGGACGGAAGAAAGAGAACGACGGGCGTGTCCGGGAACGACCGCTCCGCGCGATGGCTCCAAAGGGCCCATATTTCAGGCGAAGTGAGCACAAACAGTCTGCGTGGCAGCCGTCCCAGCGCCCGCTGAATGCGCGGCGCCAGTGTTTCGAGCAACCCGCTTCCCGCAATGACGTCGTACTTCGCCGATGGCGTGTCGACCCGTATGGTTTGCACAGTGATTTCATTTTAGTTGGCTGTGTTAGGAATTCGCCTTGTGGGGACGCTGCCCAGCCCCGGCTTGCGCCTGGGGCTACAGGTCCGGTCGGATCGCTGGCGCATTGCCCGCAAATTGGGAAGTGGAAAAGCAACTGCAGATCCTTCGTCGCTGCGCTCCTCTAGATGACAGCGCTTTGGCAACAGCAGTCATACAATGCTATGTTGCGACATCCAGGAGAAGATGAAATCGAGTTCCTGCAGGTGCGGGTCTGGAAACCCCACGACAGCCGGATGTCTTTAAAGGAACCAGATCAGCGGAATCAGCCCGCCCACGGCGAGCGCGACCAGAAACGCCAGGCTTTCGCGGCCGGTGGTGCGCTCCGAAAGGCTGTATGCGTAGATCCCCTTGATCACGTTGTTGCTGGCGGCTGCGATGAGCACCGCCCCCGCCGCTACCTTCACGGGCGTGATGGTCCCCGCGGCCTGCGTCAACCCCATGATGAAGGGGTCGACGTCGCTCACCCCCATGATGGCGGCCAGAGTATCGACGCCCGCGCGCCCAAGGTAGGTGACCGCCAACTGCGTAAGCACCAGCATGACCAGAAACAGGAGCGCGAACAGGAACGCCGTTCCCAGCTCCAGGGGATTCTTTGGCGCCGCCTGCTGTTCGATGGCCTGCGCTCCTTTGTCGGCGCGCCGCGTCCAAAGCCAGCCCACCCCGGCCGCCACAATGGCAAGGGTGAGAAACGGCGCCAGCAGCGGAGCCATCAGCTGCCGGTTGAACAGCGCCAGAAGAATGGCCAGGCGCAGATACATGACGGCCGAGGCCATGAGGATGCTGCCCGAAAACAAATGCGGATGCTTCTCGACTTTGCCCTGGCGAGCCAGCACCACAGTCGTTACCGTAGACGAATAGGCACCGCCCAGCACCGCGGCCAGCTCAATGCCTCCCTGACCCTTGGTGAGCTTTTGCAGCACGTAGCTGGAGTAGGAGATGGCGCTGATGGCCACCACCACCAGCCACGTCTTGTAGGGATTGATGTGGAACGAGGTGAATTCCTGGTTGGGAAGCACGGGCAGAATCACGCCGCTGAGCACCAGGAACTTGGTGAAGGTGAGAATCTCGCTTGCGCCCATGCTGCTACAGAGGCTTTCCAGGGCGGCTTTCAGTTCCAGCAAAAGCAGGCTGGCAACGGCCAACGTGGTAGCGATCCAGATATGTCCGTAACAAACCAGCGCTCCCACAAGATAGGTGGTCAACCCCGACATCTCAGTGGTGACGCCGGCGACCGCGGCTTGTGAGAGCTTGTGCCAGTAGGAGAGCAGCAGAAAGCTGGCGACCACCAGAAAACCCAGGCTGACCGGCAGCATTTGCGTGCTCGATACCGTGGCCAGCGAATAACCGAGAAGGCCGATCAGCGGAAAGGTGCGCACACCGCCGAACGAGTAACTTGTTCCCGCAGCCTTGTGTTCCTCGCGTTCGAGCCCGATGAGGAACGAAAGGAACAGCACCAGAACGATCTTGAATGCCTCCGGCGGCAGGTCCCGGAAGATTTCCATGTCCCACCCCTTGCCAGTACTGTGATTGGTCTGCAAGACAGCATACACTTCGCCGGCGGCATCCGAGGCAGAAAGCCCTTCGGCCAGAGAGCGAGCCACCCCAGCGCGCAAAAATCGCGCGCCGGGGACCCGGCAGAGAGCGAGGGAGCAAGGGAGCAGGGGTTCGCTCGCTGTTCCCTATTCCCTCGGCGCTGTCTTAAGGCTTTTCCGGCCAGCCCGCCGGCGTCATCGCCATCTTTTGCGCGCGGGAAGCGTCAAAAGGGGTAAGAACGTCGGCAAGTAACTCGCCCTTTATTCCCCAAGGGGTGACCGTTGCAGACAAAACATATTTTGCAGTCCTGGGGTAAGGTTCTCCGGGGCCAGACCCCGATGCTCTCCATCGAAATCACGCGCGAGTGCCCGCTGCGCTGTCCGGGCTGCTATGCCTATGGCGAAAACCATCTGGGCGGCGAAGTAACTCTGCGCGAACTTGCCGACAAGCGCGGCGACGAGCTGGTGCGCGGGGTGATTGGGCTGGTGGACAGGCTGAAGCCGCTGCAGGTGACACTGGTGGGCGGCGAGCCCATGGTGCGCCATCGCGAGCTCAGCCGCATTCTGCCCGAGCTGGCAAAGCGCGGCGTTTTTACCATGGTGGTCACGAGCGGCATCATTCCCATTCCCATGGAGTGGCTCAGCCTGCCGCGTTTTTTAGTTGCCATCTCGGTCGACGGCCTGCCTGAGCACCACGATGTGCGCCGTCATCCTGCCACCTACGAACGCATCCTCTCCAACCTTGCCGGCCGCCGCGTCAACATCCACTGGACCATCACTGCGCCCATGCTGGGGCGTGAGGGCTACCTGGAAGAATACGTACGCTTCTGGAATGCGCGTCCCGAGGCGCACAAGATCTGGGTGAGCATCTATACGCCGCAGCGCGGAGAACAAAGCGCCGAGCGCCTGAGCGAGGCCCAACGCGCACAAGTGGCTCACGAGTTGCCGCGCCTGCGAGGGCTTTATCCCAAGCTGCTTACGCCCCAGGGCTACGCGCAGGCACTGCTGCACCCTCCGGCTTCGCCGCGGGAATGCGGATTTTCACGCCTCTCAAAGAATTACTCGGCCGACCTCAAGACCCAGGTTGAGCCTTGTGTGTTCGGTGGCGATCCCGACTGCTCACAGTGCGGTTGCTCGGCCAGCGCGGCGACGCACTGGATCAGCGGGATACGCGTTGCGGGCCCGGTAAAGACCAAACACCTGTTGCGTGGATCGATGATGATCGGCGGCGCCATGGCCCGCCTGCGGCACATCGCTCTTCCCGCCTGGCGCGAACGCGAAGAGCAACCGGCTCCGTCGCGAGAAGCCAGCCTGGTTCAAATCTCAACCTCCGACTGAATCGGTTCGCTCACTGGCGGGATTGCTGACTGGCTGACTCAGAGAGGCGCCGATTCGCGGCACTTGCCACTGCGCACACCGCGAGAATGGCTCCAATCACCATCAGCGAAACGGTCACCGGCACATCGATCCAGCGCGTGGCAAGCATCTTGAGCGCCGCCAAGGCCAGGATCGCGGCCAGTCCGTAGTGCAGATATCGAAAGCGGTCGAGGATGGCAGACAATCCGAAGTAAAGTGAGCGAAGGCCGAGAATGGCCACAACATTCGACGTGTAGGCCACAAAGGGATTGTGTGTAACCGAAAGCACGGCAGGAATGGAGTCGGTGGCGAAGAGAATGTCGGTAATTTCGACTGCGAGAATCACCAGCCAAAGCGGCGCGTGGCCGGATTTTGGGCGCCGGAAGCCGGACATCCAAGATCGGCCGCCGCGCAGTGTCCGCCAGGCCGCATAGAGCAGCAGTGCGCCGAAGATCCACGTCACCCAGCTGAAATGGCGTAGCAGTGCGATGCCTGCCGCGATAAACGCGGCGCGCAGGACGAATGCACCCCACACGCCCCACAACAAAACCCGGCGCTCGCGCACAGCGTCGATTTGAAAGGCTCGAAACAGAACCAGAAAGACGAAGAGATTGTCGACGCTGAGCGAGGCCTCGATGGTGTAGCCGGCCACGAATTCGAGGGCCGCCTGCCGACCCTGCGCAGCGACGATCCAGCACGCGAATCCAGCAGCCGCCAGCACGAATCCTGCCGTAGCCAGCCATGCGATGGTTGCTCCGCGCCGCGGCTGGCGACGGGGGCCGGCCAGAAACGAGTCGGCCAGCAGCAGTGCACCCACCACCGCGTGAAAAACCGCCCACCAGCCCCAGGAAACGCCGGCAATCATAGCTGGATGCTACAAGAAGGCAGGGAACAAGGGAACAAGAAGGCAGGGACCAAGAGACTGAGGGACTAAGGGAACGAGAAGACAGGGAAAAGCAATCGCGCTACCTCTGGACCTCGCCGCGCATCTCTTTACTTGAGGGCCAGCGGATAGCATCTACAGGTGGGGGATACTTGGTGAGCGAGGGCACACAAGAGTCTGAGGATAGGAATAAGACCGGAGAAGGCAAATCTGCCGCCGGACGTCCTCGCGTCCTGATCGTGGGCGCGGGCTTTGCCGGTCTGCGCGCGGCTAAAGGCCTCGCGGAGCTGCCTGTGGACGTCACCGTGGTCGACCGCAGCAACCATCACACCTTCCAACCGCTGCTCTACCAGGTGGCGCTGGCCGCGCTGACGGGCGCCGACATCGCGCAGCCCATCCGGACCATCCTGCGGCGGCAGCGCAACGCCGAGGTGCTGATGGATGAAGTGGTGGCTATCGACACTGCGGCGCACAACGTGAGCCTGAAGAGCGGCGCGCGCCTGGAATACGACTACCTGGTGCTGGCCACCGGCGCCACGCACTCTTATTTTGGCCACGACCAGTGGGAGCCGCTGGCTCCCGGACTGAAAACCCTGGAGGACGCCGTGGAGATTCGGCGCCGCGTGTTGCTGGCTTTCGAACTGGCCGAGCGCCAGATGCTGGAGAAGGGCTGGCATCCTCCGCTGAACTTCGTGGTGATTGGCGCCGGGCCCACCGGCGTGGAACTGGCCGGCGCCATCAGCGATATTACGCAGCTCTACATGCGTCACGATTTCCGCCACATCGATCCCACAAAGAGCCGGGTGCTTCTGCTGGATGGCGGCAAGCGCGTGCTGGCCACCTATCCTGAGGATCTCTCCGCAAAAGCCGAAGCCACGCTGCGCCGGTTGGACGTAGAGGTGCACACCAAAACCCCGGTGACAGGAGTCGGCCCCGGGTGGGTTGAAGCCAATGGCGAGCGCATTGAAGCGGTGGTAACGCTTTGGGCCGCGGGTGTGCAGGCATCTCCGCTGGGGAAAATGCTGGGCACGCCGCCCAAGGTGAATGTGGACCACCGTGGCTGCGTGATCGTCGACGACCGCCTCAATCCTGCAAGTCTGCCGGAGGTATTCGTGCTCGGCGACCTCGCCCACTTCGAGCAGGACGGACGTCAGGTTCCGGGCGTCGCGCAGCCCGCCATCCAGATGGGCAAGCACGCGGCCAAAATGATTGCCGCCGACCTCGACGGCAAGCCTCGGCCCGCTTTCCGCTACTTCGACAAGGGAGACATGGCCACGATCGGCCGGATGGCGGCCATCGGCGACGTGAAATGGCCGTTCAAAGCGCACCTGAGCGGTTTCCCTGCATGGTTCATTTGGGTGACGGTGCACATCTCCTTCCTTGTCGGATTCCGCAGCCGCCTCTCCGTGCTCGCCAATTGGGCGTGGATGTACTTCACCTTCTCGCGTGGCGCGCGGCTGATTACCGGCGACCAGACCCTGCCCGGCTGGAACGAGCAGACCCGCGCCGGACCGACGCCGGGAGCCAGCAAAGCGGCAGATTGATGATGCAGCCATTAGCCTGGCGCAGCCGGCTGGAGTTCGGAGGCGGGTTTGGTGGCGCCCCCACCCTAGCCGGAAAAGCAAAGGCCCGGCCAGGATGGGGCACGCCAGTTTTCTGATGGCGCTGTTCAACTAAAATAAGGGCAGAATGCTTGACTTAGGATTCGTTCGCGCCAACCTGGGGTTGGTGGAGAAAAATCTGCGTGACCGCAAGCTTAATCCAACTGAGCTGCTCGGCCACTTTCGCATTACAGATGAAAGACGTCGCGAAGCCATCACGAGGATGGAGAACTCCAAGGAGCGCCGAAACAGGCTGAGCGAGCAGGTTGGCGCGCTTAAGAAATCCGGGGAAAACTCTGATGCGCTAACGCTAGAGATTCGGGACCTAAAGGGCGAAATTGCAGATCTCGAGCAAAGCGCTAACAGCTACGACAATGAGCTGCGCCTTCTTTTGTCCCGCTTGCCCAACATTTTGCGCGACGAGGTTCCCGCGGGCGCCTCAGAAGCCGATAACAAGGTGGTAAAAGAGTGGGGCGAACGGCGCAGGTTCGACTTCGAGCCCAAACCTCACTGGGAAATTGGCGAAGCGCTCGGTATTCTCGACCTGGAACGCGCGGCCAAGCTGAGCGGCGCGCGATTCGCCGTGTACATGGGTGCAGGAGCGCGGCTGGAGCGCGCGCTGATCAGCTTCATGCTGGATATGCACACGCACAAGCACGGCTACACGGAAGTTTTGCCGCCGTTCATGGTGAACTCAAAATCTCTCTTTGGCACCGGCAATCTACCCAAGTTTGCCGAAGATCTTTTTCGCTGTTCCGACGCGGATGCCGAAGCCGCATCACGCGGCGAATACAAAGACAACGACCACTGGCTCATTCCCACCGCCGAAGTTCCGGTTACCAATCTTTTCCGCGACGAGATTCTCGAAGAAGCGCGGTTGCCGATATCGTTCACCGCCTACACGCCGTGCTTCCGTGCCGAAGCCGGCGCGGCGGGCAAAGACACGCGCGGCATCATCCGCCAGCATCAGTTCCAGAAAGTCGAGCTGGTCAAATTCACGCGGCCCGAAGACTCCGACGTGCAACACGAGCGGCTGACGCGCGACGCCGAGGAGATTCTCGAGGCTCTGGGGTTGCCGTACCGGCGCGTCCTGCTCAGCACGGCCGACACCGGCTTCTCGTCAGCCAAAACGTACGATCTGGAGGTCTGGCTGCCGGGGCAGAATCTCTACCGCGAAATCTCCTCCTGCTCCAACTTCGACGCCTTCCAGGCGAGGAGGGCCAATATCCGGTACCGTCCGTCCGGGCCCAAGGCCAAGCCCGAGTTCGTGCACACGCTCAATGGCAGCGGCCTGGCTGTGGGCCGCACCTGGCTGGCCATCCTTGAAAATTACCAGCAGGCCGATGGGTCGGTTCAGCTCCCTGAAATCCTCCGTCCTTACATGGGCGGAACGGATAAAATTGCTAGGGAGCCCTGATGGCATCTTCCACGTCGAGCGGAGCAGTTACGCAGCCCAAGCACGGTTTCAAGCCGATATTCAGCAGCTATTTCTACTGGACCTTCGAGCGCGGATCGGTTCATTACGACATCATGGTGTCGCTGATTCTGCTGTTTATCTTTGTCACGCCGCACTTGTGGAATTACGGAGCCAAGCCGTCGGTGGTGTCGGGTCCAGCGCATCCGCTCCAGGTTTTGCCCCAGGGCCGCGGCGTGATTGTCACGGTTCAAGCCTCCGACGTGAAGATTCCTCCCAACGCTTCTTCGAGCCAGGTGAAAAGCGCGCTGCGTGAAGCCATTGAGCCGGTCACCGGCGATGCGGTTTATGTGCAACGCTGGGAAACCGTCACCGACGCGCAGGGACACGTCGCCTGGAAGGTCTGGGCGCATCGCTGATCCCTTTTTTCGCATCCTCTCAGCGCCCAATCGCGTCCAATACCAATTAAGGAGCTGTATGCATCCAAGCAAGACTCTCTTGGCTATTGCCATCTTTTTCGCAGCCTGTTTGGCGTTTCCGCCGGCGCGCGGCCAGGACCTCAATACCGTCATTCAGAAACTGAATGCCGCGGCCCGCGGCTTTCACAGTATCTCCGCAAATGTCGAAGACGATTCAGTGCAAACCGATCCGGTTCCCGATACCGATGTCATGAAGGGGATGGCTTATTACGATCGCAAGGGCAATGATCTGGAGATCGCTGCGCACTTCACCCAGCACAACGGTCAGCCCAGCGGCAAGACTTACATCTATTCCGGCGGGGTTTTCAGGGTCTCTGATACTGGCAAGGAAAAAGATGCTAAGGTTTACAGCCAGGCGAGTAAATACGAGAGCTACCTGCTGCTCGGCTTCGGCGCCAGCGGCGACCAGTTGAAAGAAAAATGGGACATGACCTATCTGGGCCAGGAAACCATCGATGGCATCAACACCGATAAGCTCAAACTCGTCGCTAAGGACCCTGAGGTCCGCAGGAATATTCCCGAAGTCACCATCTGGATCGATCCCAATCGGGCGATCAGCCTCAAGGAAATCTTCAACGAGGGCCAGGGGCAGTCGTATCAGTGCCATTACACCGACATCAAGGTGAACGGCTCACTGCCCAAGGATGCTTTCAAGTTTGCCAAGTAGCGCCGGCCCGCATACGGCACAGCGCAATACCTCCCGCGGCAAACAGCATGGGGAAGCACTCCAGCGTGTAGCGCGCTTCAGGGGCCGCCACGGTAAGCAGGAGTGCGCTGCGCAAAAGCATGTAGGCCAGCAGCGCGGCCCAGAAACGCGGGCGCAAGCATAGGCCGGCGATTCCCAGCAGCAAATACAGCGCATTCAATCCTGCATAAGCCCAGCTGAACTCCGTCTCGGTATGGTGATGCGCATAAACCCACCAGTCGAGATCAATATTCAGATTTTCGACGCGGGGGCGCAGCCACATGTCGGCCACGCGGCCCAGCGGCAGCCAAAGGGTTGAACGCAGTGGATGCGTGGCAACGCGTTCGCCGGCGAGCCGCGCAAATCCGGAATCGATCCGGGGCGAAATCTCCTCTCCGTTTTTTTCATAGGCCTTGGCCAGCGCTGCCGTTTCCTGGTACTGGGCCGTCGAGTCGAAGGCACGGCTGGGCAATTCGCTCAAATCCAGCTTGCTTCCGGGCACGTTCCAATAAATCTCATCGGTGGAAACAAAATCGAGGCACCATGTTTTCACCCAGCGCTCCCACCCGGGAATCGCGGTTTCGCCGGGATCGTTGGCCGACCGCGGTGCGAGTGGCTCGAAGACATGAAAGATACGCCAGTTGCGCGCGGTCCACACCGCAAACGGCGCCAGCGCCAGCAAAGCGCAGGCCGCGGTCATGCGCAGCAGCCTTGGGGCCGGAATCGCCCCTTCACCGTTGCGCCGTTGCGCTGCCATGAGCATGGCGGGAGCGAAGGCCACGGCGGCCAGTACGCCGTCGGGGCGCAAGAGCGCGGCCGTGGTGACCGCGAAGGTGAAGATCAAACCGTGGCTCCAACGCGGCCGGCCGGCAAAGCGAGCCATGGCCCACATGGCCAGCGCCAAAGCGAAGACCGACATCGTTTCAGTGAGTGGAAACGCCGTATAGGAGGCAGTGAAGGGACAAAGGCAGCTCAGCCACAGCGTCGCCAGCGCCGCGCAACGCGCATGCGCCGGCGCCACTATGCGCCGCACAAATCCGGCCAGCAGCAAGCAACTGAGGAGGTCAAGCCCAACCTGGACGCAGATGGCGGCAAAGTAATTGTCGATCCCAAACAGCCTGAAGCACAGGGCAAGGAAGAGCGGATAGCCGGGCAGCCGGATAAGCGTGGAAACCATCTCCCCGCCCCCGCCGGTCAGGGCAAATTGGCCGTGCAGCAACAGATTCCTGGCCAGGCTGCCATAGACCAGCATGTCGCCGTTGACCTGAAAGAGGTCATGGACCATCCAAAGCCGCAGGATCAGTCCGGCGGCCAGAGGCAGCGCCACCGCCAGCGCGCCGCCAGCCCACCCCGCGCTTCCGGGGCGCCGCATCCATGGGGCCGATTGACTCTGTTGAGCGCCTTCCATACGATTCGTACTGTGTATATCGCATTTTAGGAGATACCGGCAGATGGGACCGGCAATTGGACACCGGAACCGGAGCAACCCAGCGGACACCTAAATGCTGTACCTTGAGGCATTTTCGCCGATTGAGCGCCTCGCTGCCCCCAACGGGCCCGCTCGATGCGTGGAATGCATCGCATTTTTTGGGTCCTTTCGCGCGGGAGTCAGCAAAGCCGAGCATGGCAGAACGACAGATTTTCTTCGATCCGGAACGCAAGCGCTGGAAGCGCCTGCGCCGCATCCTCGACGCGGCCGCGGTGCTTTCCACGCTGGTGGTAGCCGGCTTCATCTTTAATGTGCTGCGCGGCCAGCGCCTGCCCGAGCTCCTGCTTCCCATTCCCAAGCACAACTACCGTGCGCTGCCGGAACCGTCGATCTTGCTGCACAGCACGAAGAACCTGCGTCCCGCGCGCCGCAAATCCGGGCGCAAGCCCTCCGACATTCCTCTGAACGAGGGCGAGGGTCTGCGCGCCGCATATTACGTGCAGGACGACGAAGCCAGCTACTCCTCGCTCAAGGAGCACGTGCACCAGATCGACATGCTCTTTCCGCAGTGGCTGCACGTCGACTCGCCCCAGGGCACGCTGATGATGATGAGCGGTGACAACCTGCACGAGTACCCGGTCATCCAGGGCGCCACGGTGCACGATCCCGATGACATGAGCAAGGTGAAACGTGTGATCGCGGCCGCCCGCACCGACACCGAAATCTTTCCCCACCTCAACAACTTCAACCCGCACACGCAAAGCTGGGACGCCGGCGTGGGCGGGGTGCTGGCCGACGAGCAAAAGAGCGCCGCACTGCGCCAGCAGATCATGCGCTTTCTCACTGCCTTTCCCGTCTATCGCGGCCTTTCGCTCGACATCGAATCCATCCCCGACGCCGACGATGCGGCTTACGTCAACTTTGTCAAGGCGCTCTACGCCCAGATGCACCCGCGCAACCTGCGACTCTACGTCAACGCGGCCGTGGCCACCAGCGACAAAGATCTCCAGACCATCGCCGCCAACTCCGATGGCGTGGTGCTGATGAATTACGACCAGCATCAGACCACGAGCGATCCCGGCCCTGTCGCCGCGCAATCCTGGTTCGTGGCCAACCTGGTCCGCGCGCTCAAGGTGGTTCCCAAGGAAAAGCTCATCTGCGCGGTGGGCAACTACGGCTATGATTGGACGCTCTCTATCCCCAACGCCAAAGATCGCAAGCATCGCAAGCCGCAGGTGGTCTTCACTGAGGATCTTTCTGTCTCCGACGCATGGGAGCGAGCTTCCGACGCCGACGCCGACCTCGGCCTCGACTACGACACCCTGAATCCGCACTTCGAATACATCGACGAGGACAACAACCAGCGCCACGACGTGTGGTTTCTCGATGGCGTGACCATCCTGAACGAGCTGCGCGCCGCCCGCGAGCTGGGCGTGGAGACCTTTGCGTTGTGGCGCCTGGGCGAGGAAGACAGCTCACTGTGGAATGTGTGGGACGCGCCGCGCAGTCCCGATTCGCTTCATGCGCTGGGTACCGTGCTACCCGGCCACGATGTCGACACCGAGGGCGATGGCGATATTCTGCGCATCACCGGCCTGCCACAGCCCGGCCGGCGTAGCGTGCAAATCGACGACGACGAGCCTGACCCGCGCAAGAAACTCATCATCGACGAGCACATGGACGTTTATCCGCGCACCTACACCATCGAGCAGTATGGATACCATCCCAACGAGGTCGCATTAACTTTCGACGACAGCCCCGATCCTGCGTGGACTCCAAAGATTCTGGACATTCTGAAAGCCGAGCACGTCAAAGCCGCCTTCATGGCCATCGGCTCGGAGGCCGCGCAGCACGTAGGCCTTTTGCAGCGCATCGTCCGCGAGGGTCACGAGATCGGCAATCACACCTGGACGCATCCCGACATCCGCGATATCTCAACCCGGCAGCTCGATCTGGAGATCACTCTCACCGAGCGACTGTTCGAAAGCAAACTGGGCGTGCAACCGCTCTACTTCCGGCCTCCCTACGACATCGACGAAGAACCTGACACCGACGACGAGGCCGGACCCGCCTGGCACATCCAGCAGATGGGTTACATCATTATCGGCAGCAAGATCGACACCGACGACTGGGACGAACACCCGCGGAAGACGCCGCAGGAGATTATCCAGTCGGTTTTCGCTCAACTCCAAACCATGAAGACCAAGCCGCAGTTCAGCGGCTCCATCATTCTCATGCACGACGGCGGGGGCGACCGCTCAGTCACCGTGGCTACTTTGAAACCGCTGATCGAGGCGCTCCGGGCCCATGGCTACACCATCGTTCCCGTCTCCGCTCTCATGGGCAAAACCACCGCGCAGGTGATGCCCCCGCTCACTTTCTGGCAGCGCATGCGCACCCTCCCCGACTCGATCGCCTTTTCGGTTGTCGATATCATCGGCAACTTCATCGTCATGGTCTTCTTCTTCGGCGATATTCTCATGAGCGCGCGCCTGGTCATCGTCGGACTCTTCGCCGTCATTGATCGCCTGGTGAAGCCTCGCCCGTTCCCCGCACATGGTTACCATCCGCGGGTGGCGGTGCTCATCCCCGCCTATAACGAAGAACTGGTCATCGTTCGCACCATACGCTCCGTGCTCAATTCGGACTACGACAATCTCCACATCATCGTCGTCGACGATGGATCGCAGGACCGCACCGCCGAGGTGGCCGCTGGAGCCTACGCGCAGGAGATCGCCGCAGGGCGGTTGCAGATCCTTACCAAGAGCAACGAAGGCAAGGCTGCCGCGCTGAACTACGCACTGGCGCGGATGAACGACGAGATCTTCGTGGGCATCGACGCCGATACGGTGATTGCCGCCGACGCCATCTCCAAGCTCGTTCCCCACTTCGAAGATCCGACCATCGGCGCTATCGCCGGCAACGCCAAGGTGGGCAACCGCGTGGGCCTGTGGACGCGCTGGCAGGCCCTTGAATACATCACCAGCCAGAACTTCGAGCGCCGCGCCCTTGACCTGTTCCACGTGGTCACGGTGGTTCCCGGCGCTATTGGCGCCTGGCGCACTGCGCCGGTGAAGGCTGCCGGCGGCTATCCGCTGAATACCGTCGCCGAAGACGCCGACCTGACCATGGGCCTGCTGGAGCAAGGATTCAAGGTGGATTACGAGGACCGCGCCCTGGCCTACACGGAAGCGCCAGCCAATGCCCGTGGCCTGATGCGCCAGCGCTTCCGCTGGTCCTTCGGCACGCTGCAGGCGGTTTGGAAGCATCGCGCCGCGTTCGTGCGCAACAAGGCCATGGGCCTTTTCGCGCTGCCCAACATCCTTATTTTCCAAATGCTGCTGCCCCTGGTTTCGCCGTTCATCGACATCCTCTTTGCCTGGGGCATCGTCAACTTTCTCATCAACCGCCATTACCACCCTGAAGCCGCTTCCGCAGCCAGTTTCCAGAGGCTGGTGGTCTACTTCCTTGGCTTCCTGCTCATCGACTTCATCACTTCCACGGCGGCCTTCAGCCTGGAGCGGCGTCACCCGGCCAACAAGGGCGACTTCTGGCTGCTCTTTCACATCTGGCTGCAGCGCTTCGCCTACCGCCAGCTATTTTCCGTGGTCCTGTTCAAGACGCTCAAGCGCGCCATCGACGGCAAACCATTCAACTGGAACAAACTGGAGCGGACCGCGCGAATGAGCAAAGGGGCGGCAGCGCTTGTGGAGGCCCGGTAGCGGTTCCGCTTGTGCATTCGCTTTCTCGATAACCAATGACCGCTGTGATCCTGAGCGGAGGATCTGCGGTTCTTTTTGTCCGCGGTTCAAGTCCTTTCGGTGGTAAAAAGGATAGACACAGGCAAGCACGCCCGTTTTCATCCCCAACGTCTCGCGCTCGCGAGGGGATTCGTTGATGCGTCCGCTCCAGATCGCTTCTCTCGTCGCTGTTCTGCCGCTGCTCTTCGCGGCATCGGCCGCTCACGCTCAAACAGCTCCGGCTCCGTCCCAGCCCGCAATTCGCACCGGCGCCAATCTTGTTCTCGTGGATGTTGTGGCCACCGATCACGATCAACCGGTGCTCGGGCTGGATCGAAAAGACTTTCACATTTTTGAGGATGGCAAAGAACAGGCCATCTCGTCGTTCGAAGAACATCGGCCTGCCGCCGCCCTTCCCGTCTACCTGAGCTCGCCGTTGCCTGCCAATACCTGGTCGAATCTGCCGGCCTACTCGAAATCAAGCGCGGTCAACGTGCTCCTTCTCGATGCGCTGAATACGGGCGTAAGTGATCAGCTGCGCGTGCGCCAGAAGATGATCGACTACCTTGCCGCGGTAAAACCGGGCACGCCGCTGGCCATCTTCGCGCTTTCGTCGCAACTGCGCCTGGTAACGGATTTCACTACCGATCCGGCCGCGCTGGCGAAAGAATTGAAGAATCCCAAAGCCACCCCCGGGGACTCGCCGTTGCTGGACACGCAGCCAACAACCGCCCTCAATGCCGCTCAAGTCAGCGCCGTAGGAAACTCGCTCACGGAACCGAGCGGCAACCCTCCTGCCCGCGGCGCCGGCCTGAAGAATGTGGCCAGCTCCAGTCCGGGCATGGATGCCGTTGGTCAACTGCAGCAGTTCCAGGCGGACCAGGGTGCGTTCCAGACCGATGTCCGAGTGAAAATCACGCTCGGCGCCATGCAGCAGCTTGCCGGCTACCTCCGCGGCATCGACGGGCGCAAAAATGTCATTTGGTTCTCTGGATCGTTCCCCCT
Source organism: Acidobacteriaceae bacterium (assembly GCA_030037635.1). GTDB lineage: Bacteria > Acidobacteriota > Terriglobia > Terriglobales > Acidobacteriaceae > Telmatobacter. The sequence continues at coordinate 28,322 of JASHQH010000211.1, forward strand.
GACCCTCTTTCCGGATTCATCGTCCCCCTTGGAATTCGCGAACGTAAACTCCTACCGCGAGCAGATTGAAAAAACGGCCAACCTGCTGACGGCGGCGCGCATAGCCATTTACCCCGTGGACGCGCGTGGGTTGATGGTGGCTTCAGAATTCAATGCCACAAACCGTCTGCCTACGCCCCAACAACAACAGAGCCTGAACCATGTGAAGGCAGACGAAGACTTTCACAACGCACAGGCCTCGATGCAGATGATGGCCGAGGAAACCGGAGGCCGCGCTTACCTTGACTCGAACGATCTGGATCAAGCGGTGGCTGATGCCGCCCGGAACGGTTCCAGCTACTACACCATCACCTACGTGTTGCCCAGCGAGCGCCTCGATGGCAAGTATCACAAAATTGAGGTTCGGGTAGACGGCGAGCGCAGATTGAAGCTCGCCTACCGGCGCGGTTTTTACGCCGATGCAGGCGGCAATCCCTCATCCGGCGGCGCGCAGAACAACGTGTTTCGAACGGCTCTGGAAGCCGATGCTCCTGAGGCGACCGCGATCCTCATCAAGGCGCGCGTTTTGCCGGCAACCGATCCGGTCTTCAGCGGTGTGAACCTTCCTGGCGGCTCGGCGGGACAGAACTATGCCTCGTTCGCCGGCGCGCCTCACCGCTACATGATCGACCTCACCATCGACCCCAACGGCCTGGCGTTCAGCACCACCCCCGCTGGAGACCTGAAGGCATCCATCGAACTCGCCATGATCGCTTACGGAGTCGACGGCCGCCACCTGAACGACTATGCTCACGGATTCGAGCTGGGCTTCAAGGCGGCGCAGGCCGAGAAGCTGAAGGCGTCGGGCATTACGGTGCGCCTGCCCTTCGACCTGCCTTCCGGCGAAGTCGATCTTCGCATCGGCGTCCACGATTTGAACGCCGACCGCGCCGGCTCTGTCGATATTCCACTGAAAGTGGCGCAGTAGACCGTTGGCTGTCCCCGGTCTTTACGGTCCCAGATACAGCTCCACTCCCGGCGGGGCAAAACTCAGGGTGTGGTTCCTGGGATCGTAGTCGAGGTCGAGTGCGTCTTTGGTGCCGGTCCGGCCGTTGATGATCACGGCCACCAGCAGGCCGTTGCCGTAGCGGGCCGCTTCCGCGATCCGGTGGTTGTGGATGGGGCCATATTCGTTGTCGGGACTCATGGGGCCCCAGTCGTCCTGGAAGCGGGCGAAGGTATAGGTGCCGTACTGCGCTGCGTGCTGCTGCCAGTTCGGGTCGTGTAGCCAGATGCCGTACGCCTTCGCCAGGTCGTTGGCCTCGACAGCGGTCATGAATTTATTCGCCGTGGCGCGGCCGAACCAGTAGCGGTTCCAGAACCAGGGCCAATCCACCGGCCGGCCGGCCACAAGCCACCAGATGATGAAGAGCAAGACAACGGCGGCCGCCGAGCATTTTAGGATGAGCGCATTTCGCTGCGACCGTGCGGCATCGAACTTTGGAGCATCAAGCAAAGTCATGAGATTTGCCTCGGAAACAAGGATACGGCACAGGAGCAGGACTCAGGAGTCAGGTCACGTCAGCAAGCCAGCGAGCCGGCGAGTCAGCGCCCGGCTCCTGTTGATTTAGACACCAGCGATTGTTCGGCAGTTCCCCGGGGGTCTGACTGCATGGATTTGTAGCTTTGGGCCTCGTGCTGTCTCCCACACATTCGCCGAAAGAGTGGGCGAATGGATGGGGCACGCAGAGTTCTCTTTCAAGCGGCCGGAGGCCTGGCTTCCCAAGCTCTCAATCACCATGATGACACCATGATGAAGCCTATCTGTTCCCTGCTTTCTCGTTCCCTTGGTCCTTTGGTCCCGGTTCTTACTCCCTGCTGTACGTCGTCCGATTCTTTTCCCCCTGCCGCTCCAGCGCCAGTTCGATCAGCCGCGTGATGAGGTCCTTGTAGCTGAGTCCCGAAGCCTCCCAAAGCTTGGGATACATGCTGATGCGCGTGAATCCCGGCATCGTGTTTACCTCGTTCACAAAAATGCGGCGTTTGCCGTCCGGTTCCATCAGGAAATCGACGCGTGCCAGCCCCGCCAGGTCGCACGCCTTGAACGCCGTCACCGCCATCTGCTGAATTCCGCGGCTCTGAGCGCGCGAAATCGGCGCGGGAATCACGGGCACAGACCCCTCGGACAAATATTTGGCCTCGTAGTCGTAGAATTCCTTGCCGGGAATGATCTCACCCACCACGCTGGCCTGCGGATCGTCGTTGCCCAGCACGGCAACCTCAAACTCCCGCGCCTGCGCAGCTTGACCGCCGCGACTGGCCTTGCCGGGGTCCCCGGCGACAGGTCTTCGTCGCTGGGGTGACTTGCCGCCTACGCCTTGCTCCACAATCAGCTTGCGGTCGTACCTGGCCGCCAGGGTCAGCGCCGGCCCCAATTCTTTGCGGTTGTGCGCCTTGGTGATGCCCACCGACGAGCCCAGGTTCGCCGGCTTCACGAACATCGGGTAGCGGAGCGCCCGCTCGATCTGTGCCACGGCCTTGCGCGGCGAGTTTTCCCAATCCGAGCGCAGCAGCGTGACGTGCTTGACGATAGGCAGCCCGGCCTGCGCGAACAGGCGCTTCATCACGTCCTTGTCCATTCCTGCCGCCGAGCCCAGCACGCCTGACCCCACATAGGCAATCCCGGCCAGCTCAAACAATCCCTGAATGGTGCCGTCTTCGCCAAACGTGCCATGAAGCACTGGAAAGACGACGTCGATCGCCCCTCCTCTTGGGCCTTGCGCACCCGGCTCGGGAGTCAGCAGCGTGGGAATGCCCTCGTGCAGCAGCTTGGCACCCGGCGTCGCCTCGGGATCGCCGGCCCGCAGCCGCCGCCCAACCTCGCTTGTGTCGCCAGAGAGAAGATGGTTCGCATCCGCGGCAGCCAGCCATCGGCCCTCCTTGGTGATGCCGATGGGCGTCACGTCGAACTTCTCGCGGTCGATCGCGCCCAGAACCGACGCCGCCGACAGCAGTGAGACCTCGTGCTCGCCGCTACGCCCGCCAAAAAGAATGCCTACCCGCAGTTTTTTTGCCATTGTGACGATTCTATTCGCTATGTTGAATTAGCCGTCTCGCTAATACTCAGCGGGTTTCACTCAGCGGGTTTCTCAGCAATTATTCCGCTTGACTAAAAGAGAACAAAAGGCGAACATTTGCATGATGGACTCAGAACTAAAGATCGATGAAGTAGGCTATTGGACCGAGATTAAGCTCGCGATTCTCGACGAGTATGCCAAACCGTACAATCAGATTCTGCACGCGCGAAAACTAAGAACGATCTACATCGACGCCTTCGCAGGAGCTGGTCACCATCGCGCTAAGGGCAGTAATAGGATCATCGAAGGCAGTCCCGTAAGAGCGCTTAACGTTTCGCCGCCTTTTGATCTCTTGCACCTCATCGACGTGGATCAAGCCCGGACTCGGGAGCTCGCACGCATCGCCGCGGGGAGAAAAAACGTAAAAGCCCACACCGGAGACTGCAACCGGGTGCTGTTGAGGGATGTATTTCCGGCTATAAGCTTCACAAATTACGAGCGAGCCCTTTGCATTCTAGTCATTATGGAGTGACCGGTTCCCTGCGCGATGCGTGGGTTAGTCTGTGAGACCTGAAGGCAGCACAGATCAGAGCCACAAGCGGAGAGGAACCGGCCATGAAGGAAAAGGTACGATTTTTGGGCATGGATGTCCATGCGGAGACGATTTCCGTCGCTGTAGCGGAAGCCGATGGAGAGGTACGAAGCTTTGGCACGATAGCCAACCGCGCGGAGTCGATCCGCAAGCTGATTAAGAAGCTGGGTCCAGTGGAGCAGCTGCGAGCCTGCTACGAGGCCGGTCCCACCGGCTATGTTCTCTACTGGCAGTTGAGCGAACTTGGGGTAGATTGTGCGGTCATTGCGCCGACTCTGGCCCCGGTGAAGGCGGGGGATCGGGTCAAGACCGACCGACGGGATGCGGAGCGGCTGGCACGCAGCCACCGGGCCGGCGACCTGACGGCGGTCTGGGTTCCCGATGCGGGCTGCGAAGCGCTGCGCGACCTGGTACGGGGGCGTGAAGCGGCCAAGCAGGATCAGTTGCGTGCGCGTCACCGGTTGAGTAAGTTTCTTTTGCGCCAGGGACAACGCCCGGCGCGCGGGGTGAAGGCCTGGACCGTGGCCTACATGAGCTGGGTTCGGCAACTTCGCCTTGCCCAGCCGGCACAGGATGCAGTCCGGCTGGACTACCTGCACGAGGTGGAACACATGTCGGAGCGGATCAAGCGGCTGGAAGAGGCGATCCGTGAAGCGGTCCAACAGGCGCCGCCGCCGATGCAGGCGGTTGTTCAGAGACTGCAGGCGCTACGCGGCATTGCACTGATCTCGGCCGTCACGATCGCCTCCGAGATCGGCGCGGTTTCTCGCTTCCCCAACGCACGGCAGTTGATGAGCTACAGCGGCACGGTGCCCAGTGAGAACTCCAGCGGCAAGCGTACACAACGCGGCGGGATTACCAAGTCGGGCAACGCGCACCTCAGGCGCATCCTGGGAGAAGCGGCCTGGAGTTATCGACGCCAGCCTGCCGTAGGGCCGGCGTTGCGCAAGCGGCAGGAGGGCGTGCCGGAACCGATCCGGCAGATTGCCTGGAGGGCGCAGATACGACTTTCCAAGCGTTATGCCCGGCTGGCAGCCGCGGGCAAGGATCAGAGGAAGATCGTTACTGCGGTGGGCCGCGAGTTGCTGGGTTTTGTCTGGGCGATCGGCCTCCGCGCAGAAGCATCTGTGCAACAGACAATTGCCGCCTGAAAGCAAAGACAACTGCAAAGGCAAAGACTTTTCCAAAGAATGAAAAAGCCAAAACACAGATGATTGGCGCCACCCAATTCGAGGACAGAGCCAGCTGCAGCCGGGGCACACACGAAGGAGAATCCTCGCAGGCTCTATGCGACAGGCTCAGCCGGACTCGCGACTCTAGTCAGAGGCAGCTTCCGACGGATCATGACCATGCGGTTCCGACCCGCGAATATCAGACTGATCAATCGTCGACTACTCTGCTTCGGCTGCCGCTGGCCCTGTCCTTGATAACGACAAAGGCAACAACAAAAAAACAACCCCACAAGGGCGCAGCTATTGACAGGGTGACTCCATATCAGATCCATACGGTTTACACCTCGAATGGCAGGTGATAGAAGCAGCCGGAAAATCGGGTGTGGTCGAGATTTTCTTAATTTCCCCGTCATGGATATGAATATGAATGTTTTTTGGGCTAATCCTGGCAGGGTGTCGGGCGCGAATCAAGAACGCATGAGCAAATTTTGGGGGGACGAAAGTTGGAGGGAAGCCTTTTACGAACCAGTTCAAGGGCTGTTTGGACCAATGGAGGAGAAGAATCCCATCGGGGATGTGGTTAGGGCCTTTCAAGCCCGTCTCAAGCGCGTCGCTGGTTTCGGCTTCGTGCCCGATCCCATGCCGATGAGAAACTCCAAGGAAGCGATCGTCTACTTTCTGTTCTTTGCAGCCCACAAACCGGTCGCGGCCGAAATAGTGGAAGATATTTTCAAAAAGTATGAGCTTTATGGGAGGAGGTTAGATGGCTGAGCACTCCACTATCGAATGGACTGACGCCACCTGGAATCCTGTGCGTGGTTGCACGAAGATCAGCCCCGGCTGCAAACACTGCTATGCAGAGGTTTTTGCGGAGCGGTTTCGCGGCGTGGCTGGTCATCCCTATGAGCAAGGCTTCGACCTACGCCTCGTCCCCGAAAAGCTCGCTGAGCCCCTGCGCTGGCAAACGCCGAAGATGATCTTCGTGAATTCCATGAGCGACCTTTTCCACGACGGAGTGCCGGACCACTACATCGAAGCTGTAGCGACGGTTATGGTCAAGGCCAATTGGCATACCTATCAGATCCTGACCAAGCGGTCTGCGCGCATGGCGAGCCTTCTTCATGGGCGACTTCGGTTCGCGGCAAAATCCGGGCACATCTGGTGGGGGGTCAGCGTGGAGAACCGTGAGTACGGCCTTCCCCGCGTGCGCGATCTTTGCGATTCACCCGCACGCGTGAGATTTTTGTCGATTGAACCTCTTCTCGAAGGGCTTGGCCGCCTGAGCCTCTCGGGCATTCACTGGGTAATTGTGGGAGGGGAGAGCGGCAACGGCGCCCGGCCGCTGAAAAAAGAGTGGGTCACCTCGATTCGCGACCAATGCGATAACGCCAGAATTCCCTTCTTCTTCAAACAGTGGGGAGGCGTGCGTAAAAAGCGGGCTGGGCGAATGCTCGACGGTAAAACCTACGACGGTTTTCCAGCGCGCGTCAGCAATCCGGTCTCGCCTGCCGCAACAGCTCTCGGCTGGGCGCGTGAAATCCGCGAAAAGTACGACTCGTCGCTGGCGGAGCTTTTGCCCGTATTGGCGTAAGCGCCCCTCACAGGATCTTCTTCCCAAATGCCGAGCAGGCCAGTTGCACGGCGAGATCGGCGGTGCGGTTGTGCTCGTCGATCACCGGGTTCACTTCCACGATCTCGAAGCTGAGCAGGCGCCCGTGATCGGCAACAATTTCCATGGCCAGGTGCGCCTCGCGGTAAGTGGCTCCGCCGCGGACCGGCGTGCCCACCCCGGGCGCTTCTTCAGGATCGATCCAGTCCATATCCAGCGACACGTGATAACCCGCGGTCCCGCGGCCGGCCGCGCGCAGCGCCTCCTCCATCACCGTGCGCATGCCGCGCTCGTCGATGTCGCGCATGGTGTAGACCTCGGTCATGCCGGCGCGGTGCAGATTTTCACGCTCGGCCGCATCGATGTCGCGCACGCCGATCAGCACCGCGTTCTCAGGCGCGATCTTGGGCGCGTAGCCGAAGATATTCTTAAGCGGCTCCGGCCCCAGGCCCAGCAGCGCGGCCAGCGGCATGCCGTGCACGTTGCCCGACGGCGAGGTTTCCGGGGTGTTGATGTCGGAATGAGCGTCGATCCAGAGCAGCCCGACTTTCTGTCCGCGCCGGCGATAAAATTCGGATACGCCCGACACCGAGCCGGCAGCCAGCGAATGGTCGCCACCCAGAAGGAGCGGCGTCATCCCCGCCTCCAGCGAGGCCACTACGGCCTCGGCCGTGCGCGTGCAGGTTTCCGCAATCTCCTTCAGGTAGTGTGCGGCCTTATTTCCAGGGGCTTGCGTCTCGGCAATCTTCACGCGGATGTTGCCGCCATCGGTGACGGGAAGGCCGAGAGCCTCAAGCCGTGCTTCGAGCCCGGCAACGCGCACCGCCGATGGCCCCATATCCACGCCGCGCCGGCTCGCACCCAGATCCAAGGGCACGCCGATAATCCGAATGCGGTGAGCAGGTTGCGCCGGCACGCCGGCGTCTGGAGATCCTTGGCGCCTGACCGGGATCGATGATGGTTTACGCTTCGTCATGGCGGCCTTCCCAGTTTAAAACCCCAGCCCGATGCTTTTCTTACCCTTTCCGGGTAGCCAATCCCCCTGCGCGGGGAACGCGATCCGCCGGCCCTCCACCGGGGAAGTTCCCTGGCTCCCAAAATCTTCCTGTTTCCAGGTACATTTCCCGGCCCGGATGCCCTTCCCGGGAGATCGTCCAAATGCCAACAAAAGTGTTATTTTCAAATGTTTCCGGGCAGATAAGATAACTGCAGGTCAAACCCATAATTCCCACCTGGGGAGCTTACCCCGCTGTTCGACCTCTCCTTGCTGCGGGGCGGGAGCTGCGCGAACAGACCGCACGAGTGGAGACCGCTTGGGTGGCACGATGTTCGACTCGATGAAACGACTGGTCTCTACGGCCGCGATTTTGCTTTCAGCGCTTCCCCTGGCACAGGCAGCTACACCAGCCCCTCTGACCACGCTGCACTCCATCGCCGCCCTGACCAACGCCGAAGCCAGCCAACACCAGCCTGTCGCCTTCGAAGCCACCGTCACTTACTACCGGGGCGATGAAAGAAATCTGTTTGTTCAGGACGGCGGCGACGCCATTTATGTCGATGCCGGCACCGATCTGAATCTCGTTCCCGGCGATCGGGTTCTGGTGCGGGGAACCGTGCGCGCAAGTTTCCGGCCCTACGTGCAAAGCAACGACATCACGCGCGTAGGTCACGGCGCGCTGCCTGTTCCGCTCCGGCCCACGTTTGACCAGATGGTCCGGGCGGAGACCGATTGCAAGTACGTCACCGTTCGCGCCCGCGTTCGCTCCGACGACCTGATTCCGAGCCCACCTTCCGGGACCCCGACAATTCTGCTGCAGATGTTCGTGGATGGGGGAGAGGTAGACGTGAACGTCGACAGCGCCGATGAGAATGACCTCAAGGGCCTGCTCGACGCCGAGGTCGACGTAACGGGCGTGGCGTCAGAATATTTCGATAACAAGATGCAGCAAACCGGCATTCTGCTTCACGTGCAGTCGATGGCCGGCATCAGGATTCTCAAGCACACCGGTTCTGACCCCTGGTCCCTGCCGGTTACGCCGATGGACCGGATCATTGAGGGCTACCGGCCAGTGGAAGACTCGCAGCGGCTGCGCATTGAGGGGATCATCACCTACTATGAGCCGGGAGTAGCCCTGGTATTGCAGGACGGCGCCAAAAGCCTATGGATCGCTACTCGAAGTTACGGCCCGCTGCGCATTGGCGATCGTGCCAGCGCCATTGGATTTCCCGATGTACAGAATGGTTTTCTCACCCTGACGCGCAGCGAAATCCACGACACTTCGATTCAGGCGCCGGTGAATCCCTCCCTTTTCACGTGGCGCGACCTCGCCCTGGGCGGTAACAGTGCAGCGAGCCATAGCTTCGATCTTGTGTCCATTGAGGGTCAGGTGGTGGCCCAGGTGCGTCTCGCCACGCAAGATGAATATGTCCTGGAGCACAGCGGGTATCTGTTTTCGGCCATCCTGCGTCATCCGGGACCGTCGAATCACACTCCGCTTCCCCCTTTGAAACAGGTCCCGCCCGGCTCGCGTATCCGTGTCACCGGCATTTGCCTGCTCACCGACGCAAACCCCTTCAATGGCGAAGTTCCCTTCAACATCCTGATGCGCAACGACGACGATATCCAGATCGCGGCCCGTCCGCCCTGGCTGAACGTTGCTCACGTCACGGCGCTTGCCACTTTGCTTCTCCTTCTGGCTCTGCTGCTGGGTGCGCGAGGCTGGTTGCTGGAACGGAAAACCCGCCGCCAGATCGTTTCGCTGGCTTATGTTGAGCAACGCCGCAGCAAGATTCTGGAAGACATCAACCACTCGAAACCATTGGCCGCGATTCTTGACCGGATCACAGAGCTGGTATCGATGCGCCTGAATGGAGCGCCTTGCTGGTGTCAAGTTGCCGAAGGAGCCATGGTCGGGAACCGGCCCCAGCGCCTTGATCCCGCCTCGCTGCGCACCGCCGAGCAACCGATTGAATCACGTTCCGGTGCGCCGCATGGCTGCATCTATGCCGCCTTCAACGCCCGCACCAAACCACGCAACGACGAAAAAGAGGCGCTGGCCATGGCCGCCGAATTGGCCACGCTGGCCATTGAAACCTCCCACCTCTACTCCGACCTGGTGCACCGCTCCGAGTTCGATCTGCTCACCGACGTGCAGAATCGCTTTGCCATGGAGAAGACGCTGAACTCGATGATGATCGACGCGCGCCAGTCGTCAGGCAAATTTGGAGTGATTTTCGTCGACCTCAACGAATTCAAGCAGGTGAACGATCTCCACGGCCACCTGGTGGGAGACCGGTACTTGCAGGAGGCGGCGAAGCGCATGAAACATCAACTGCGGCCCGGCGACACGCTGGCGCGGCTGGGCGGAGACGAGTTCGCAGCCTTGATCCCTGACGTGCACAGTCGCGCTCAGGTGGAAGAAATCGCAGCCCGCCTCGATCGCTGCTTCGATAAACCCTTTTTGGGAGACGGCTTCGTGCTGCGAGGCTCGGCCAGCGTGGGCGTGGCTCTTTACCCTGAGGACGCCTCTTCAGCTGACAGCCTGATGCACGCCGCCGATGCCGCCATGTATGTTGCCAAGTACACCCGGTCAGGCAAAAGCCACACAGTGGAAGTTCTGCCCGACGACGCATTAGCGCGGAAGGGCAGCCGCTAAACGAAAAGCTTTACTGCGAGTTCCACCCTTCTGTGCAGCTCGCGATGGTGCGTTCGAATTCCGGAACGCTCTAATTCGGTGCAGAAAAAAGGCCCGGCATTCTGCCGGGCCTTCCAATCACTAGACAACTGACTGCTGCTGTTACTCGGCGGCCATCTCCTCGGCTTCGCCCTCCTGCCGCATCATCTCCAGCTCGCGCTCGGCGGCCTCGATCTCGGCATGCACTTCCTGCTGCACGCGAGCCGCGGCCTCTTCAAGCTCCGGCGAGAGCTGCACGTTGCGGTAGTATTCCAGGCCCGTGCCCGCGGGAATCAAGCGCCCCACGATCACGTTTTCCTTCAAGCCGCGCAGGTTGTCTACCGCGCCGTTGATGCTGGCTTCGGTAAGCACGCGCGTGGTCTCCTGGAAGCTCGCGGCCGAGATGAAACTGTCGGTCGAAAGCGACGCCTTGGTGATGCCCAGCAGCAGCGGACGGCCCATGGGAGGCCGGCCACCATCGGCCAACACCCGCTCCATCTCCTCGTGGAAGCGGAAGCGATCGACCTGCTGTTCGAGCAGGAAGTTGCTGTCGCCCACCTCGTCAATGCGCACCCAGCGCAGCATCTGCCGCACGATCACTTCGATGTGCTTGTCGCTGATGGCTACGCCCTGCAGCCGGTAGACCTCCTGGATTTCGTTCACCAGGTAAGCCTGCAGCTCCTTTTCGCCCAGCACGGCCAGAATGTCGTGCGGGTTCAGCGGGCCGTCCATCAGTGGATCGCCGGCGCGCAAACGCTCGCCTTCTTGGACGTTCACGTGAATGCCGCGCGGGACTGAGTATTCCTTCTCGTCGCCGTTGTCGGCGGTCACGTAAATTTTGCGCTGGCCCTTCGAGACTTCGCCAAACCGAACCACACCGTCGATCTCCGAAATGATCGCGGTTTCGCGCGGCTTGCGCGCCTCAAAGAGTTCAACCACGCGCGGCAGACCGCCCGTGATGTCCTTGGTGCGCGTGCTTTCCTTGGGAATCTTGGCCAGCACGTCGCCCGGGCCCACTTCGTCGCCATCCTGCACCATCAGGTGAGCCCCGCGCGGCAGCAGATAGCGCTTGCTGGCCTTGGCTCCCTTGATGGCAATCGCCGGCTGCCGTTTCTCGTCGGGTGAGTCGGCAACCACCCAACGCGAAAGGCCGGTGACTTCGTCCACTTCCTCATTCAGCGTGATGCCTTCCTGCAAGTCCTTGAACTGCACCGTTCCGCCGATCTCAGTGAGGATGGCATAAGTGTACGGATCCCACTCGGCCAGAACGTCGCCCAGCTTCACCGCCGAACCCTCGCGGACGCGGAGGCGCGCGCCGTAGACCACCTGGTAGCGCTCCTTTTCACGGCCGCGATCGTCCACGATGGTGATGGAACCGGAGCGGTTCATCGCCACCAGCACGCCTTCCTTGCTTTCCACCGTGTTCAGGTTGATAAAGCGTACAAAGCCGTTGTTCTTGGCGTCGAGGCGCGAGACCTCGGCCACGCGGCTGGCTGTGCCGCCCACGTGGAAGGTGCGCATGGTGAGCTGCGTGCCCGGCTCGCCGATGGATTGCGCAGCGATAACACCCACGGTCTCGCCCAGCTCAACCATGCGGCCCGAGCCCAGGTTGCGTCCGTAGCAAAGCGCGCAGACGCCGCGCCGCGACTCGCAGGTGAGCACCGAACGGATCTTCACCCGCTCCACGCCCGCGCCCTGAATCGCCGACGCGATTTCTTCGTCGATGGGCTGGTTGACCTCGACCACCACGTTGCCGTCGTAGTCCTTGATGCGCTCCAGCGACACGCGGCCGATGATGCGGTCGCGCAGCGGCTCGATGATCTCGCCCGACTCCACGATGGAGCCCACGTAGATGCCCTCGAGCGTCCCGCAATCCTGCTCGGTCACGATCACATCCTGCGCTACATCGACCAGGCGGCGCGTCAGATAGCCCGAGTCGGCCGTCTTCAATGCCGTGTCAGCCAGGCCCTTGCGCGCGCCGTGTGTCGAGATGAAGTATTCGAGCACGGTCAGCCCTTCGCGGAAGTTCGCCGTAATGGGCGTCTCAATCACTTCGCCGCTCGGCTTGGCCATCAGCCCGCGCATGCCGCTCAACTGCCGGATCTGCTGCTTCGATCCGCGAGCCCCGGAGTCGGCCATGATGTAAATCGGATTCATGGCTCCCTCTTCGTCGGCCTTCTTCATGTTAGAGAACATTTCGTCGGCCACCTGATCGGTTACAGCAGACCACATCTGGATCACCTTGTTCGACCGCTCGCCGTTGGTGATGGCGCCGTCCATGTATTGCTTCTGGACCTCGATCACTTTCTTGTCGGCCTCGTCGACCACGGTGTACTTGGTCTTCGGGATCACCATGTCGTCAAGCCCGACAGACAGTCCCGAGCGTGTGGCGTACTGGAAGCCCAGCGCCTTGATGCGGTCCAGCATGCCCACCGTTGTTTCGAGACCAAGGTTCTGGTTGCAGTAGTTCACCAGCTGGCCGATGCCCTTCTTCTTCAGCAGTCCGTTGATGTACGGCATGCCGGGCGGCAGCGCGTCGTTGAGGATCACGCGGCCCACGGTCGTGGACAGATACTCCTTGTCGAAGTCCACAGGTTCGGTGTGCGTCAGGTCCTGATCGTCGTAGGCCGTGGTCATGTCGAGCACCTTCCCCGAGTAGCGCAGGCGGATGGGGGAGAGTGTCTCGACTTCGCCAGCCTCCAGGGCCATCAGGATCTCTTCGGTGTTGGCGAACACGCGGCCCTCACCCTTGGCGCCTTTCTTGGCCTTGGTCAGGTAGTAGAGTCCCAGCACCATGTCTTGCGTGGGCACGGTGATGGGCTGGCCGCTGGCCGGCGAAAGAATATTGTGCGAGGCCAGCATCAGCACGCTGGCTTCAATTTGCGCTTCGGGCGAAAGCGGAATGTGCACGGCCATCTGGTCGCCGTCGAAGTCCGCGTTGAACGCGGTGCAAACCAGCGGGTGAATCTTGATGGCCTTGCCTTCAACCAGCACCGGCTCGAAGGCCTGAATGCCCAGACGGTGCAGCGTAGGAGCGCGGTTCAGCAGCACCGGATGATCCTTGATGACTTCCTCCAGGATGTCCCACACCACCGGTTCCTGCATTTCGACCATTTCCTTGGCCTGCTTGATGGTGGTGCACTGGCCGGTCTGCTCCAGGCGGTGATAGATGAACGGCTTGAACAGCTCCAGCGCCATCTTCTTGGGCAATCCGCACTGGTGCAGCTTCAGTTCCGGGCCCACCACGATGACCGAGCGGCCCGAATAGTCGACGCGCTTGCCCAGCAGGTTCTGGCGGAAGCGGCCCTGCTTGCCCTTGAGCGTGTCGGAAAGCGACTTGAGCGGGCGATTGTTGGCGCCACGCAGAATGCGGCCGCGGCGCCCGTTGTCGAACAGGGCGTCTACCGCTTCCTGCAACATGCGCTTTTCATTGCGCACAATCACTTCGGGCGCGTGCAGGTCCATCAGCTTCTTCAACCGGTTGTTGCGGTTGATTACGCGGCGATAAAGGTCGTTCAGGTCGGAGGTGGCGAAGCGCCCGCCATCGAGCGGCACCAACGGCCGCAGCTCGGGCGGGATCACGGGCAGCACGTCGAGAATCATCCACTGCGGCTTGTTGGCGCTCTTGCGGAAGGCCTCCACCACCTTGAGCCGCTTGGCGAACTTCAGCTTCTTCTGCGCCGAGGTCTCGCTCTTCATGCGCTCGCGCAGTTCCATGGCCAGCTCGTCCACGTTCACGCGCTTGAGCAATTCCTTGATGGCTTCGGCGCCCATCATGGCCTTGAAGCCGGAGGGCCGGAACTGCTGGTCGAGCTCGCGGAAGCGGTTTTCGTCCTTGATGATCTCGCGATCGCGCACCGGTGCGTCACCGGGATCGACCACCACATAGGACTCGAAATAGAGGATGCTTTCGAGATCGCGCAGCGAAATGTCGAGAAGATGGCCGATGCGCGAGGGCAGTCCCTTGAAAAACCACACGTGGGAGCAGGGCGATGCCAGCTCGATGTGACCCATGCGCTCGCGGCGCACTTTGCTCACCGTCACTTCCACGCCGCACTTGTCGCAGATCACGCCGCGGTGCTTCATGCGCTTGTATTTGCCGCACAAGCACTCCCAATCCGTCACCGGGCCGAAGATGCGCGCGCAGAACAGGCCGTCGCGTTCCGGCTTGAAGGTGCGGTAGTTGATCGTCTCCGGCTTGGTGACCTCGCCATGCGACCAGCTGCGGATCTTCTCGGGTGAGGCCAGCATGATGCGGATGGCGTCAAAGTCGGTAATGGGGCTGGTAAGCTCAAACGGGTTGGAACGGAACAAGGTGACCCTCCGGTTTCCAGCTGCTAGCGTCCGGCTGCTAGCTGCCAGCTCTTGGCTTCCCGGGCTTAGGAAGCGGTTCACTTTCCGGCGGAATGTGCTCGCCAGATTTACGGCCTGCACATTCCGCAAAATTCTCAGATCGCCTCGGCTGCCGGGCCCCGCCCCATGAAGCTAGAGGCTGGGAGCCAGCAGCTACAGGCCGTTTAATCTGCCACGGCCGCCACTTCCTGCGCCGGGGCCTTCTTGGCGATATCCGCACGCTTGATGAGCTCCACATCAAGGCAGAGCGATTGCAGCTCGCGGATAAGCACGTTGAACGATTCCGGCACGCCCGGCTCGATGGCCGCTTCGCCCTTGACGATGGCCTCGTAAATCTTGGTGCGGCCATATACGTCGTCGGACTTGGCGGTGAGCAGCTCCTGCAGGATGTATGCGGCGCCGTAAGCCTCCAGCGCCCACACCTCCATTTCGCCAAAGCGTTGCCCGCCGAACTGCGCCTTGCCGCCCAGCGGCTGTTGCGTAATGAGCGAGTAGGGGCCGATGGAGCGCGCGTGGATCTTGTCGTCGACCAGGTGCGACAGCTTGAGCATGTAAATGTAACCGACCGTAACCGGCTGCTCAAACTGCTCGCCCGTCATGCCGTCGTAGAGCAAGGTCTTGCCTGACTCCGGCAGCCCTGCAGCCTTCAACAGCGCCTTGATTTCGTCCTCGCGCGCGCCGTCGAACACCGCGGTGCCGAACCAGATCCCCCGCTCCATGCCCGATGCCACGCGCAGCAGGGTCTCGTCGTCCAGATCCATCAGCTGGCGCAGCGTCGCGGTTCCTGCAAATTCCTTTTTGAGCAGTTCCCGCACGTACGGGGCGTCGGAGTTGGCGCGCACCAGGGCGGCGATCCTCTTGCCCAAGTCGTGCGCGGCCCAGCCCAAATGCGTTTCCAGAATCTGGCCCACGTTCATTCGCGAGGGCACGCCCAGCGGGTTGAGCACGATCTCCACCGGCGTTCCATCGGGCAGGTACGGCATGTCTTCTTCAGGGAGAATGCGCGCGATCACGCCTTTGTTGCCGTGGCGGCCCGCCATCTTGTCGCCCACGCTGAGCTTGCGCTTCATGGCCACGTAGACCTTGACCAGCTTGATCACGCCCGGAGGCAGCTCGTCGCCTTTCTGCAGCTTGGCCACTTTCTCGTTGGTGATCTTGCGCAGCACTTCGATCTGCCGCGACGTCATCTCCTCGATCTCGTCGATCTGCTCGTTCACCCGTGGATCCTTGTCGGCATAGCGGATGCGCTTGAGGTTCTTGGTCGAGATGCGCTCGATGGTGTCGCGGTCCAAAATCGCGCCTTTGGTCAACAGGCGCTTGTTGGTGCGCTCGTCGTGCAAGTCGGCCAGCACTTCCTTGCCGCCCAAAATCGACTCCAGCCGCTTCAGCCGTTCGTCGGTCAGAATGCGGATCTCGTCACCCAGGTTCTTCTCGAGCTTGGCCACGTACTCGGCTTCAATCTGCTTGGCCCGCTCGTCCTTCTCCTGGCCCTTGCGGCTGAAGATCCTGACATCGACCACCGTGCCCTCGATGCCCGGAGGGCAGGTGAGCGAAGCGTCGCGCACGTCGCCGGCCTTTTCGCCGAAGATGGCACGCAGCAGTTTTTCCTCAGGCGTAAGCTGCGTCTCTCCCTTGGGAGTGACTTTGCCCACCAGGATGTCGCCGTGCCCGATCTGGGCGCCGATGCGGATCACGCCGCTCTCATCCAGGTCGCGCAGCGCATGCTCGCTGACGTTGGGAATGTCGCGCGTAATTTCTTCGGGACCCAGCTTGGTGTCGCGCGCCTCGATCTCAAATTCCTCGATGTGCACGCTGGTGTAGTAGTCCTCCTTCACCAGCGACTCGCTGATGAGGATGGCGTCTTCGAAGTTGTAGCCGCGCCAGGGCATGAAGGCCACCAGCACGTTGCGGCCCAGCGCCAGCTCACCCTGCTCGGTGCACGGCCCGTCGGCAATTACCTGGCCTTTGACCACGCGATCGCCCTCGCGCACCACCGGCTTCTGGTTGATGCAGGTGTTCTGGTTAGAGCGCTTGAATTTGATGAGCTGGTAGATGTCCGACCCCACCTCGCGCGAAAGCTGCGTGGGATGGTGCTCGCCCTCGACGCGCACGATGATGCGCTCCGAGTCCACTGAATCCACAATGCCGTTGCGCTTGGCCAGGATCACGGCGCCGGAATCGCGCGCGGTCACGCCCTCCATGCCCGTGCCCACCAGCGGCGCCTCGGCCGCCAGCAGCGGAACCGACTGCCGTTGCATGTTGGCGCCCATCAGTGCGCGGTTGGCGTCGTCGTGCTCGAGGAACGGCACCAGCGACGCAGCCACCGACACCAGCTGCTTGGGGCTTACGTCGATGTAGTCCACTTCGGCCCGGTTTACCAGCACGAAGTTCCCCTGCCGGCGCGCATTCACCAGATCTTCGGTGATGTGGCCGCTGTCGTCGAAATCGATGTTGGCCTGCGCGATGGTGTGCCGGTCTTCTTCCCACGCCGAAAGATAGAAGCTGTAGGGAATCCAGTCGATGGTCCGCTTTCCGCCCTTCTTGAGCTGCGCGTTCAAGCGCTGCGCTTCTTCCTTCTCGATGTGATCGCCCACGCGGAGACCGCTTTCGCCGGCGTTCACGATCTCGACAAAGTCAAGGATCTTCGAATCCTTCACCTTGCGGTAAGGCGACTCGATGAATCCGTACTCGTTGATGCGCGCAAAACAGCTCAGCGAGCTGATGAGGCCGATGTTCGGGCCTTCCGGAGTTTCAATGGGGCAGATGCGGCCGTAGTGCGTGGGGTGCACGTCGCGCACTTCGAATCCTGCGCGTTCGCGCGACAATCCGCCCGGCCCCAGGGCCGAAAGACGGCGCTTGTGCGTAATCTCAGACAGCGGATTGGTCTGATCCATGAACTGCGAGAGCTGCGAGGAGCCAAAGAACTCGCGGATGGCCGCCATCACCGGCTTGGCGTTGATGAGGTCGTGCGGCATGGCCGTGTTCAGCTCCTGATACACGCTCATCTTTTCCTTGATGGCGCGCTCCATGCGCACCAGGCCGATGCGGAACTGGTTTTCCATCAGCTCGCCCACCGCGCGCACGCGACGGTTACCCAGGTGGTCGATGTCGTCAACCACGCCGATGTTCTTGCGCAGCTTGAGCAGGTAGCGGATGGTGGAGTAGAAATCGTCCGGCGTCAACGTGCGGTGATCGAGCGGCGTGGCCTCCTGGTTCTCGTAGAGCTTGATGTTGAACTTCAGCCGCCCCACGCGCGAGAAGTCGTACTTGCGCGGGTCGAAGAACATGCCTTCGAAGAGCGCCGTGGCCGTATCCAGCGTGGGAGGGTCACCGGGACGCAGTTTGCGGTAGATCTCGACCAGCGCCTCTTCGGGCTTGTGCACCGAGTCGCGTTTCAGGGTGTTGGAGATGATGTTGCCTACGTCGTCACGGTCGGGGAAGAACACCTCAAAGCTGGAGGCGCTGGAAGCCATGATCTTATGCAGACGGTCAGCAGTCAGCTCCACATTGGCTTCTACGATCACTTCGCCCGTCGACGTGTCCACAACGTCCGATGCGGTCATGGCGCCGTCCAACTCGGCGGCTTCGATTTCCACCCGGTCGATGTGCGCTGCCCGCAGCGCCTTCAGCGCATGGGTGGTGATCTTGCGGCCCGAGTGGGCAATCTCTTCGCTGCCATGCCGGATTCCGTGCGCCGGCTTGACGCCCACCAGGTGCGTACCTTTATTCGCCTCCTGCGGTACCTCCCATTGCAGCTTGCCGTTGGCAATGTGCAGCCGGTCGACGGTGTAGAAGGTCTTCAGGATCTCTTCATCGGAGCGCAACCCCAGCGCGCGCAGAAAGATGGTGCCCAGGAACTTGCGCTTGCGGTCGATGCGCACGTAGAGCGTGTTCTTCTGGTCGTACTCGAATTCCACCCACGAACCGCGGTAGGGGATGATCTTGCCCAGGAAATAAGTGCGGTTGTTGGCCGTTTCAAAGAACACGCCCGGCGAGCGGTGCAGCTGCGAAACAATTACGCGCTCCGTGCCGTTGACGATAAACGTGCCGTTGGGCGTCATCAGCGGAATGTCGCCGAAGAACACCTCCTGCTCCTTGATGTCGCGGATGGTTTTGTTGCCCGTCTCCGGGTCCTTGTCGTAGATGGTCAGCCGAACCGTCACCTTCAACGGCGCGCTGAAGGTCATGCCCCGCTCTTCGCACTCCTGCTGGTCATATTTCAACTGCAGGCTTACCGGGTCGCCGCACTTGTTGCAGAAGTCGGGTGTGTTCTTGTTGTAAGTTCCGCACTTCTGGCAGAGCACGTCGCTGGGCAGGAAGGGGTCAGTAATGACCATGGCGCCGCAATGTACGCAGGCCGTACGCAGATGGTGCAGTCCCTTCAGGTGACCGCATTTGCACTCCCAGTTGCCGATTGCGTAGTCCACGAAGTCCAGCTGCGAAATGCCGCGGAAGTCAGTGATCGGAAACACCGACACGAACACCGACTGAAGACCGCTGTCGTCGCGTTCATTGGGCAGCTTGTCCATCTGCAGGAACCGCTCGTAACTGCGGCGCTGCACTTCGATGAGGTTAGGAATCTGGGTGGCAGTGGGGATTTTGGAAAAGTCGAGCCGGCTGCGAATCGCACGCTTCTCGTTGGGCATGATCACTCCTGAGCCTCGTCGCTGCGGCGGGCCCAAATTTTGGGGCCGCGCCGCGCCGCCGCCCCGAGTCTCATTGGCGCCGGCGAATTACCGAAAAAATCGAAGATACGGTCGAGCGGGGCCTGCGATGCCAGTCCCGCTCATCCATCGCCGGCTGCCTCGAACATTCGTTTGAGGCATGCCGGTCAGAACCCAAGCCAGGAGGGTTCCTGTGAGAGCCGCGTCAAAAACGCGTGGTAAAGATTGCAGTGCGTCGGGCAGTTGCGCTAGACTGCGCACAATTGGATGATGCGAGTGCGACGGCTAAACCTGAAATCAAGGGCAAGACCGTAACGGGAAGTTGTGCGTTTTCCTCACCAGATCCTGAAAAAATCCCTTGTTCACCGCGCCGGAAAGACACAAAATGCCCGTAAGGACGCAATGCCTCACGAGCGCGGCTTATCGCCTGTGCCCTCTTCCGACTTTTCTTCCATTGCCCTCGCCGATCGCAAAATCCGCTTCCGCCGCGAATTGCCAGTTGCCCGACCCGATCAACGACCGCCCCGCCTGACTCAAGGCTTGCCATTGACCCTAAAGAACTTGTCTGATTCTTGATGCCTGCCCTCAAGGCCTTTACTGTTGCCTGAGCGGCAAACCCCGCCTAAATGCCACGCGCCGCTTGAACGCCCCCTCGCCATTCCGCCTACCAGACAATCAGGCGAAACCGCAGGACGCGCAATCTCTATCGTAACGCGTCCCGGCGTCTCTTGCAAGTGTCGTGCCGTTTACCCGGCCCTTACTTAACTTCGACCGTCGCCACGCCCTCAAACTTCTTCCGGATGGCCTCGGCTTCTTCCTTGGTCGCGTTTTCCTTGATGGGCTTCGGAGCCCCGTCGACCAGGTCTTTGGCTTCTTTCAGGCCCAGCGAGGTGACTTCGCGTACCGCCTTGATGGTGTTGATCTTATTGGCGCCGGCGTCCTTCAGGATGACCTGGAATTCGGTCTTTTCCTCCGCCGCGGGAGCTGCCGCGCCTGCCGCCGCTCCGCCGCCGGCAACCACTACCGGAGCCGCAGCCGACACGCCAAGCTTCTCTTCCAACGTTTTCACAAGAGCCGCCGCATCCAGCAGGCTCAGACTCACGATCTCTTCAACTAACTCTGGACGAACCGCCATGTTCTTCTCCCAACCTTGTTTGAATTCGTGTTACCCCGGTCGCTCCGCCAAGCCAAGAAAGTTTCCGTTGCGCCAGACCAGCGCCCTTTCTTCCAGCTTCCCGACCAAAACCCATACCAAAACTCTGAGTGCTCCACCCTCGCCTTTGTTTGCGGCTAAGGTGGGGGCGGCTTATGCCGCGCCCGTAAACTTTTCCTTCTCCACTCCCTGGCCAAGCACCACTGCCAGGTCACGTCCAGCGGCATTCAGCACCGTCACCAGCCGCTGCGCCGGAGCATTTATCAGGAAGAGCAGCTTGGAGAAGATCTCTTCCTTGCCGGGCAAGGTCGCCAGCGCCTTCACTTCGTTCACGCTCAGCAGCTTGCCGTCAACGATGCCCAGCTTGAACTGAAATTCCGTCGCGTTCTCGCCCGCCCACTTGGCGAAGACTTTGGCCAGCGCCACGGGATCGCCCGCAGTAAACGCCACCGAGTTCACGCCCTTCAAGCCTTTCAGCGCCGCTTCAACCTGCGTCCCGGTGCCCGAAATCGCGGCCAGCTTGTTCTTCACTACGCGATACTTGCCGCCGGCCTCGCGAATCACCTTGCGCAGCTCGTAGTCCTTGGCGACGGTGAGCTTGCTGAACGTGCCGATAATCGCGGTCGTTGAGGACTGCAGCTCGCCGGCCAGTCCCTTTACCTTCTCCGCCTTTTTCGCTTTTGAAATTGCCATTTTGCGCTCCGCACAGTGAACGGTGATCAGAATCCTCGAAACGACGCCCCAATCGACCGTTCTCCGCCTTTCAATCTCTCCACTCTTAAGCTCTGTCTTCATCCTCGCCGGGCTGAATCATCAAATGATCAAGCCAGTTAGCCGGGCCGCAGCCCCTGATCACTGATCGCGGCTCCCTGACCGCCGGCTTTACTTCTTCCCTGCCGCGTCCGCAATCTGCGAATCCAGCGGCACGCCCGGTCCCATCGTCGAGCTCAGCGTGACGCTCTTGATGTACTTGCCCTTGGCCGCCGAAGGCTTGGCGCGCACGATCGATGTAATGACCACGGTCGCATTGTCGATCAGCTTTTGCGGGTCAAAACTGAGTTTTCCCACCGGAACGTGCACCAGGCTGGTCTTGTCGGCGCGAAACTCCACTTTGCCGGCCTTGATCTCCTTCACCGCCGCACCCACATCCATGGTCACGGTCCCGGTCTTGGGATTCGGCATCAGGCCCTTGGGCCCCAACACCTTGCCCAGCCGTCCCACTACCTTCATCATGTCGGGCGTCGCAATCAGTGCATCGAAGGCCGTCCAGTTTTCTTTCTGGATTTTCTCAACCATCTCCTCGCCGCCCACAAAGTCGGCGCCCGCCGCGGAAGCTTCCCTTTGCCGGTCGCCGGCGGCGATCACGGCCACCACTTTTGTTTTGCCCAGCCCGTGCGGCAGCACCACGGTGCCGCGCACCATCTGGTCGGCGTGGCGCGTGTCCACACCCAAACGCATGGTCAGATCGACCGTTTCGTCGAACTTGGCGTACTTGACTTGCTTAAGGAGATTGACTGCTTCAGGCAGCGGATACGCCGGCTTGGTGACAGCGGCGCGCGCCTTCGCAATGTTCTTGCCAGGATGACCCATGCTTCCCTCGTCTCCCACCGCTCTCACCAGCCCGTCTTTGCGGGACTCCCGGCCGGAGGGGCAGCCTTTTCGGACCGCTTCACCTTGCCTGCAGGAGCTGAAAGCCGTGGTGCAATTGACAGCGCAGGGATCCCCTCCTGCGCAACAGCATCAATAGTAAGGGATTGGGCGCGGAATTGCAAACTGCAGAAGAGTTCCTTTGCGCGTGGCGCCCACCACACCTCAAAACAGAATTTCGACTGTAGAATGAGCGCGCCTTCTTTGCGTGTGTGGGAAGCGGTGACGAAAGATCGGTCCGGAAGATAGGGCCGTCGGTCCGCGGGCCGCTAAAACGACCTGCGGGCCGTGCCAACGCGAATGAGGTGAGGACGATTGGATGAGAAATCGTCCTGGACGCGAGTAGCAATTCACATCGCCGTTGACTGGCGATTCGTGCTTGCTCTCGTGATCTTCGTCCTGGTGCTAACTGCTGAAGTAGCCAAACTCCCAGGAGGGATCATCCCTTCCGGGACACATCAAGCATAGCAAAATCGTTGACTTCTCATTGCGTTTATCGGCAACCGAGCGGCGATCCTTACCCAGTTAACCGCCAGCGGCCCAGGGGTAGACCTTCAATTGCCCGATGGCGTCCCAGCGGTCTCGGCAGCGCTCTCGGTTGGATCGGGTTCACTGGCAACGCGCGTGTGCTTCCTGGCCTGCACGTTTACTGTCAGCAGCGGCGCAAACGGCAATTCGCTCTGGTGCAAATAGAGAACCGGCCGCAACGCGCGCGGCGCCTGAGCCACGTCTTCCGGCTTGGGAACGGTTCTGCCGCTTTTCAGATTGAAGAACGCCGATGATCTCTCACTGAATCCGCCTCCGGACACGTACCCCTCCGCACGATAGCCCCATCCCAGCGGCGTGCGAATCTCCAATCCCACGCTTTCGAGCGCGCCCTGGCTGTCGAAGCAGTAGCGCGTATACATCCAGAAGTCCTGTCCCGGCTCGACGATTGCCACGGATTGATTCTTACCGTGATCCTGCCAGATCTGCGCCCACATCCCGCTGTCAGGCACGAGATGCGGAGCTTCGTCGAGGCTTGAGTACTCGCGCCAGTCGCTCAGGATGCTGGTTTTGGCGAACGTGCGTGCGCTTGCAGGAACTTTTGCTTGTACATGGCAGGAAGGCGCAGCCGCCGCGACCGGGGCAACGCCGATCGCCAGCACGGAGAGAACCAAGGCAACTCTATTTCGACTCATGGGCCGCATCATGTCATGCGGCCTCAAACTGATAAATACTACACGCGGGCCAACCCACCCTCCCCGCTCGATTGCGCTCCACGGACCCGGTGGTCACCGCGCTTTCGATGCCTTCCGTAACGAACGCTGCTCAAGTCGTTTGTTTCCACGTCCGACGGACGGCTCGCAAATCTTAATTGCCCGATGGCGTCCGAGGGGCTTCGGCAACGCTCTCGGTTGGGCCTGGAGCGCTCACCGCGCGTGGGTGCTTCTTGGCCTTCGCAGTCACTGTGAGCAGCGATGCGAACGGCAGATCGTCCTGGTTCAAATAGAGAACTGGCTGCAAGGCGCGCGGCACGCTTTCCACGCCGCCGGGCCTGGGAACCGTCTTGCCGTTTCCCACGTTGAAGAACTCCGACGTGGTGGCAAGGAACGTGCCGCCGGAGACCGACCCTTCTACACGATGGCCCCAACCCAACTGGGTCTCAATCTCGAAGCCCACGCCGTCGAGGTTGCCTGCCTCGTCAAAGCAGTAACGGGTAGATATCTTGAAGTTCTGGCCGCGCTCGACCAGATAGGCGGAATTGATCTTCTTGTTAACCTGCCAGAATTCTCCCAGCATTTCGCCCTTCATGCTGAGCGCCGGGGCGTCATTCAGCGTGCGGTATTCACGCCACTCGTTTTGGCCGCCTGAATTGGCAAAGATGCGGGTATCCCAGGGAGCAGTGGTCTTCATCGGGCAGACGGAAGATGCCTTCGCCATCTGCGCCAGCCCCAGCACTAAGACAACCATCGCGCAACCCAGGATTTTCTTCTTCATGATGGATCCAAGGGGGTATTCCAATTCCGCTGTTTTTCTACCTTATAGATAAATCCGATACCACTTTTGTGCTACTCTCCATCGTTATCTCAGGCGTCGAACTTAAGTCACTCGAAAAGTGCGCATAGGTAACTCATGTGTGGGTACTTCGCGACTTGGACGGCTCAAATCCGTAAGGCTCGGCTGTGGATGGCGCTCCAACGCTACACTAGATTCAGGACCCTTCCCGCCGGATCGCAGCCTTGCACTCCCTCCTCGCCCATTTGAATCCTGAACAGCGCGCCGCGGTCGAGGCGACGGAGGGCCCATTGCTTATCCTGGCCGGCGCGGGCTCGGGCAAAACCCGCGTCATCACCCACCGCATCGCCTGGCTCATCCGCGAGAAAAATGTGGCGCCTGACTCCATCCTTGCCGTCACCTTCACCAATAAAGCGGCGGGCGAAATGGCCGAGCGCGTTGACGAGCTTCTCGGCCACTCCTCGTTGGCCAAGCCCCTCATCTCGACGTTTCACTCCTTCTGCGTACGCATCCTGCGCCGCGACATCGAGGCGCTGAAGATCGGCGACAAAGGCCTCTCCCGGGCCTTCACCATCTTCGACGAAAACGACCAGCAGGGCCTGATCAAGCAGATCATGAAGCGCATGGGGCTCGACACCAAGCAGCTGACTCCGCGCACGGTGCAGAGCCGCATCTCCTGGGCCAAAAATCACATGGTCGATCCCCAGGATTACTTTCTCGGATCCAAGGACCCGATCAGCGAACGCGTCGCGCACATCTTCCAGGCTTACCAGGCAGAGCTGCGCAAGAACAACGCCATGGACTTCGACGATCTGCTGCTGGAAGCGGTGCGGCTGCTTAAATCGTCTTCCCAGGTGCGGGAGCGGTATCAGCATCACTATCAATATCTGCTGGTCGACGAGTACCAGGACACCAACCGCCCGCAGTACGAGCTGATGAAGCTGCTGGCCGGCGAGCACAAGAATGTCTGCGCGGTGGGCGACGAGGACCAGAGCATTTACTCATGGCGCGGCGCCGACATCCGCAACATTCTGGAGTTTGAGAAGGACTTTCCCAATGCCCGCATTATTCGCCTCGAGCAAAACTACCGCTCTACGCAGAACATTCTGGAGGCGGCCGGCGCCGTGGTTGCTAACAACGTCCGGCGCAAGGGCAAGAAACTCTGGACGGAGCGCCAGGGCGGCTCGATGATCGGCTATTATGAAGCGCCCGACGGCGAGAACGAGGCTCTTTTCATCGCCGACAAAATCCAGGCGTTTCTGCGCCAGTCGGAAGATTCCTCCGAAACACGGGGCCGCGGAGCGGCGGTGCTGTATCGCATCAATTCGCAGTCGCGCCTCATTGAAGAAGCCATGCGCCGCTACAACATCAGCTACAGCATGGTCGGCGGCTTCAGCTTCTACGAGCGCGCCGAGATCAAGGACTTGCTCGCCTACCTGCGCCTGGTCCGCAATCCGCACGACTCCATGGCCCTGCAGCGAGTCATCAACACTCCGGCGCGCGGCATTGGCAAAACCACGCTTGAAACGGTGGAGCGGTTGGCGCTCGAAACCGGGCAGTCGACCTGGGACGCCATCGGGGCGGCCGTCGCCAACCGTCTTATCCCGGCGCGCGCGCTCATGGCTCTCGAATCCTTTCGGCAGCTCATTCTCGACGCGCAGGCCATGATGGATCCGGACTTCGCGGGCAAGCTAGCCGCCGACGTTGCCGAATCCACGGCCAGCCAAGCCGACACGGGGTTCGATTTCGGCGTGGCTGCAAGGGAGCAAGAAAACGGGGATCAAGCGAGCGAGGGAACATGGGAACAAGGCGACGACGAAGGCGAGGAGGACGAGGAAACCGGATTCCGCTCGCCTGGTGACGCTGCCACCCTCCCCGAACTTATCCGCTTCATCATCGATCGCACCGGCTACATCAAAGCTCTCGAAGCCGAAGGCACACCCGAGGCCTTCAGCCGGATTGAGAACCTGAAGGAGCTTGCCAACGCCGCGCACGACGCCGAGGAACGGGGCGAAACGCTCGCCGAGTTTCTCGATCACGCCGCGCTGGCCTCCGACACCGACCAGTTCGATCCCAATGCCCGGGTCACCCTCATGACCCTGCACGCAGCCAAGGGCCTCGAATTTTCGCTGGTTTTTCTCGCCGGCATGGAAGAGGGCCTGTTTCCTCACTCGCGCACGTTGAGCGATCCGGAGGGAGATCTTGAAGAGGAGCGCCGTCTCTGCTACGTAGGCATGACGCGCGCCATGAATACGCTCATCCTCACGCGCGCCCACTATCGGCGACGCTACGGCGCCGACATTCCTGAGGCCAGCATTCCCTCGCGCTTTCTTGAGGAGGTGCCCGAACAGCTGATCGAAAATCTCAGCGTTCGAAGCCCACGATGGTCGACGCCTGCCTACAGGCCTTCCTACGGCGCGGCCCATTCGCACCGCCGCGACCCCAGCGGTTCGCACTTCAACTACGAGGATGAGAGCCAGGAGATCCCGCACGCAGCCGGGTCAGGCTCCTCGGCCGGCCGCGGGGCTCGCCCGGAGTGCTCGGTTGAGAACATCGCTCGATTTTTCGGCAGCAGATCGGGCAGCGCTGGTTCCGGTTCCTTCGCGCGGCCTCCCATGGACATCCCAGCAACCAACGGCGCCTCCGGCCTGAAAAAAGGCCAGCGCGTGCTGCACGCCAAGTACGGCGAAGGCACCGTGCTGGTGCGCGAAGGCGAGGGCGAAGACGCCAAGCTCACCGTTCACTTTGCCCGCCACGGCATCAAGAAGCTGATGGAGAAGTTCGCCAACCTGCGCAAAGCCTGAATCTCGGCGGGTGTCCCCTGTCCCGCGCCCTCGTGGACCGGGAGCGCCGCGTTGGGACACCGCGACGATCGCATCCCTTCCGTTAGACTGAAAGCGCAATGCAATCGCGCAAAAACCTTGAGATGGCGCAGCGGATCGCGTTGCTTGCTTTCGCCTGCGCTGTCACGTCAATCTTCACAGCCTGCGGCATGCCGGGCGCGCCTCAGCCGCCCTCCCTCAATCTGCCTGCTCCCGTCAACGATCTCTCTGCCGTGCGCACCGGCAACCAGGTGGCGCTCACCTGGACCATGCCCACCAAGAACACCGATAAAACCGTGCTCAAGGGCAACATAACGGTGCGCGTGTGCCGCAATGAATCCGCCTCAACAAGCTGCGCCGTCACCACTACGCTCCAACTGGCTCCCGGCGCAAACGGAAGCTTCACCGACACGCTGCCCGCGCCACTCGCTTCGGGAACTGCGCGCGTTCTCAACTATTCCGTTGAGCTCGACAATCGCAAAGGCCGTTCCGCCGGTCTGTCCAACGCCACGCAAATTCTCGCCGGCAAGGCGCCCACGCCGGTCACCGGCTTGACCGCCGAAATGCGCCGCAACGAGGTCCTGCTTCGTTGGGAGGCTGCGCCGTCCGGCTCGTCTCCCGCGGCCATCCGGCTGGTGCGCAAGCGGCTCAGTCCGCCCGCTCAAAAGCCCGGCCCGCAAAACACCACCCAAGGCTTGCTTGCGCCTCCTGCCGAGCCGGCTGAGCGAACCCTCCTGGTTGAGGCCGAGGCGAACACCGATCGCGCTCTTGATGCAGACATTCGCATCGGCGAAACGTACGAATATCGCGCGCAGCGCGTGGCTCGCGTGACCGTGAACGGCCAGACGCTCGAGCTTGCGTCAGAGCTTTCGCCTCCGCTGCGTGTCGAAGCCATCCAGGAGTTTCCTCCAGCCGTGCCCAAGGGCCTGGCCGCTGTGGCCACGCCTGGTGAAAACGGCGCCGGCCCGGCGATCGACCTGAACTGGCAACCCAACACTGACCCCGATCTGGCAGGCTACATCGTCTACCGGCGCGAACCCGGAGCGTCAGGCGCGGAGGCAGCGTGGCAGCGCATCTCGCCCGCGCAACCGGTTGCCGAACCGGCATATCACGATGACCATGTGCAGCCCGGCCACACCTATGCCTACGCCGTGAGCGCCATCGACCTGGAGGGCCATGAAAGCGAGCGCTCAGCCGAAGCCCAGGAGACGGCCGCTTCACCATAGCGAGACGCGAGGAGGGTTTCTCGATGAAATACTGCCGGTTCCTGTGGAACGGCCAAAGCATGTACGGCGCGGTGGAAATGCACGCCGGCGAATTGCGTATCATTTCCCTCATCGACGCGCCGGAGGAAGACCTCGTCTACCGCATCGAACACGGCGGCGCACCTGCCGGCAGCTTCAACTTCGAGCCCATGCCGTTCAGCCGGGCGGATTTGCTGCCGCCTGTCAAACCAACAAAAATCATCTGCGTCGGCCGCAACTATCGCGAGCACGTAAGCGAGCTCGGCAACCAGCTGCCGGCCGAACCGCTGCTTTTCTTCAAGCCGCCATCCTCGCTGCTGCGTCCCGGCGGCGCGGTGCGGCTGCCCTTGGTGTCGGAGCGCGTGGACTTCGAGGGCGAACTGGCGCTGGTCATCGGCCGCCGCGCCCGAGCCCTCAAGCCCGAAGACGACTGGCGCAAAATCGTCCGCGGCTTCACGCTGGCTAACGACATCACGGCCCGCGACCTGCAAAAGAAGGACACACAGTGGACACGCGCCAAGGGCTTCGACACTTTTTGCCCCATAGGCCCGTTGGTCAGCGACGAGCTCGACCTCGACGGCGGGGTCACAATCGAAACGCGGGTCAACGGCGAGCTGCGCCAGAGCGGCTCCTCGCGCGACTTCATCTTTCCGGTCCCGGCTTTGCTCAGCTACATTACCGCGGCCTTTACGCTTGAGCCGGGCGACCTGATCCTCACTGGAACTCCGTCGGGCGTCGGCCCGCTCGCCTCCGGCGATGTCGTCGAAGTCTCGATTCCCGGATTCGGTGTGCTTTCAAACGCCGTCGAAACGGAAACGGCGTAGGACCGCCGGGGATGCAACCGGCTTTCACCCGGCGCATCCTAAGGAGGGGGTAAACTGTTGCAGTAGGAAGCGGGCTGCCCCCTATTCCCCGGAGGAGAAAACATGCCGGAAAATCTTCTTGAGCAGTTGCGGAAATATACGGTTGTGGTTGCCGATACCGGCGACATGGACGCCATGGAGCAGTTTCACCCCCAGGACGCGACCACCAATCCCTCGCTGATCACCACGGCGGCGCAGATGCCCCAATATCAGCCTATTGTGGACGGCGTTTTGCGGGATGCGCGCAAAGAGCTGGGCGAAAGCGCGACCGATCAGGCCGTCGCCAACCTGGCTTTCCAGCGCCTGGCCATCGCCTTCGGCAAGAAGATTCTCAAGATTATTCCCGGCCGCGTTTCCACCGAGGTGGACGCGCGCCTTTCCTACGACACCGAGGCCACCATCGCTCAGGCACGCAGCATCATCGCGCAGTACGATGCCGCGGGCATCGGCCGAGATCATGTGCTCATCAAGATCGCTTCCACCTGGGAGGGTATTCGCGCCGCCGAAGTCCTCGAGAAGGAAGACATCCACTGCAACCTGACACTTCTTTTCGGCTTGCATCAGGCCATCGCGGCGGCCGACGCCGGCGTCACACTCGTTTCGCCTTTCGTGGGCCGCATCCTGGACTGGTACAAGAAAGACACCGGCAAGGATTACCACGGGGCCGATGATCCCGGCGTTCAGTCGGTCACGCGCATCTATAACTACTTCAAGAAATTCGGCTATAAAACCGTGGTCATGGGCGCCAGCTTCCGCAATATCGGCGAAATCTGCGAACTCGCCGGCTGCGACCTGCTCACCATCTCGCCGCAATTTCTCGGCGAGCTTGAGAATACGCAGGGCGATCTGCCGCGCAAGCTCGATCCTGAAAAAGCCAAGGGCATGGCCATCGAGAGAATCATCGTGGACCACGCCACGTTCGTCCGCATGCACGCTGCCGACCGCATGGCTACCGACAAATTGAAGGAAGGCATCGAAGGCTTTTCCGCCGCGCTGGTCAAACTGGAATCGCTGCTTGCCAAGCGCCTTGCCGAGCTGGAGTCGCGCACGCCCGCTGCGGTCTGACCCACGCAGGATTGCTGCACGCTGAGGAGCGGGGTTCGGAGCTTGGGAAGGTCTCGCCCCAACCCTAGCGGGAAGAACAAATGCCCGGCTAGGATGGGGCACTCCGCGGTTTGCTTCGCTCAGGACCGCCAGCGCAACTCTACAGGCCCGTCCATGGGGTGCTTGGCTGCGGCTCCCGTCGCCGCGGCATCCAGCCGCGCCTGCTTCAGCGCCAGGTACCACTTGGCCGGCTTGTCCGCGTCGTCAATCAGCATCAGCGTGGGACTGTGCTTCAGCCCTTCGGCCTGCTGAATCATCGTCTCCTGGTCCTGCCGCACGAACCGCGCTCCAAAAAACCTGGCGATGGGAGTCACAAGCGGTACGTGGTAAAACACGTTCCACGCTGCTACCACGTCGATGCGGCAGGTTGAGCCGGTCACAGGCGTCACCGTGGTCAGGCTCGCAAACCACTTTTCTCCGCAGCGAATCGTCTCGGTGCGCCGATTGGGCAGCACAAAATCGATCGTTGTTTCGACCGGCTGCCCATAAACTCCGAGTAATTTGTACGGCGCCGAGTTGCGGCTGGGCGCGTGAGCGCTCATGCGAAATCCCTCGGGAATCGGTTCGAAGCGCTTGCTCTTCTCGTGGATGCTGGCCCGCGACCGC
The DNA here is from genome assembly GCA_030037635.1 of Acidobacteriaceae bacterium. Taxonomy (GTDB): domain Bacteria; phylum Acidobacteriota; class Terriglobia; order Terriglobales; family Acidobacteriaceae; genus Telmatobacter. The sequence continues at coordinate 58,879 of JASHQH010000211.1, forward strand.
CACCACCACGCCTGATGCACAAACGGCCCGTGCGCCGGATCCATGAGGCCGATGATCCCGTGATCCACATTGCAGGGAAGATCGGCCGTAAGATGTGCTGTCCGGTATTTCGGCCCAAACTTGGGCACCTCGGGCACCGGCTTCCGTTCGGCCGCTTCGCTTCTTCGCCCGCTTCCCGGGCTGGGAACATAGACCCAGGCGTGCCCGTCCCGCTCTTCACAAGCGAAGGCTGTGGCATAGATGCGCGTCGCGTCCAACCGGTCGTGGCTCGTGAGCGAAGGAATCAGCGCGCACTGACCGCTGCACGGTTCAAACTCCCACCCGTGGTAGCGGCAGGTCACATGTTGGCCATCGAACCATCCGTAGCTAAGCGGGATGCCGCGATGCGGGCAACTATCGCGCAACGCGAAGAGCCGTCCGTCCCGGCGACGTCCCAGTACCAGGGGGATCTCCAGCAGCGTGGCCGTGGCCAGCGTGCCGCGGCGAAGCGCGGCACTGCGCATCGCCGGGTACCAGTCGTCGTACAGCAACGTCGTTCTCGGCCCTTCGGCTGTCATGCTCTTCTCCAGAGTCGGCAGGCGCTCTAGTCCAACTCACCATACCACCCCCGCCGCGCCCGCTGCGACTTTCGCGTAAGGTTGCCCGCCGGGCGAGGCGCGCGCCGCTTTTTTTGAGCACGAACGCGAGGCACATTATTCCGCACTTATTTTCAGCCTGTGCAGAGCCGTGTTCCCCATCCGTAATTCGCAAATGAGTTACCTTTTGCAAACAAAATTTCCATTCCCCTCTTGTCAAACGCAACCTTTCCGATAATCTCGGTGTTACAGCGAAGTACAACGGGCCGTGGCTGGCACCTTCCCCGCGCCGCTCGAACCGGAACAGCCAGGGCCTCAAGCCAAATCGGGCTGCTCGCGCACAGCCGTAGTTGGACTTGGTCGGCACCGGGGTGAATTGCATCTAACGAAATCAAGGGAGGATGCAATCCTGGGAGCCGCGCGTTAGGAGGTGTCTATGCAAGCACAGGCTCATCCGCTCGAACCCTTCTTCCAGCAGGCGGTACGGAATAGCTACGAGGGCAAGCTTGGATTGCACGACCCTGACGTCACCAGCTACGTGGCGCATCTGCTTTGCGAGTTCTGCAATGCCGACAAGCTTTTCTCCATGCGCGACCAAACAGGGCGGCCCATCGAGGAACTCGAGGAAATGGTGCGCGCGGCCGACCCGGTGAACGGCTCGGCTGCCTCATTCGATCAGGAGCGCGCACTGCGCAAGCACATCGGTGATTATTCGCTCTTTGTGGCCGGAATGTATCCCGAAATCACCGGTTCGAACCGCCGCACCCGCAAGCACTATCCCAGCCTTGAGGAGCTCATTCACGCCGGCAAGGAGAGCTACTTTATCGTCAGCCAGTTCAACTTGTTCGAGTACGAGCAAGAGGCGCCGCTCTTCGCGCGGCTCTCTGACCGTTTTGAGCGCTGGCTGCTGGGACTGACGCTGGTGCGCGATGAACTCGGGCCCCACAAGCCACCTGAGCTTCCGCTGCGCGTGAATTAGATCCCTCGGCGCCCACGCCGCGGTTGCCGCATCCTTTCGCGTCTTGCGCGAAAGGGCGGGACCGCAATTCCTTTCTCAATCGCTGCAGAAGAGCCGCTCTTCTGTTCCGTTCCAAGCTTCCTGCTGCCTTGATCGACTCGACCCTTGCATGGATACTGGGAGAGGCGAGGTCATGGTATGAGCGAATATGCAACGTTGCGCGCCTCCGACGGTCACAGTTTTTCAGCCTACGTGGCTCGGCCGTCGGGCGAACCCTTTGCCGGGCTGGTTGTCATTCAGGAAATCTTCGGCGTCAATGCGCACATCCGTTCAGTGGCCGACGGCTACGCCCGCGACGGATTTTTCGCCGTCGCGCCCGCGCTCTTTGATCGCATACAGCCCAGCATTGAGTTGGACTACCAGGGCGAAGACATGCAAAAGGCAATGAGCCTCATTCCCAGGCTCAACATGGAAAAAGCGCTCGCCGATGTGGCCGCTTGCATTGATTTTGCCGCGTCCTCTACTGGAAAGAAGGTGGGCGTGGTCGGATTCTGCTGGGGAGGATCGCTGGCCTGGCTGGCCGCCACGCGCCTGCATCCCGCCGTGGCCGTCGGCTATTACGGCGGACAAATCGGCAACTATGCCACGGAGACGCTCTCCGCACCTGCCATGCTCCACTTCGGCCGTCAGGATACGCACATCCCTCCCGAGGTTGTCGAAAAGGTGCGTGCCGCGCATCCCGAAGTCGAGATCTACTGGTACGACGCCGGCCACGGATTCAACTGCGATGCTCGCGCCAGCCACGACGCGGCCGCAGCCAGGGAGGCCCGCCAGCGCACCCTCGCGTTCCTGAAAAAGCATCTGGCTTGAGGGAGCCGCAACACAGGTCACGGCGGTTTCCGATCGTCCCCAATCCGGAACCGCCGCAACTGTCTTGGAGCTGCGAACTGCGAACTATTCGCTCCACACCGCCAGCAGGTTTCCCACGCCGTCGGCAAAATGAAAGCGCCGTCCACCGGGAAACTCGAACGTCGGCACAACGATGGTGCCGCCGCCCCCGACAATCGCTGCTTCGGTGGCCTTCAAATTCGCCGAGTACAACACCACCAGCGGTGCGGCCTCGCCGGCTTTTTCGTCTGGACGGCAGGTGCGAAAGCCTCCGTTAACGCCCGCACTGGCAGCGTCGAAGCTGGAGTAATCGGGCCCGTAGTCCGTAAATCTCCAGCCAAACACGCTCGCATAGAACTTCTTGGCGCGCGCCACGTCGGTGGCGGCGAATTCAATGTAGTCGATCTTGTGATGATTTCCTGCTGAACTCATGGCTTATCTCCTCCTGGTTTGACTGGCGTGGAGTGGAGGGAACGGTGGCAGGAATCGAAGGCGCGAGCACACCCTTCCCACATGCTCTGATACGCCTCCATCCGCAATCCCTCAAGAGCCGAAGAGTGCAGGTAGAGCCCGCTTGCCTTGCTGCGCGGACTGCCGAGGTACGCTCCCACCCTAACAGACCAGCCCGCACCCTGCGCAACAGGTTTCCTTCGCTTTAGCCTGCCGCCTTAGCCCCGCAGTCTCTGCTTCTTTGGTCCCTGTTTTCTGTTCCCTAATTCCCAACCCCTGCCTTTCCCCAATCCACCGGCTCCACGCGCCGCACCAGCAACCCCCATGACAATCCGCCGATCAACGCCACTACCCCTGCCACGGCAAACGCCGGGCGCATGCTTCCGCACTTCTGCAGAATCCAACCCGTCAGCACCGATCCGGCAATCCCCGAGAAATTCGCCACGCCATTCTGCAGGCTCGACCAACGCCCCGCCATCACGGGCCCGGCCAGCGTTTGCGTCACCGCCCAGTGGTTCGATGCATACGCTCCCTGCCCCATGCACGCAACTATCAATATAGATAGCGCCAAATCCGGATGCCCCCGCACTATCGAGAAGACGATCAGCGTCGAGGCCAGCACCAGTCCTCCCGATGCCAGCGTTCTGCGCACGAAGGTCGGCGAGGCCCCGCGCGCAATGAGCCAATCCGACGCAAACCCGCACACCAGTGTCGAGCACGCAATCACGAAAAACACCGCCGACACCAGCCGCGACATGGCGCCGGTGGAAAGGTGCACCTCCAACTCCAGGTACGCCGGCAGCCAGCTCAGCAGGAAATAGTAGAAGTAGTTGCCGCAGAAATGGCCTATAAACGACCCCCAGGCACAGGGCATGCGCAGCATCCTGGCAACCGACGGCTCGGCTCCGTCCCGCTTCAAAATGGCCGCGGCTTCCGGCGTACGCGCAACCGCAGCCTCTTCGCCGCGCGGCATGGCCCAGTACCAAAGCGGCAGCCATGCCAGCGCGCCCAGCCCGAAGAATCCAAACATCGTTCTCCATCCGAAGTGCACCAGCACCGCGCCGCCCACAAACGCGCCTGCGGCCGGACCCAGCTTCGTGCCCGCGTCGATGAGCGCATTGGCGCGCCCGCGATGCTCCTGCGGCATGGCGGCAAACACACGCGAATAGCAGGGATACGCAACTGACTCGCCCAGCCCCAGCAGCAGGCGCAGCGCAAACAGCGCCGCAAAGCTCGCCGTCAGCCCCGTCGACGCCGTTGCCAGCGACCAAAGCAGATAGCCGCCGAACAACACCCATCCCGCGTGAAAGCGGTCAGCGAGCAAGCCGGCAAGGCCCACCACTTGCACCAGCGCGTAGGTCCAGAAGAACGCTCCCAGCAGCTCTCCGGCGCGAAACGGCGAAAGCGCAAACTGCTTCTCCAGAATCGGCACTGCCAGGGAGAGATTGCTCCGGTCGGCATAGTTGACGAACACCGAGGCGACGAGGAGAAGAACGACGATCCACTCCCGGCGCGACATCCCGGCGCGATTCGCCACGGCTTCAGCCATCGTCTCATCGTACTCTAGAAAATTCTCGCGGCAGCGCCGCTGCCATCCAAAAGTGGACTCATGCTGGCTCCGTATTGGCGCATGTGCGCTCGGCCAGCGCCGCCGTGGGATACTCGTCTTTTGAGGCTTGCGGAGGGTCTTCGCTATGAGCACAGATTTTTCAGGAAAAGTGGTTTTGGTTGCCGGCGGCACTGGCGGGCTGGGACAAGCCGTCGCTCTCGCCTTCCTCAAGCAGGGCGCCAACGTGACAGTCAGTTGGATTGTCGAGAGCGAATTTCAGGCCCTGACGAAATCTGCTGCCAATTATGCGAGCCGGCTGACCGGATTTCATGCCGACGTGACTGACCCGCAGGAGGCGCAGGCTTTCGTGCAGCAGATTCTGTCTCGCTCGAGCCGGATAGACGTGTTGGTGAACGCGGTCGGCGGCTACGCAGGCGGCATTCCACTTTGGGATTTGCAGCCCGAGGTGTTCGAGCACATGCTGGATCTGAATCTGCGCGCGGCCTACGCGCTGGCTCGCGCCGTTGTTCCGCACATGATCGCGCGCAAATCCGGCGCCATCGTCAACGTTGCAGCCAAGGCTGCCTGGGATCACGCCGCCGGCGCATCGGCCTACGCCGCCTCAAAGGCCGCCGCCGTGGCCCTCATCGACTCGCTCGCCGCCGACTTGCTGGGCAGCGGCGTCCGCGCCAATACCATCCTGCCCAGCATCATCGACACCGAAGCCAATCGCAAAGCCATGCCCAAAGCCGACTTTGCGAAATGGCCCAAGCCCGAGGACATCGCCAAGGTCATCCTTTTTCTTGCGAGCGACGAGGCGCGTGTCATCCACGGTGCGTCCGTGCCGGTCTTCGGCAATGGCTGATTGAGACGAGAGCTAGCTTTCGATCGCAGAACGCCACGGTTTTCATGGGGCCAAAGAGTTCAGAATGCTTTTTGAGGAGCCCAACCAATTGGCGATAGACGGCGTCTAAACCCCATTAGAGAGCTGCGCTTCGCGGCGCCAAGCCGTGTGCGCGGTTCGCACTTCGACGAACTACCGCCTTCAGAGATAAATACTTACGGCGTGAGCGCCACTGGGAAATAATCTGCACGTCCTGGAACACTGTCTAAACGGTTCATTGTGATAAGCCTTGGAGCCATCAATCGAGGGTGAGGATGTGTTCGCGTCTGAGATTTTTGAGGAAGCGAGGCGCCAGGTGAGGTCCAGCAACGGTATCGCCGTTGTCATTGCGGACAACGAGCCCATCTCCATTTCCGGCATTCGCAGTGCGGTTGAGGATGAGGATGATATTCAGATTCTGGCGGAATGCCAGAATTCAGAGCACCTTCTTCATGCGGTGCGAAGCCATTGTCCTGATGTGGTGCTGGCGAGCGAAGAAATACTGCGCGATGAAGATCGAGAGCTGGGTGCTCTCGATAGGCTTGTTTCCGAAGTTGATGAGGCTCGAGTCATTGTTGTGACCAACGAAAAAGATCCCAAATTCCTCGAAAGTGCGTTACGCCACGGAGCCAAGGGAGTGCTCCAGCGCGAATGGCCTGTCGTCCAGATCCCTATGGCGATCAGAGAAGTGACAAGCGGCGGGGTGTGGCTGGAGAATGGCGCCACTGCGCCAGTGCACGAGCAGGCTCCTGCGCCGCGCAAGGCGCCGAACGCCGATGCGTTGCGCATCGGCTCCCTTACACCTCGCGAACGCGAAGTGATCGGGCTGGTTTGCGAAGGGCTGAAAAACAAGGAGATTATGCACCGGCTGCGCATCAGTCTGGCAACCGTCGCCCACCACCTTACGTCCATTTATCGGAAGCTTGAAGTGAGCGATCGCACTTCGCTCGTAATCTACGCAGCAAAAAAGCACTTGGTGACATTCTCATAATGCGTTGACGATCAGTCCCGGGGCAGATGCGGGTTTACTCTTTTTGAGAGAGTTTATGTTGCCCATTCGCGCTGCTTTTCTTTCGGGAATTCTTGCCACAGCGGCTGTGCCGCTATCCGCACCTCAGGCTCCTGCCCCTGCCACGGAAGTGCAGCTCGTGTCGATCGATGCACAGGGACCGCAGACACCATTTCCACATTTTTGGGAGCAGATGTTCGGCTCCGGCCGGGCCATCCTCTCGTTGCGCGAGAGCTATCGCGATGATATTCGCGCCGTCAAGCGCGTAGCGGATTTCAAATACGTCCGTTTTCACGCCATTCTTCACGATGAAGTCGGCGTCTACAACCAGGACGAGCACGGCAATCCCGTTTATAACTTCTCCTACGTCGACCAGATTTACGACGGGCTGCTTCAAAACGGCGTGCGTCCGTTCGTGGAGATCAGCTTCATGCCGCGCAAGCTGGCCTTCAATCCCGACGCGCTGCACCCGTTCTGGTACAAACCGAATGTCTCTCCGCCCAGGAGCATGGACCGCTGGGACGACCTTATTCGGCATTTCGCCCAACATCTCGTCGATCGCTATGGCATCGACGAGGTATCGCAATGGTACTTCGAGGTGTGGAACGAGCCTAATATCGATTTCTGGAATGGCATCCCGCGCCAGAAATCGTACTTCGACCTTTATGCGCACACGGCGCGTGCTTTGAAAAGCGTAAGCACGCGGCTGCGCGTGGGAGGGCCGGCCACGGCCGCCGCAGCCTGGGTGAGCGATTTTCTGAAATTCACAACAACCAACAAAGTCCCGGTCGACTTCGTTTCCACTCATGCCTACGCCGACGATACGGTTGAGAATCTCTTCGGAACGGATGAAAGCATACCCATGGACGAGCGCGTCTGCCGCGCCACGGCCAAGGTGCGCGGCGAAATCAAATCCTCGGCCACACCCGATCTCCCTCTCTTCATCACCGAATGGAACGTTCAGGGAATGATGGGCGCCCGCGACACCATCTTTGCGGGACCGGCCCTCGCCAATACTGTGCGTCAGTGTGATGGGCTGGTGAACATGATGTCGTGGTGGACGTTTTCCGATGTTTTCGAAGAGAACGGACCGATTCCGAAGCCCTTCATCGGAATGTTTGGCCTGAGGGCCAAAGGTGGAATCAACAAGCCAAGCTACTATGCGTACCAATTGCTTCACGAGCTCGGCAATGAGCGGCTGGCCAACAAGTCTGACGACGTGATCGCAACCGAAAACGCCGCCGGTGAAGTTGAAGTTGCCGCTTGGAACCTCGTCGATCCTGGGCAGCACGGAGCAGACAAGACCCTGGACTTTAGGTTTTTGCACACTGCGCTTAACGCGCGCGTGACCATTCAGCGCCTCGACGATGATCATGGAAATGTTTTGAAGGTGTACCGCGCGATAGGTTCACCCACTGACCCTACTGCTGTGCAGGTGGAGCAAATGAACCGCGCGACCGCCTTGCCTGTGCCTCAAGAAGAACGGCTGACCGGCGGAAAGCTGGCCATCAAGCTGACTCCCGACTCTCTGGTGCTGATCAAAGTGCAGCCTTAAGCGCCCGCGCGCGCCATGATGGTCCGGATTTGGCCTTGCGCCGGATGGGAGCCAGCTCCTTCAATTGCGCACGCAGAACTGCCTTGCTGATCGGCTTCTCCTCAAGCAGCATCTCGGTGGCCTGGATCATGGGATGCTCGTGGAACCAGCGCTGCACGACGTTGTTGCGCAGCAGATTCGTAATCGCCAGCAGCGACATCCCCAGATGATGCGCCATCCATTCTTTGGCAAGAGCGGGACCGCGGGCAGATGCGGAGTAGTCGGCGGACTCGTAGAACCCGTACCGGCCAACCCATCCCGCCGATCCCATGCGGCGCAGGTTTCCAATTGCCTCCGGTCCGTCCACCGTAAGCGCCAGAAAACTGGAATACGGCGAAATGACAGGGCCCCCGGCTGTGGCTTCAAACCAGAGCGCGATACGCGGAATTCCATAGGCAAAGTAGTGATAATCGCCGCGATCGTTCTTGCGTGATGACGCCGACTCCGAAACTCCCCAGGGAATGCCCAGGCGGCGCGCAAATGCACGCTGCACGTGCACGCACGCGTCTTGTGTCCGCTCAATCAGCGTGCCCGGATATGCCTGCATCCAGAGCGCGGGCATCAGGTACTCAAACATGGTCCCGGACCAGGAGAGAAGCAGGAATCGCCCATAAGCATAGGTGTGATCGCGCCCCAGCTTAAGCCAGCTCTGTTGCCGAATGTCGCCGCGCGCAATGGCCAGGAACGTCGCGATTCGCGCTTCGGAGGCAATAAGGTCGTAGCAGGAGTCATGGCGCTTCCCAGCGCCCATTTCAAAGCCAATGGAAAGAATCTGCCGGTAAGGGTCTACAAGAAACCCGAATTCCATCTGATTCGCCAGGCGCTCGGCGTCCTCCTCGATGCTTTGTAAATCGGAGATGAGAGTGTGCAGGTTCTCAATCGCCTTCGGCAGCAAATCAAGCAGGCGCTCGGCAGCTCTCCCCATGGCTTCGTCGGCGATTAAGGCGCGAAATGAGCTTTCCAGCGTGTGCTGCAAACGCTCGGCAAAGTGAAGCGCATCGGCGCAGTTGAACTCAAAGGATTTCTTGTCCAGGTCAAGCTGGTGCAAGCCCCGCAACGGATCAAACTCAGGCAGAACCCAGGGAATGTAGCCTCTGAACAGCTCAAAGAGCGCGTTGATTCGGCGCGAAGTCTCCCGCATCCACCAGCCATTTGGCGCTTCGGCGGTATGCGAAACTGCAGCCGAGGCCAGAGCCGCCTCCGCGCCCGCCAGCCACCCGATCCAGGTTGCAACATCTGCTGAGGGGCCCGGCAGCGCCATCGGCGAAATTGCCGCAAAATGCCGATCGGCGTGCAGGAGACGAATGTGCGCGCGCAGGCCGGCGAATAGCCCGGGAGCGAGCAGGGGTTCGGCGGCCAAGGATCTTGAGCCGGCGTGCAAAGTGTGCAGGGACGCAACCAGATTGCCACTGTCGACCGAGGAGACAAACGGCGAACGATCAAGTGGGCACAGCGTTTCAGTGTCATACCAGTTGTAAAGGTGGCCGCGATACTTCTCCATGCGCTCGATGCTCGCCAGAGTGCGCCGGGTCAGCTCGGCAAACTCCGGCGGCGTGAGGAAACCCAACTCGCACGCGGCTTGCCGCGAGTTCAGCAGCAAGCCAATATTGGTCGGCGAGACGCGAGCGGCTTCGCGAAACCCCTCCTCCATCACGTTGTCGGGAATCAGGTAGTTGTGGCGAGCCGAACTGAATTCATAAAAGTAACGCCAGATGCGGAGCGCATGCGTCATCAGGAAATCCCGTTCCGTCATGGCCAGGGGCCGTTTTTTGCGTGGCGGCCGGTCGAGCCACTTGGCGATGGGCTCTGCCAGCGCCCAAAGCCCCAAAATTGGAAGCGCACAAAGGATGGCCCAATCCTGTTGGCTGAATCGCCAGACCAGCGCGCCGGCAACCAGCGCGACCAGAGCGGTTGTTCCCAGATAACGGTCCACGGGAGCGCGTGCCGCCGATTGCTGCTCAGCCTCAGCCGCGGTCTCCCACTCGAGCAATCGTTCGCCGGTAATGAATCGCCGCACCAGTGAACGAACGATGGCATCAATGGCCAGCAGCGTTTCGTGCGCCAGAAAAGCAAGCCTGAAGATAGCAATGAGCATGGCTTGCCGCAGGCCTTCGACGGCATCACCTACCTGCCCTTTGCGGTTGACTGAGAAGCTGCTCCAGAGCGCAAAGGCAAACTGCGCCGCGGCGGGAAAGAAGAGCATCAGGAGCGGGACGATTGTCCAATAAAGCGGCCCGCCCGGCATGCGGATCCAACCGGCGAGAAAGAGGATGAACAATGCCGGATCGACCAGTGAGCGGCGCAGATTGTCGAAGATCTTCCATCGCGAGATGCTCGAGATGGGGTTCTTCACCCAGTGGCCCGTCTCATCGGGAACACGCGAGAACATCCACTGGGCGATTTGCCAGTCGCCGCGCACCCAGCGATGCTTGCGGCGGATGTAGGCGCTGTAGTGCGACGGATAATCGTCGACCAGCTCGATGTCGGCAGCCAGACCGGCGCGCGCATAGGCGCCCTCGATCAGGTCGTGGCTGAGGAGCGAGTTGCGAGGGAACCTTCCATGGAGAACCGCATGTAGCGTCGTCACTTCGTAAATCCCTTTGCCGGTAAAGATGCCTTCACCGAAGAGATCTTGATACGCGTCGGAGGTCGCCCGAGTGTAAATATCGAATCCGCCCTGGCCTGAGTAAATCGATGCCAGGCGTGAGCGAGCGGTCGACCGCACGGCCACGCCAACGCGCGGTTGCAGAATGCCGAAGCCTCTCGTCACTATGCGAAGCCTGGAATCAATGACCGCCTGATTCAGCGGATGACTGATAGCGCCGGCCAGCCGCGCGGCTTCGCCGCGGGGAAGTTGCGAGTCGGAATCGAGCGTGAGAACATAGCGAACGCCTTCGAGCGCGCCGACCGGTCCCGCCTTGATCGGAAACGCGTCAAAATCGTGCCCCAGGAGTTTGTTCAAATCAAGGAGCTTGCCGCGCTTCCGCTCCCATCCCATCCATACTCCCTGCCTCATGTTGTAGGCGCGATGGCGATGCAAAAGCAGGAATGCGCCGCCGCCGCACGATTGATATTTCGCGTTCAGCTCGTTAATCAGCCGCACGGCGAGATCGACCAGCGGATGCGAATCCTTGGAGCGCGGCTTGGTCACCGAATCGGCGAGGTCAGTGAGCAGCGCAAAATGAAGATTGGGATCGCGATTGGCCAGATATCGGACTTCCAGATCGTTCACCAGCTTCCGCACCTGCTTTTCCTTCAGCAGCAACGTGGGAACGGCGACCAGCGTCGTCGACGCGGCGGGGATGCCGGTGCTGAAGTCGAGTTTGGGAAGCGGTTCCGGATCAAAGAGAGACGTGATGGCGCTGTTTACGAAGTCAACGGCATCCTGAGTGGCGGGGATGAAGACCAAAATGATAATCGCCGCCAGTCCCGTAAACCCCGCGATGCGAGGCAGTACGGGGAAGAGCGCAGCCGCGATAAAGAGCAGAGTCAGGACCTCAATGCCGCTCAGGAACAGGTTCTCTCCATCGGCCCTGACAAAGGCGCGCAGCCTTTCAGCAAAGGAAGGATGAAACCGGATGCGGGCAGCGAGCTGCGAATAGCCTTCGCCGACAAGGTAGTACCCGATATGTTCCTGCCTCCGCCTGATGCGAGGGTCGGAGCCTGCGGCTTCTTTTCCTTTCTGGGCCAATGCGAGCGCCGCCTGCGCCACCTGCCACTCCGTATAGTCTGAACGACGCGCCGCGCGCGCGATCCGCTTGCGATAGAGCTCGCGCGTCACAAAGTCCATTTGCTCGAAGATGCCTGCCGGATCCTGCCGCAGAAGGACGTCAAGGCCAATAAACGGCTCGATCAGGTAAACCCAGTCGGCATGAGTGATCGACCGGAGGCTCTTGATGTGCGCCATCAGTTGCGGAACAGACGCCGAGCCCGGAGAACGGAGCAAGGCGCGGGATTCCTCGAGAAGAAATTCGAGCAACGTGAACCGGAGAAACGCGCTGATGCTCCACAACTCGTCGACATTGAGAGGTTCACGCGCCTGGACAAGCTCGATAAATGCGCGGAAGGCCGGGGCCGAGAAGGCGCCATCGACTGCGCGGAGGTAGGCACGCGCCAGCCCTGCGACGCGCGGTTCATCCTCGCGCGGCGCCGGGACAAGGCGCGGCAGCTCAGCGATGCGGCGAGGTTTGTCGGAGACGGCTCTGATCGCCGCCCTGAACATGCGGTGGCTCGCGCCTAACTCAAGCAGCGCAGAACGGCGGGCGAGGAGTTGTGGATCGTGGGGTACGTGAGAGACCGATTGCCGCGCCAGGCATTCCTCCAAATCCTCCAGCGCCTTCCGCGCAGCCCGCACGCGCCTGGGAAAATGAGTGGCGGCAGGGGGGCGCGGAATCACCTCCCAGGCAGCGGCCCCATCCGCAGCGCGACGCAGGCGTTCGAGCGTCTGGTCATCGATTTTCTCCTCGGCCTCGAGAATAGCGACTTCTTCGTTCATGAGCGCCTCATCGGTAACTTGCGGCTTGCATTTCAAACATTGCGGCGTAGCGGCCTCCCAGAGCCACCAGTTGATCGTGACTGCCTTCTTCCACCAGCCGGCCGGACTCAAGAACTACGATGCGGTCGGCCATGCGCACGGTCGAAAAACGGTGCGAGATCAGGAGCGCCATCTTGCCGTAAGTCAGCTCGGCAAAGCGCTCGAACACCTCGAATTCGCTGCGCGCATCCAGTGAAGCCGTAGGTTCGTCGAGAATGAGCAACTGTGCGTCGCGAAGATACGCACGAGCCAGTGCCAGCTTCTGCCACTCTCCGCCCGACAGATCCACGCCGCTCTCGAATCGCCGGCCAAGCATCTGGTGGTAACCGCCGGGCAGCTTCTTCACTACGCCGGCAGCCATGCTCTTCTCCGCGGCGTATTCGATCTCCCCCGCGCTGTGGTTCACTTCCACGCGCCCCACGGCGATGTTCTCTCGCGCCGTCATTTCGTAGCGCATGAAATCCTGAAAGATCACACCAATCTCCGCGTGCAGGTCGGCCAGATCGTACTCGCACAGGTCCACGCCGTCGAGGAGAATTCGTCCCTCGGTCGGGTCGTAAAGACGCGTGATCAGCTTGACAACGGTGGTTTTTCCCTGGCCGTTTTCGCCGATGAGAGCCACGCGTTCTCCAGGCCGGAGCGAGAAGTTGAAACCCTCCAGCACGCGGCGGCTGGTTCCGGGATACGCAAAGCTCACGTCCTGAAACTCAAATCCGTGCTGGACGGGGCGCGGCGCCCTCAGGCCGTTCGGCTTCGACTTTACCGCCGGCTCCATGGCAAAAAACGCCAGCAGATCGGTAAGAAAAAGAGCCTGATCGGCAACTCCGGACGCCGTCGAAAACGCCTGCTGGATATTGCTCATGGCCTGCATGATGGCGGCCGTGATCAGCGTCAGGTCGCCGATGGTATACACGCCGCCGATGGTGCGGTAGATGCTAAGCACATAAGCGGCGTAGTAGCCGAGCTGGCCGAGGATGGAAAGCAGACCACCCCAAAAGAGCCGGCGGCGATTGAGAGCCACGTTTTCTTCGTAGATCTGTTGCGATAGCGAAGTAAATCGTTGGGTAAGATAGCCGCTCAAATTGAAAAGCTTGAGCTCCTTCGCGGCCTCCTTGCTGCCGCCCACCTGGCGCAGATAGTCCATCTGACGCCGGATCGGGGTCTGGCGGAAATTCTTGGCGTAGGTGAGAAAGGCAAAGTGACTCTCACCGAGAAACGCGGGAATGATGCCGGCGACAAGCAGAAAAAGAAGCAGCGGCGAGTACACCACCAGGACCGCCGAAAAAGCAACCGCGGTGACGGTCTGTTGAATCAGGCGGCCCATCTGCTGGATCATCGCCAGCCTGTCAGTGGCTTGCACACGCGCGCGCTCCAGGCGGTCGTAGAACACCGGATCTTCGTAGACGGTGACATCGAGGGCGGCGGCTTTGCGCATGACTTCCACGCTGACGTGATGCGTATAACGATCGGCGAGCAGGTTGTCGAAGTAATCCACTGCGCGCGAAAGCAGGCCCATGAGGACCGCGAGCACAGCTTCTGCCCCCACCAGCCACCAGAAGTATCCGGGGAGTGGGTGATGAAACCTGATCTGGTTTATGCCGTTGATGATGAATGGGCCGGCGATAATGCCGATGCCGACAGGAAGAAGCGCCACCACAATGCGGATGGCGATGTTCCAAAAGACCACCGCCCGCCCCGACTCCCAAACAAAGCGAAGTACGGGCGGAACATTCCTGAGCGCGCGGACGCGATCGCTCCAGGCATTGCCTTGTGTCTCTCTCGGCTCATCGGGGAGTTCTTGAGAATCACCGGCCGTCTTTTGAGCTTCTGCCTTCAAACACATCACTCCCGTTGTGCATCACCGCTCGGCACATGACTGCATGAGAAGAAATGCGCTGCGCGTTCGCTGCTGCTACCAAGGCTCTGAAGGATTTGAGCAAAGAAAGCGGATACTCCAGGGATATAGTGTATTTGTCCCTTATTTCTAATAAGATGCAGGCGGAGAATGGAGTGTTGTTCAGCGCACGCGAGCACCGTTGGCCGTGGCTGGCGCCACTGATTGCGCAGTCCTGGAATCGGGCTTGATCGCGGGCTCGCCTTTGGAAGTCGCCGCCTTCAGGTGGTCTGCGGGGTATAAGGTTTAAATCCCGCGCTCGCCATGCCGCGCTGCGCCTCAGGGTTCTTCATGAAGGTATTCCACACAAATCCGCTGCGCAAATTCTCGGCCATTAGCATGGCGATCCCGGTGTCGATCCCGATCACATCCGTGTCGTACCACTCCGTCAGGGGATTGAGCGCGTCAACAAACCCGTAGCGGCACCAGGCGTTTGGATAGTGGTCGTGAATGGTTCTGAGCACACGTAAGGTCTTGGCGGGGAGAAAGGGCAGCGAACCGCCCGTCGCAGCCGGCACAACCGTGCCGTCGATCGGCCCCATGGCAGGCGGTCCTCCCCACACCACGTAACCCCGTGCGGAATCAGACGCCGTAATCCCCCACAGCGCATCGCTATAGTCAACAAACTCCGGGTTTAGCCCTACGCAAAACCGCCGGTGCACCTCGGTGGCGATTACTGAGTTCTGAAAGTAGTCCGCGTAGCGGTCGCGCTTCAAGCGGAAGTCAAACCACGCCTGGGAATACTGATGCACGAACAGTGGTGCAAACGATCCGATGTAACGTAGCCCCTCATACTCAAAGATGGTGCGCTTCCATGCCAGCCACACATCGCTGGGCAGGGGGTGGGATATGGAACCCATGCCCAGCAGATACATCATCATCAGCTCGCTGTAGAGGTCCCACCTTGAGGGAATGAATCCCATTTCTGGCGTCCAGCCGTGCGACAGGAGACTTGTGTCCTCTGAAAGCCATGTCCACTCCACACGATCGAAGATAGCGTGCGCCAGTTCTTCGATGTCCTTGTCTTGGAAATGCTGCCGGCATGTAAGCACGCCGCAGAGCAGAATCGCGGTATCGACCGACGATACCTCTGAATCGAACATCCGATCGCCGGTGTTGAGATTGGCGAAATGATAATAGAAGCCGCGATGCGTGGGCAGCTTGTGCCACAAGAATGAAAGAGTTTTAAGCACGCGTAATCGCGCCTCTTCGTGACTGATATACCCTCGCTCATCGCCAATGCAGATGGCGGTGAGCCCGAAACCGGTAGATGCGATGCTCGCCGCCATGCTGGTGTCTTTGGTGCGAACGTTGCATCGGTCCTTGACCAGCCCGACCTGCGGATTTGCCTGTTCCCAGAAGAATAGAAAATTGGCGCGTTCCAGCCCGTCGAGAAACTGATCGTCCTCTTGGGATATTGGAGCAGGCACCGGAGAAAACGTCGGCGCAGCCTGCTGGGCGGCCGCTTGTTGCGGCGACTCTCCCAAACCGGCACCGCCGATGACATTCGTCAGTGGCATGCCCAAAGCCACGCAGGAGAGCTGGCGCAGAACTTCACGTCGCGTGTGTCTCGGATCCGTCGGGTTGGCGTTTTCTTTTCTTTGAGGCCGGTTCATGGCTTCGAATGCAACGAAGCAGATCCGTAGGGCACAACCGCTGTTTCCCCAGGTTCGAATGCCTTTACTGGCAGTTGTTTAGATGCAGAAACGACAGCTTCGGATGGTACAACTGGGCGGCAAATTCAACAAAATGTGCGTCAAACCAGGTATCAAGGCGGGAAATTCTATGCGCCGCTGGAAAGCTGCAGTCTGGATCGCCATTGCCGCGCTGGGACTGGCGGGAACAACCATTCTCGTGCTTACCTTGCGCCACTTCAGGGCGCGGTGGTCGGTCATTCAGGGCGCGGTGGTTCGCCGTGACACCGATCCGCGCAAGGAATCGCCTATTCCCGACACTCAGATTACGGCAAGATACGGTGATTCAACCCAGAGCACGCACTCTGACGCCGCCGGATACTTTCGCATCGTGTTTCCCCGGCCCGTGTTGCCGGGGCAGACGGTGACGCTCAGTTTCAACAGTCCCAACTATGATCCGCTCGATCTTCAGGAGACCATTCGCTTTCGTTCGTCGATGAGGCAGCTTGTCATTGCGGAAATGTCGCCGGCCGCGGAGCCGGCCAGCCCGGACATAAAGCGCACGCCCACACTGATTGCGAACATTCGGGTCAGATACACGGTGAACTCTGAGAACGAGGTGAACGTTGGCAGTTCCTTCAAGACGTTTGAAGTCGTCAATCACGGAGACATTCCGTGCCGCCGGCAACGGCCCTGTTCCCCCGATGGATACTGGAAAGCATCTTCGGGATCAGTCGAATTGGACGCGGGCGCCGGAAATGAATTTCGTGACGCCAGAGCTTCGTGCATCGCGGGACCGTGCCCCTTCACGAAGATTGATTCCAGCGGGTTCGCCAATGGAGGCCGCACCATCTCTGCTTTGGCAATCGACTGGTCCGACACGGCAACTTTCGTGCTCCAGGCCGAAGTCTTTCACACCACCATCGTCTCCAATGTGCGAATATCCTACCCGGTGGTTATCGGAAGGGGGTTCAATTTCACAGTACCTCCGACCGCGGAAGGCGTGAGCCTCGTGGCCGAATTGAACAACCTCGAAATCGTCTTTCCATTGGATCCCGACCTCGACCTGAGCTGGGCAACGTGCACCGTCAGAAAGGACGCCACTACAAAGACGGCCGCCATCTACCAGTGCGAGCTCAAGCCCGGCTATCACTTTTGAAAGCCGGCCCGATGAGTCGCATCGCTACCAGTGATACACTGTCAACTCGTCCAGATACACATTTCCCCATGTGGTTCCGCTGCTGTCCCCGTCAATCTGGAAATTTGTCACATCGCCTGGGGCCCAGCCCAGAATGTATCCCGAGAAAACCGTAAAATTCAAATCCTGCTCCAATCCATCGAGCCAAACGGAGTGGTAGGTCACCCAGCCGCTCGTGTTGTGCGAATAATAAATCTCTACGTGATGCCACGCGTTAGCACTCCATTTCTGAGGATCGCATGGTGCATAGGAATGTAGCCATGTATCGACAAATGCTGTGGGAGAGCCCGCGTTCACCGCAATATCCCAGGTGTCATCCCAGCCGTCGCACTGGAATCCCATGATCACAGTTTCGCCGTTCGACAAGGTATGATCCAGGTCGAACTCCAGGTTCTCGTAGCCCACCGCGCCCCCATCAAGATATACCCACGCATCGTAGAAATAGTTCTCTGCGGTCGCGTTGTCGTCATATTGCACGGTGTAGCGTTCGCCGCCGAAATCGATAAACTCGTTCGCGTATAGCGCAGCCGCCCCGCTCAGCGAGGGTGAACTGACTACGCTTATGCCGCCGTACGAATTACCGGGCGTTCCGCCGTCATGAATCTCCGTCCAAGTCTTGAGCGTCTGGATCATGCCGACCCCGGAATACGTCGGCGGAATGATGTCAGTCGTCGCGTTGTCCACGTCAATTGAAACCGGGGTGACGCAAACGCCTCCCAATGTATTCCATACCTTGACATACACGGTGTGCCAGCCGGGCGCGGCACTAACCGGCTCGTTCACATAGCCGCCGGCGAAAATTGCTGTGGAACTACTGCCGTCAAGCGAGTAGCCGATATAGGCCACCGGCTCGGAATTACATAAGGTCGCACTTGCGATGACCGCAAACGGTGAAGATTCCACGTTTCCGTTGGTCGGGCTGGCGACCAACGTCTGTGCAAGCGTGGGAACAGACATGACTGCAACGATCGAAACAAAAGTCAGATTTTGGGCAAATTTCATCGGATACCTTCTCTGAGGAGAATGAGCGCCGCCGCGGAGGCGGGCTTGGAGCGTGGCTGGCGCGTGATCAATCGCTCGTGCGATCGGCTCACTATGCGGGATTTCAAGTTGAACGGACTGCATCTAAGCATCTAGGTCTGGTTAACGCGTAGCCCCAGTGACACACGCATAGTTGGCCGCTTCCACGGCGGGCGGTGGAGGCGTCTGCAAATCGGCACCGCGGGCACACACAACTTACCCATGCTCCCCACCGTGAGAAGAGAGCGAGACAGCACAGATTTTCATGGGCTGTTGGTTGAGGAGTTTCAGGGACTCAACTGGCCTCTAATGTAGAAGGCTACCGATCAAACTTTCGCTGTCCGAACCAGGTGGCAGCCTTTTTCTTCCCGCACAAGTCTATCGAGATCTCGTCCGGCAGTGCTTTAGGATCGTCGATCTCCGTAATCTATCTAGGCCCTGACCGCAAGGCAATCGGTCGTTTAAGAGAACGTTACACAATCCTTGCACAGGCGGCGGCCTTTGGCAAGTGGGTGCTGGCTTTTTCTGGGGAATTCGCGAGGACACGTATGCGCTGTCACGGAAGCGACGGCTCTACTTCATCTGCCTTACGGAATCGTTGCGGTGTTCGATCAGCTTGACCCAGCCAAGAATGATTAAATCAGCGTGCAGTCGCGGCCATCCCTGGGGCCGAATTCTCCGAGGTGATCTGCTCCATCGGCAATTCGAGGGCGAAAAGCGAATTCGCCCCGTGATCGGCATGGACCCAGATTCCATGGAAAGCTCCACGCAGCTCCGGGTGCATCTCCAGCAATTTGGCCATTAGAACAAGCACTTGCTTCCGCGAAAGAACTGGATTCTGCAATTGTGCCGACTGCGTCGCATCCGGCGTGTAGTGAACATCCAGATCGAGCCCTCCCAACGCCGTCGAAGTATCAATCGCAGTTACCGTAAACAGCATGCCCTGCGCATAGAAGGTCATGGGCGCCGTTCCCGGTAAATCAGTCGGCTGTATCTGATCTGCTTCGTGGCGCAGCTTTTCCAGATTCGGGCTCGATAAGGAATCCAGTGGATCGAGAAGCTCTGCGGCGATGCGATAGTAGAACCAGGAGTCCCAAGTTGATTTTGACTGCGCATATCTTCGCGCCGATGTCCAGTACCAGAGACCGTCGTGGCCCGCCTCAGTCATGGGCTTATTAATCAGGCCGGCGAGCGTCCAACGTTGATCGGCAGTCTGCGACAAGATCAGCGCCAGTTGCTGCGGACGCGGCACCCCGCTGGCGTGAACAATCGCCAAAGCATAGATGCCCGGCGTTAGACCATTCAACGTCACCACCACCACCGGCGACCCGCAATAAAAATCCGTTCGCGGCGCACCCGGGGCACTGTCGGCGGCATCGAGGAGATAAAGCTCTTCGACAGTGATGGTGGCCGACTGCACCAGCGGCTGAAGATGTTCTACCGAAACACTCACTCCGTTCGGGTTCGCAGCTACCGAGGGCGCTGCCATCGCACGGATGTCTTGCGCGTCGCCTCTCTGCACATAGGAAGCGATGGTGCGGGCCGTCGTGGACAAACTGTCTCGTTGCGAGGGCGTCATTTGTGACTGCGTGGTACAGGCAACGGCATGAGCAACCTGGGCGGCGAGCAACCCGGTGAAGGCCATGAGCAAACGCCGGCACACGCGTCGGCCGCAGGTAAGCGTCGGACAGATGCGCGGGATCCTCATCGTCTAATCCTCCGATTGGCCGCAATCGAACTGCAGCCATCACGTCGTTCCTCGGTCAAGAGGTCACTCTTGCGGCAGGCGCGTAGCCCAGCTTTGCCGATTCTTTGGCGTGACCGAGAGCCAGGCCGTCTGAAACCTTCGCGCACTGGCCTGATTCCAACGGAAGGTGCCGGGCTGCAATGTTCAGCACCGCCCGCTCCACATCGTCGATTGGCATAGGAGCGATCACGCTGAATCTGCCTGTTAAATCGCCCAATTCGAAATACGAGTCACGATAGAGCTGGAGAAATGGCAGCGGATACTCCGGCTTCCGGGCGCAAGCCTGGGCCGGATCCGCGTCCAGCAGGTAGCTGATATCAGGCCTCGCTACCAGCCCGATGATGGCGCGGGCGTAAGCGCGAATCAGCGGATTCTGCAACGGTAGATTGGCAAGCTCGTCGTCGATGAAGCGGTCGAAAATGCATACCTCCACGCCCGAGGACTGAACGTTTTTAATCAAGCGCCGTAGTGCAATGGCGTCGGCAAAGTAAAGAAACAGGCGCAGCCCCGACATGATCCACGATCGAACGTCCTTGTCTTTTTTCCTGATGGGCGCGGCAGCAGTTCCCTCACCGCTGTCTCCTTTGAAAATTGCATATCCGGCCGCTTCGCGCAGACGGGAAAATGCGGCCACATCGTCCCAGAAGCAGACCCCGCGCAAGCTGAAACCGTCTTGCTCGAGCCGGGCGCGCAACCGTTGAATTTGCGTACTTTTCCCCGCGCCGTCGATACCGGAGAAACTGATGATTCTGGTGCGTCGGATTTCTCGCATTGCACACATCTCTGAGCCCCTCCCCCTCTCCCATCGCTTAACGCAGAATCAGCGCGGCTGGCTGGGACTCGAACGCGAAAGTGCAGCCACGGTTCCAATCGCAACACAAGCACCGACAATCACAGCCACTCTGATCAGCATCGTATGCACGCGCCGTTGCTTGGCGGGGGCGATCACCGCCCCCGTCAACCTTGAACCGGCGACTCCCGCGGCGTTCGGCGCCGCCGCAGCAGCGGTGCCGACTGGTTTTGCCGGAGTGTTTTGCTCTTGTCCAGCGCCTGGTTCAGCCGCGTCTGCTCCTGAAGCAGCGCTCTGCCCCTGCTGAGCATCGCTGGCGCCCGGATGGGCTGCCGCTACGGCGGCGGTCTCAAGGTTTGCATTTTTGCTGGAATCGTTGACCGCCGCTGTGGAGCTGTTTTCTTGAGCTCCGGCCGGCGGCGCGCTCTGTGCTTCCTGGGCGCTTGGCTGCACCGGCTGCTGAGCCGCTGCCGTAACCTGCACGGCAAAGAAGAAAAACAAGGTCAGGCAGCTGGCAATCTGCCTCGCGAATGGCCAACTCGAAGTTTTCATGCTGACTCTCCAAACGGCGCCCTGACTTCTACAGGACTCCGGCGCCAAAGCCTCTACGCCGCATGCTGCCTGCGTTCATCCTCATCAATCTGCACTTCCTCGAGCAGCGCCCGCTCTGCCGCACTCTGAAAAAAGCTCCTGATCGCATCGGCATTCGAAGCAAAGATCCTGAACAGCCGGCTCGCCCCTGTCGACTCCAACATCGCCTTTGCTGTGGGCGCAACACCGGCAAGCTTCACATCGCCGTTCCGCTTCAGTGCCTCCTCAAGGCAGGAAAGCATAAGACGAATCACAGACCCGTCGATCGCGTCCAACCGCGAGCAGTCGAGCACCAGGCGCGGCCGAAGACCTCTCATGCGGCTCACTAAGGTGCGCAGGAAAGTTCGCTGTTGTCGCGATTTCAATGTTCCCGGAATCGAGAGCACAATCAAGTCATTGGGCTTGCCTGTCATCGTCATTCTTCCGTCCTTGCGCAGCGCGCGCTTCGTTGATTAGGTGCGAACATCGTCAGCTTCAACAACCAGACCGGCCACTGGAGCTTGTGCTCCTCCAAGTGGCGCTATCGGATGTTTGCGATCATGCAACGGCCCCAACGTGCGCAAAAGCTCGACCTTGGGGTTGTGAATCGCCGCCGCGAACAGATGTCTTGCGTATCTGAACAGAGTTGCAAAATTAGTCTTGTACCAGCAACACTCTTCCATCCTCTGAGAAAGGCCGCACATAAATCGCAGTTTCCGCATGTCCTCAGGCGACGACAGGATCGAAGCTACCAGGCGGTGATTGCCATCGAGTACGGTTACAGGATTTTCTTCGTTGAGCCCCAGGAGCAGCACTGCGCCAAACTCACGGTTCCCCCGGCGCAGCTGCTCCCCTATAGCCTGGATTTTGGAAAAGAACTTCGCGTCTACCTTATGCCGGCTCGCGTGAAAATCTTCCACGATCCTGGTTATCGAGAAATTGCCGCGTGCCACTTTTCTCCATTGTGCGCGCGGAAACACCCTGACCTGCTCCAAGGCCTGCTCGTTGACCTCCGCTTCGTACCACTCCACATCGCCCGGAATCTCCTTCCAAAGCGAATAATGCCTGAGCAGGAATAACGCGCGCCGTCTCGCATTTTCACTGGCATCGCTAAAATCCGGCCGAATGATCATCTCGCGCAGCACTTTCGGGCACTCTACATATCCCACGTAGCTGAAGTCGCTCTTGAGAAACTCGGCAATCACTTCTTCCTCGGTCGTCTTGCGAATCAGCCGCACCGGACCGCGTGCCTGGACCGCGCTACGTTCATGCGAGCCCGATCGCAGATCGGCGAGCATGGGGATCGCCGTAAGAACGGCCAGGACGGAAAGCAGCGCCAATTGAACTACGATGGTTTCAAGCAGCGAGGCATGGAATTCATAGACCCCGGCAATCAGGACCACTCCGAATGCCAGCTGCATCGCGCTCGTGTTTGCGATCTTGTGGGACATTTCAAAGGTGATGAACACCACGCTCAGCGCGTAGATCATTGACTTCACGGCATAGAGCATTGCCAGATAGGGAAGGTCGTGAGCGCCGCTGATGGCGAAGCCCGCACCGAGAAACTTCGTCCAGATCCAGGGAGGGGTAAGTCCCAGGCCGGCCGCCTGCAGCGTGCCAACGCCCAGCACCAGCGCCAACGACGTGGCAATCACCCTGATGTCTTTTCTTTCTTTCTCTCCGGTTCCGGCGACAAGGGGGAACATCGTGTTCACAACCGCTGCAGAAAGCAGTTGAATGACGCGGCCCGGCAGCGCCACGGCCGCATAGATTCCGGCCATATCCGCAGAAAACAGGTGCTTCACGAGCACAATGTCGAAATTGGTGATGAGCATGTACCCGGCATAGAACGACAATGCCTGGCTCGTTTCGCGAGCCGCCTTAACCAGTCGCAGGGGGTTGGGCGCCGGCGCCGCTAATTTGGGCGTGAGCGCGAAATACGCGATGGCAATCGCAGCCGCCATGGCCATCACCACGCCGCGCAAGCCGAACCCCATCACGATAAGAACATACGCTCCACCAAGCCGCACCGCTCCTTCAAGCACGTAACTGATGGCCAGGCGGCGAAATCCGCAGATTCCTTGAATCCAGCCGCGCCGGCTTCCCAGGGGAACAAAGAAGGCAGTGCCGATCGCCATCCATGTGATCAGTGTCGGGTCGGGAAGATTCAGGTAGTTCAGGATCAAACGCTGAAAAAGAAACAGCAACAGCGCAAAGAGCAATCCGCAGCCCCATGCGGCCCTATGGAAGACCCGATAGCACTGCGACTTTGCCTCTGGCGTGACCTGTTGCGCGACCACCTTCGAAGAAACAATTTGAAATGCCAGCGCTGCCGTGGAAAGAATGGTCAGAACCGTGTAGACAACTGTCACATGCCCATATCCAGCGGGACCGAGAAACGACGCGGTCACCACGTTGTAGGCAAGATTGAGCGCAGTCGTCAGGCCAAAGCCCGTCAGCAGCACGATGCTGCCTGAAACGATGCGGGCGTGTAGCGCTTTCGCTTGATTCAGGGACCCGTTTAGCACGCTGCCGGCACTCCAGTTGGCCACGCCACAAGCGCACCGATTGAATCGCGGACGCACTACAGGCGGCAATCATTTCGATGCGTAAATGGTCTTATTGGCTGCTCTATAGCCCCTGCGCGGGATTTCCTCTCCGGCGCGCAACCCGCACCATTGCAAAGCGCTTCTAATTGATCTGAGCTCATGTTTCAACGCTTCTTCGCAGGCCTGCTCTCATGTGTTCTTTTGTATGGCTGCTCCGGCCCGACGGGGGGTCAGAAGACCACCCTGCAGCACCGGGCCGTAGGCGCCTCTCCTGAGGTCATCGCGACCTACGAACCATGGTTCGGCCATCCCAGCCATATTTCCATCGGCTACTCCTCACACGATCCGGCGGTGATCAAGCGCCAGATTCGTCAGGCACAGGCCATGGGGATTTCAGCCTTCGTCGTCGACTGGTACGGGGACAGGGAGCCGTTCATCGATCAGAGCTATGCCCTGATGCAGAAGCTGGCGGAGAAAAACAAGTTCCACGTCGCCATGATGTACGACGAGACCAACGATGAAGCCGACGCCACCGACGAAGCCTTTGCCGATTTCACCGAGTTTCATAATGCCTACCTCTCGCCCAAATCCCCCGGGCATAACGCCTACCTTACCTACGAGGGAAGGCCGGTCATTTTCATCTTTCCCAAGGGAGGGCATACGGACTGGAACAAGGTCCGTACCTGGGTCAGCACATGGAACCCTCCCCCTTTGCTGATCCAGGAAAATCTCCCGGGACGAGATGCGCAGGCGTTCGATGGTTTTTACGCATGGATAAGCGCCGGCAACAAAGGCTTTCAGGCAGACGGCAGCGACTGGGGAGAACAGTATCTGAAGCAGTTCTACGAGACCATGCTGACCAAGTATCCCGACAAAATCATCGTAGGCGGCGCCTGGGCGCAATTTAACGACGAGAGGGCTTCGTGGGGGCTCAATCGCCACATCGCCGCGCGCTGCGGCCAGACCTTCAACGACACTTTCAACTTTTGGCGCTCGGTGTTTCCCGCCAATGAACCCATTCCCTTCATGATGGTCGAGACCTGGAACGACTATGAGGAGGGCAGTGCGATCGAGCGCGGCATTCAGGGTTGCGGCAGCCCGGCTTGCCCCAATTCCATTGCAACAGCTTTACCGGGCCTTTGCCGGCCAAACTCTCTCGCTCAAGAAAAAGAAGACCCTCCGCACTCTGTCAACCCGGCCGAGTAAATCCTGACGTTCACTCATAAGCGGGGCCGATCGCCTCTCGCCCGCTGCATCCAGACCAATTCCAGTGCGCAGGCCTTACGCCTACGCTGCCCGAATCCCCGGTTGCTCGTGAGTTGCGACGCCATCGGTCTGGATGGCCAAAGCCCCGTTGCGCACGACCACCTCCGCAGGTTGCGCTGCGATTCTGGCGTGCGGGCGATGAACATTGCTGATAAGCGACCACGGGCGGGCACGCACCTGGTCGTAGACGCGGCCAAGGTATTCTCCAAGCAGTCCCATTGACAAAAGCAACAGGCTGCCCATACAAAAGATCGAACATGTCACGCCCAGGGCTGCGGTCTTGATGGGGTCGGTAGAAAAAAGCATGGTAGCCCCGAAGAGAATCGCCGCGCAGCAGGAGAGCGCAAACAAGACGAAGCTCAACCGCAACGGTTTATAGCTGAATCCCGTGATTGCGTCAAAAGCATACTTGATCCGGCTGATAAACGACAGTTTCCCGTCCCCGGCTGCGCGATCCTGGCGGTCATAGTAGACAATCGCGCTTCGGTAACCGATCCAGGCGCGCAACCCCGGCAGGTATGGGTTCCTCTCCCGCATCGCAATCAGAGAATCAACCGCCTTGCGATCCATGAGGCTGAAAATTCCGGCGTTGAGCGGAATAGGAAAGTCGGAGAGAGCTCCGAATATCCGATAAAACAAAGGAAAGAGCAAAGACAGAACCTTTCTGCGCTCCTGCCGGCTCCTTCTTACCGCCACCACGACCTCAGCTCCCCTCTTCCACTCAGCAATAAATTGCGGCAGAACCTCAGGCGGATCCTGAAAGTCGCCGTCCATCAGGATCACGGCATCTCCTGCCGCAGTATGAAGCCCCGCCATAATTGCTCCCATGTGACCCCAATTGCGCGAGAGCTCCACCACCACCACATGTTGATCCATCGATTGCAGGCCTTTGAGCAACTCCATTGAGGAATCGGTCGAACCATCGTTTACATACACGACTTCCCATTCGTCGGCAACACCGTCAAGTGCCCGCGCTAGAGCCTCATGGAATTGAGTGATGAGTTCTTCTTCATTGTAGATGGGTACAACTATCGAAACCATTGTTAACTCCTGAATCTAGGCTAAAAATTAGTGCCATCCATTTCATTTTCTTTCCTTTATTCGAACCGTTCTGACCTGCCGTGCACTTGCGTCTGGGAGGCAATCCGAGCTAATCGGCGCTGGCCTGCAAAACGCGGACCCTCCAGCGCACTTCGGAGGGCGTCAACATCACGATGTAGCGCGTGTGCTGTTGACTGCTCGTCATAAGAGCCCCATGATTGAAAACCTCGACGTCATAGTCGGCGGTATCTTCGAGTTCGACCGACAAACCCTCAGGCGACGCGAACAGAAGCTGAATGTTGTGTGAGCGATCCTGATAGCGAGTCGAGATGCCTAACCCGGACTGATCCTTGATTGCATTCCCAAGCCTGTCTCGCGCCGTGCCAATAAAGTCCGCATCCAGCAGATCGGCCCGGTTTTGCGCAAGCGCCTCGCTCATCGCTTGCCACGACTCCAAATAGTCTCGAATCACAGCTGTTTGAGTTTGTTGATTGAGCGGCCGTGGAGCATCAAGATGCGATACGTCCACTTGCACCGCCGCTTGCGCCCCCACCAAGGCTGGGACCGTGGCCAAGCCTGCGCAGAGAGCCAGAATTTTCTTGAGCATGCTTACTACTCCCAACGAATCTGATTTCCCATCACGACGCCGCACGCAACCGACAAGGTTGCGCCGTGATGAGCAGGCATCGCAACCTGTGCGATTCCGTGTTTCAGGGGAACGTCAACCGTCGACTGGCCGCCTGCGTAGGTTTCGGAGAAGGTTACGACGGTTCCGTCCAGAACCGCGTTGCCACCGCAGTCGAGAACCGGATCGGTTTTCAATTGCAGCTCCTGTCCTGAAGCGCTGGCGCTCATCTTCAGATCGCACGGATCTCCCGGAACCTGGCGGATCACACGCGTGCTCGAAACCCCACCAGCTTTGGCAACAAATTGATCAATCCCCTGCTTGCCCGTCGAATCCATCAGCACCCATGCGGCTCCAGTGCGGGTCATAGCGTTGCTGGTCTGCGCGGCGCCGGAGGGAGTTGAGAGCTGGAACGAAACAGGCATCGGAGCAAGGACCAAATTGTCGTACGCGTCGAAAACGTAGGCCGCGCCTGTAATGCCGTCATGCAGGCTCACTGGAAGCCGTGACGGCCTGGCCAGAAAACTCAAGCGCGCGGGGGTCGACGCCGGTGTCACGTCCAACGTCTCGGTTTCGGCCGGCGATCCTGGCTGAGTAAGAATGACCAAATAGCGGCCTGCATCGCGCAGCGAATCGACCGAAAAGTTCACCGGCTCTCCCAGCTGCACGTCTCGCATCAGAACCTGGCCCAGGCCTACGATGTACAAGGTCGCTTTTCCGTTTCCCGAGGTCGGAATTGAGAATGCGCTTCCCGCCTGCACACTCTTCGGCAAGCTCAAGCTGCTTCCCTCGGCCGAACCCGCCTGCGCCCCGGCCAGCATCAACACGCCCAGCACCACCATGAGCCCGGGCTTCATAGCAAGCCTCCGAAGGAGTAGGTCGCAACGATCAAGCGCTCGCTGCTCACTTTCCCCGCTAGGTCCTCGGGAATGTGTATATCGAATGCAACCGGAGTTTGTGGAACCAGCGCCTGGTCGACATATTGGTCCACAACCCAAACTAATTGCCCCGACTTGTCGTAGAGCGTTCCCAGCACGCGTGCGACGTTCACCACCTGACCGCTTTGGTTGATCAATTGTCCAGTCAGCGAGGCTTCTGGCCCGGGATTGAATTGCTGGTTATTGATTTCAATCACCGGGTCGGCTGAAGCACTCACCAGGGTTGAAAAGGGCTCCATGCGGATGCTCTTTACCTGCGCCAGCGAGGCGTCGGGGAATTCAATCATGAACGGCGTAACCTGTTTTGGCAAAAGCAGGTGCGAGATCTTGTCAAACGCGTTTTCCGTCGCGATGGCTGAGTTGTTCGGCCCCTGCAGGGTGGCCGAAACCGAAACGTAAGCGGGAACCACATCCTCGTTAAGCAACTCACCCAGAACAAACACGCCGTCCGCCCGCTGCACCGGATGCATATCCACGATCCGTACCGTAGGAGCGTCGACGTTCTGAACGCCCCAGTCGTCTCCCGGGCCTCGGTTGATGACGTCCCAGCGCAGATATTCCACGGGAATCACCTGCGGCGGCACCGCCGGCTTCTCCCCGATGGGCCAGTCTACTTCCCAGTCGTTTCCAGCCCGCACCAGATGCAATTTGCGCTCATCCGGCTGCAGCCCGACCACGGTGGACCAGTACAACGTGAATTGCATCTCGGCATCGTCGTTCGTGGCATGAAGCGGGCTTATATCGAAATGGTCGAGCGTGGCGTACGTACGAAGGCCCGTGTAATACCCGGTTATATCGTGCTCAAACTCGAATTCGCTGAACTTGGCTTTGTTGGCCAGGCTTTCATACGCCTTTTCCCAGTCGTGAGTACGAATCTCCTCGCCCAGATTCTGGACTGCAGCCTCCGGTGTGGAGGAGGACTGAAGCAGTCTTCCCTCGCCGGCAAAAGCGGCCGCGGCAGGAACCGGCCAAATCGTACCGATGATGACGAGAGCCACCGTCACGGCGCCCAGGAACCATGCCAATAATGCTCCCCGCTTCATGACGCCAAACTCCTTGCCGCAACGCCGTGATCCGGCGTAACGTGCAACCCCTCTTCGGCACGCTGCCTTCGTTTTGCAGGAATCAGCATTACCAGGATGGCGAGAATACTGCATCCAAAGGGCAGGATTCCCCACATGACACCTTGCCAGTGCGGCGGCATCTGGGGAGCATTGACTGGTTGAGCCGGAGGTACACCGTCTTTGCTCCACACGGTGATGGTTTCACCCTCCAGATAGTCAACCGGCCGAAAGCCTGCGAAAGCCAAGAGCGGATTGTAGTAAGGATCGCGAACGAAGACCCATTTCAATCCGTAGCGGTCAGCATGTCTCAGAATGGCGCGGAGCGCATTGATTCCTGAGCTTCCGAAGTACTTCGAGCTTGTCAGTGCCGCGCCGCCGTTTTTCATCAGCTCGGGCAGCATGCGCCCCGAATTCCATTCGCCGTCAACGCTGCCGGCATCGGTCAACATGGCCAGCCGCGAGATTTTGTTCCCGAAACCAAGCGTGAAATAGCGGTACTGGTCGTGACCGTCGCGATTAAGCCATGATGCCACTGGCTCAACCGCGATATCTTGCGGGTCAGCGGGCCTGGAACTTGCATACGCAACAGCCAGGGCGCAACTGAATATCGCCAAAATGGCCAGACTTGCGGCGGCGGCAACACGAAATCTCCTGATCAGCCTGCTCGCCAGGATTCCTACGAAGGGCAGTGAAAGCAAAATTGCCCAGTAGCTGAATCGCTCCATGGTGAGCACCATGAACGCGCGCCTCAGCAGAATTGGCCCGACCGGGGTGGTTCCTCCCAGGCCAAGAAGAAAGGCCACCCAGAAGCCGAAAAACAGCGGCCTGAGCCGGCGGTTTTCGCAGCCCTCAAGGAAAATAAACGGCAGCGCCAGAATCAATGCGCCGTAAGGCACGATGAAATAGATAAACCCGTCCATCGGGTTCAGGATGTAGTTGGCGCGGCTCTCGTGGGGAATCGGCGTTTGCGTAATCGGATAGTGAATCAGTGCGATAAAGTAGGGAAGCAGCACGAGAGCCACCGAAACGGCGACGACCAGAACAATTGCCGCCGTCCGGGAAACTAAGGCTCCCATTTGGAGTCGCCTGCCGTCCGTGCGATCAAGCAAGGCCAGCCACAAAACAGGGAGCGCAAAAAAGAAAGACCCCACCAGAAGAGTGGCGTGGTGAACAGCAGCCGCCGCTGTGAACAGCAGCCATCCTTTTACGAATGCCCGCCCATTTCCATTCCGCACCCAATCGAACAGAAAGGGCAGAGCGTTCAGATAGAGAGGAGCTGCACTCGTGGTCGGCAATTGTCCGGCGTCATATACCAGAAAGCTCTCCGCGCCAACAAAAACGCTGGCCAAAGCGGCCAGCGATGCTGCGCGGGGGCTGGTCCAAAGCAGAGAGAACCGGTAAACGCCCACCACCAGCAGCAGAATGGACGCCAACTGCACGGCCATATAGGCATAGTCGAACCCCAAAACGGGTGAAAGCACAGCCACCCATTGATGCGATAAAGGAGGATAGGTCATCTGCGAAAAACCTGCGAACCACTTGGTGTTCCACGGATCGAACCAGTGATGCAGGTAGTGCGATGCGAAGAAGATGTGAAAGTTCGTGTCGAACGATCTCAGGGGCAACTTCATCAACAACAGCGGAAGATGCACCGCCACAGCCGCCATCAGACAAAAACCCATGGGGATGGGCCGCTGCAACGGATCAATCGGCTCGGCGTTCTCCACACTCGACTCCCACACCAAGGTTCTCTTGAACATCGCTCATTTCAGGGAAATTCAGTCGGCGCAGCTCAAATTGAAGCCAAGGTAAATTGGCGAAACATTTTCT
The DNA here is from genome assembly GCA_030037635.1 of Acidobacteriaceae bacterium. GTDB lineage: Bacteria > Acidobacteriota > Terriglobia > Terriglobales > Acidobacteriaceae > Telmatobacter. Next base: position 89,485 of record JASHQH010000211.1, read on the forward strand.
AAGACTTACAGACCATCTACTGTTTCGATTAACAAACCCCTCCAGAGGTTGCTCCCAGGCGCCAGTTTGCTTCCCGGCCGCTCGCCTACCAGATTGCTTCCTCGCATGCTTCGCTTGCACGATCACCGCAACCGGCTCATAGCCGCATCAACAGCATCAAATCCATGCGAAATGTTTTACGGTCATTTGGCGCCGCGCGCAGCAACCGAGCAGCCTGCAGCTCTTCGGATGCACTCCCAAAGGCGGCCAACCGACGGCCAAGAGTTCTCACCAAGCCGGACCATGGACGTGCCGCTCCGCGGCCTGATTCTAGGGCTCCCAGGGGCCAACGGCGCCCTCAATTTCGGCATCTAATCCGGTAATTTGAATTTGCGTCCAGGTGACTCACGTTGATTGCCCACCGTGGATTTTTGAACGCTGCGTTCGTATGGGTGTTCGCCTCACTTGCCTGCTCGGCCATTGCGCAAACCTATCAAGTGGGCCCCGGCGGCACTACACGACCATCGCAGAATCAATCAGAGCCATCGCAAACTGCGGGTCAATCTCTCGGCTGGGGTTCGAACATTCAAAATGCTCGACTCGGACGGGCCGCAGAGATGGCACTGCAACACCACAATTACTCGCAAGCCTATGACTTTGCCCAGCGCGCCGCGCATGCCGCGCCCAGCGATCCGCAGCTGTGGTTTCTGCTTGGTTACGCCGCTCGGCTCAACGGAGCTTACGCGGCCGCCGTTGACGCATATAATCGCGGCCTTCACCTTGACCCTTCCTCCCCCGATGGCCAATCCGGGCTCGCCCAGGTCTATGACGTGATGGGCCGAACTGATGAGGCCGAGAAGCTCTTCCAGCAGGTGGTTGCGGCTAACCCTTCGCGCAGAAACGATCTGGTCTCGCTGGGAGAGCTCTACATGAAGTCGAGAGATTACAACTCCGCCACCGAATGGCTCGACAAGGCTGAGAGGATTCGCCCCGACGCTCGCGCTGAAGTCCTTTTGGCAATTTCCTATGAGCAGCTCAAGCAGCCGGATCTGGCTGGGCGCTATCTCGAAATGGCCCGGCGGCGGGCTCCTGGCAGCTCTGACCTCTTGCGTACGACGGCAGATTTCTACCGCGAATCCGGAAAGTATTCTGAGGCTATTACGGCGCTCCGGTCGATCCGCAATCCAGGCCCCGACGTCCTGGCTGAACTCGCTTACACCTATCAGCTCGACGGAAAATACGAAGACTCCGCCAGATTGTTCTCGCAAGCGGCTAACGCTGAACCGCGGAATTTGACTTTTCAGCTTTCTGCCGCGCAGGCTCAGGTGGCAATCGGCTCCTTTTCCAGCTCGACAACCTTTCTCGATCGCGCCCGCCAGCTGAACGCAAATGACTATCGCCTGCACGCTATCAATGGCGAAATCGCAAGATTGAATGAGCATGATCAGGATGCGCTCCGTGAATACAGCGCGGCGTTGGCCGCTTTGCCATCCAATCCCCCTGAAGGCCCGCTCTATGGAATTCAACTGCACATGGCCCTTTACGATCTCGATAAGAACCTCGACGACCAGGACGCCGCGCACCGCGAGCTTGAGATTGCCGAACTTGAAATCAACCAGGCCAACGGATCGGGGCCCGATCGCGTGCCGTTCCTGCGCTTGAGATCCCTTATCAAGTTGAGCGCCGGCGATCCCAGCGGCGCTTTGGCCGATATCAACCAGGCGCTGGCGGTCGATGGCTCCAACCGCGACAATCTGCAGCTCGACGGCGACATTCTCATGAAGCTTGGCCATTCTCAGGAGGCCATCGCGGTCTATCGCGAAATCCTCAAAAGCGAGTCAAAGAACCGGCTGGCACTCACTGCGCTGGGCTATGCGCTGCGTGACGCCGGACAATACGACGAGGCGGAGAAAACTTTTCAAAGACTGGCAGAAGCCGCTCCTTCGTCTTACGTTCCCTTTTTGGCTCTTGGCGATCTCTACACAGCCCGCCGTGAATTCGACAAGGCCCAGAACGCATACAGCAAGGCTTATGCGGATGCACCTCAGAACCCCTTCATTGCTGCCGGCGGCATCAATGCCGGAATTGAAGGCCACAACCTTGCTTTGGCCGGTAAATGGTTGAGCCGCGTGACTCCCGACATGCAACGGGAGCCAACCGTCCTTCGCGAAAAAGAAAGATATCTTTCCTTTGAAGGCAAGTATGCTGAATCCGCCAGTGTCGGCCGGCAGGCCATCAAATTCCTCCCCGATGACCGGGACGTAGTGGTCTATCTCGGCTATGACTTGTTGAACCTGGGAGAGTACAACGAGTTACTCGATCTTACGTCGAAGTATTGGGATGTCTTGCCGAAGGAGCCCGATATCCCTCTTCTCGCAGGTTATGTTCATAAGCACGAGGAAATGAAGGAAGAGGCGGTCAAGGATTTTACCGAGGTGCTTCATCGCGATCCAACCGTGGTCACCGCATACAACAATCGCGGATACCTGCTCAACGATCTTCATCGTCCACAGGAGGCTGCGGCTGACTTCGAGTCCGCCCTTAAAAGGGAGCCCCACAACGGCGAAGCGCACCTCGGTCTCGCTTACTCTGATCTCGATATGAAGAAACCCCAGGCCTCATTGCGCGAGGCCAAGCTGGCTGAGGACACACTCGGCGATTCCAGGGATCTTCACGTGATCCGTGCCAACGCTTACCTGGACGAAGACGTATTTACTTCCGCCGCACGCGAGTTTCGGGAAGCCTTGAAATTTACCCCCAACGACCCTGCTCTTCACTTCGGATTGGGAAACACGTTTTTTGCCGCCCGGCAATATCAGGAGGCAATCAACGAGCTTGAATTATCTGAGAAACTTGCGCCCGAGAACCCGAAGGCCGACGCCTTGCTCGCCCGTTCCTATGCAGACCTCCACGACCGCGATCAGGCCCTGCACTATGCGCAACTCGCCGAGCAGCATGCGCAGTCGCCTTCCTTCAAGGCCGTCGCCACGCCATCTGACACAAGTGATATATGGATCTCTATCGGTGATGCCTTGAGCACACTCGGCGATCTGAATGCGGCCATGGGGCTATTCCGCAAAGCATTGGACGCGCCGGGAGCTGACCGCGTCGGAGTTCGTCTGGCCATCGCCCAGGTGATGACGCAGCAGGGTCACGCCGACGACGCAGAGCGTCAGATTGCCCTGGCCTGGATGGAGGCCGAGGCCGGAGACACGGCGCCGCCGAGCGGCGCCCAGTTTATCGCTGCCGCCGACCTGTTCCGCTCCATGCACCAGTACCAGCTTTCGCAAACTTATCTCCAGGATGCCAAGTCCGCCGGCGCGCCCGATCCCGAGGTGCGTATTGGCCTGGCCGATACCTACCTGGCGCTGGGCGACACACTCAAAGCTAAGGCCGAGCTTTCTGCCATCAGCGATCCGGGTGACGGCGAACAGAACTATCAGTATCTCCTGGCCAAGGCCAATATGCTCAGCCAGGAGCAGCAAAATGCCCAGGCTCTAACCGCGTTTGCACAAGCCGCGACCGCCGCGGGAGAAGATCAAACTGCCGTGCAGGGCATGATTGAAACCGGCGCCCAGGAAGGCCTGATGGTCAATCCGAGATTGAGCGTCCTTTCCGACCTGTCCGTCTCGCCCATCTTCGAAGACTCCACCATCTATGTCCTCGACTCCAAGCTTGACGCCACCTTCCCCGTGCCCCCAAGCGATACCTCGCTGTTGCCTCCGCCGCGTTCGTCTCTGCAAACGGAGTGGACCGACGCGTTCCATCTTTATCTCGGGAATTTCCTGCCCGCGAGCGGCTTTTTTCAACTGCGCAACGCTCAGGGCCAGATTTCGGTGCCTGCCACAAATTCCATCGTCAACCGCAATACTACTGACTCTACTTTTAACTTTGCCCTCGATCCCACCCTTCACCTTGGGCCCAACGTGGTGACCTTTAATGGGGGAGTCCAAGGCACCATCCGCCGTGATACACGCGATCCGGTCGATATGGATCAGAACCTCTTCCGCGTCTATACCTACATGAACACCAGTTCGTTCTTCAACGCTGTGTCGGTCAATGGCTATATTTTCAGAGAGGCGGGACCTTTCACCGAAATGACCCTTAGTTCGCGCGAGCTCTCTGCCGCGCTCAATTTTCGGGTCGGAGCTCCGTGGGGAAAGACGGCTCTGATCACCGGCTGGGGCGCAGACGATCTGGTGTTCCGCTTGACCCACACCGAAGATTACTTTACGTCGTCTTACATCGGACTGCAGCGCAAATTCTCCGACCGGTTCAATGTCAGCGCGCTGGTTGAAGACGTGCGCGCGTGGCGGATCTTCGGCACCCCCTGGGGAATTGCACAGAACCTTCGTCCCGCCGGAAGTGTTGAATTTACCCCAACGCGCAACTGGGATGTGAAATTTTCCAGCGCCTACTCGAGCACCAGATCGTTTCACGTATACGACGCAACCCAGAATGGCTTCTCTGTCTCCTATGTCCGGCCGTTCCGCCACATCTTTCACGACCGCTCCGATTCGGTGAGCGTGCAATATCCGATCCGGTTTTCAGCCGGCTTTCAGGAGGAAAGCTTCTTCAACTTTCCCGGGCCCCAGAATCAGCAGCTCAGACCGTATGCAGAGATCACTATTTTCTAAAAGCAGGACTAAAATGCGAATCTGTTTAGTAGCTACATTCCCCCCCAGTGGCCGCCAGTTGAATGAATATGCGTTCCACATCGCAAGAGAGCTGCGCCGCCGTTCCGACGTTGAGCTCACCATTCTCGCCGACGAACTCACCGACTGTCACTTTGTCACTGACCGTCACGGCAAGCCAATCGAATTGGTTAAACAAACCGAGCTCCCGGGCTTCAACGTCATTCGTTGCTGGAAATTCGGCGATCTTGCCAACCCGGTACGCCTGCTCAGGACGATTCGGCAACTCAAGCCGGACGTCGTGTGGTACAACCTCGTTTTCTCCACATTTGCCACTCCTGAAAATCCGGTTGCCGCTTTTGCCGGCCTCACCGCCCCTGCACTGACCCGCGCTGCGGGCTTTTTCACGCACATCACGTTGCATCACATCATTGAGCATGTCGACGTCTCCAACGTGGCCGTCCGCAGCGAGCGCTTGTTCAGAATGGGTACCGTGCTAGCCACCAAGGCCCTTCTCGAGGCCAATTCAGTTTCTGTACTGCTACCGGGCTATTACCAGACATTGCTGACTAAATACTCCGCGACAAATGTCTTGCTTGGCACCCACGGAATCTTTGCACCGGCTCCTTGCCCTCCCGATTTCTCAGTGCGCGGCAACCCCGATCAACGCATCCTGGCGCTTGGACACTGGGGAACGTACAAAAGACTCGAAACACTGATGCAGGCATTTCCGCTGGTCCTAAAGAAAGTGCCACATGCCCGCTTAGTGATTGGAGGCGCCAATCATCACACCAAACCTGGATACTGGGAATCTGTGCGGGCTGCTCAATCTCCCGCCCTCCCCATCGACTTCCTCGGCTATGTACCGGAAGAAAATATTCCCCAGCTGTTTCAGACCACTTCAGTCCTTGCCCTGCCCTACGATTCGGCAACCGGGGCAAGCGGACCTGCTCATCAGGCATGTGAGTACGGCGTTCCGGTGGTCAGTGCCCGCCTTCCGGATTTTGAAGCCATGGCTGCGCATGAGAATATGGCGATTCGTTTCTATAACGTTGGCGATCCGGTCGACCTGGCGGATCAACTCGTCACCATTCTGCGTTCGCCCGAGCTTGAACGGCGCATGGCCGAGCAAAACTTCGCGGCCGGACTTGAAATGAGCATGACCAACGTTGTCCATAATTACCTTCGCTGGTTCGAACTCAACAGAATCAGGAAACAGCTGGGCACCGCGCGCGGCGGCCCTCCGCCGCGGCGCCAAATCGCGCTCGATCCGGCACAACCTGAAACCGTCTCATCGGACCTGGGAATCTCGTAATCGTGCGCCGGCTGGAAATTGCCGGCGAGAGACCTTTCAATTGAGGATCCAGGAACTCATCGCGCACCCGGCGGCGGCTGCCGGCCCCGGCTGCCCCATTCACTTAGTTGACGGAGATTTCGCTGGCCGAGTACCGGGCCCCGTCGTAGACTGCCTTTACAGTCACATTGAGCCCCACGCGAAGATTCTGGCTCGTTGCGAAACGAGCGGGGTCAAAATAGATTTGGTAGCTCTTCTGGTCCCGCGGGTCCACTAAGATGAAGTACCCATCGTGCACGTCAACGAAAGAGATGTCTCCGTAAAAGACGAATCCGGCACCCGGTACGGCAAGAACTGTGATTCGTTTGGCCACGTCGCTGCCACGCGAATCCGACTCGAATGCGGCCCTGATCAGAGCCCCGGGCATAAGGTCCGCCAAACCCGGGCTGACCGCCGTGAAGTCAGGCTCGCCTTCCCGGGCGATTGAAGCGCTTGCCGGAATCTCGAGCCTCACCGGTTGTGGTGAGATATCTGAAGTGATGACCAGCACACGTGTGCTGGGATCGAAATACAACACACGTCCCGCGCAGTCGCCTTCCATCGCCTGCGACAAAATGTGAATGCTGATCGCGAAAACATTGGACCCATCCAGAATCGTTTCCACTGACGCACGATCTTCAGAGCCCAGATCACGCAGGGGAATTTTGACTCCATCGCGAAATACCAGGGTGCGCTCGTCATAGAGGATCTTCATGGGCCGCTGACCGTAAGTGTGCAACAGGAACTGGTCGCGTACCGGATCGACATCCCGGATTTGACCGCCCATGATCGTGCTCTTTCCCTTCGGTGCAGGCGGCAAGGTGGGCAAATAACCTGCGGAATCCTCGGGCGACGCGGCAGAGTTCGGCGGGGCAGCGGGCTGTGATTCCTGGAGCGGCGTTTCAGGGTTCGGTTGCGGAACGGGTTGTGATTGGTTCGGGGGCGGAAGAGGTTGCGACTGCGGATTGGTGGCCTGAGCAGTCAGCGCCAACCCTCCCAGCATAGCCGCCGCAACAAACATCCGCATTCGCGCAAACCCTTGCCTTTCGCAATCTGCCACGTGCTCAATTTAGATGCCGCCCGCCTAGATTCCGGTGGCCTGGACGATTGCTCCTGGGAGAGGCAACGGGGCGAACCAGAGGGCATCTAAATAATGTGTGCGAACGCTATAAATTCCCAAGGCGACGGGCTCTCTCGCGCCGGAAGCGAAACCTTTGCAATGAAGCAAAGCCCTTTCAGACTTATGGCGGCTTTCACGTTGCTGGCGAGCGCCGGGCTTTGTTGCGCTCGGGCGCAAGACACCCAGGGCACCCTCAGGATCACCTTTCCGGCCCACAGCAGTCTGACCCTTGTGCAGCGCCTCAACCGGGAAGGCGTCAAGGCCGTGGAAAAGCACGACTACGCGCAAGCGGCGGGGTTCTTCTACAAGGCTTATCTCTATGACCCGGCCGATCCCTTCACGCTGAACAACCTTGGCTACATCTCTGAATTGCAAGGGGACGCGGAACACGCTGAAAAATTCTACCGGCTGGCCGCCGAACAGGGCAGCAATGCAACCATCGACCTCAGCAACGTCGAGCGCCTGCAAGGTGAGCCGATGCAGGTCGCAATGGCAGGCATCCGCGACACCCCCATGCACGTAAATCGAATCAACGTGGATGCCGTTAGCCTCCTGTCAAACAACAGAGCGGCGCAGGCTGCCAGCCTCTTACAGCAGGCTGTGTCCCTGGATCCCAATGACCCGTTCACGTTGAACAATCTCGGAGCGGCTGATGAGGCCACTGGAGACTATCGAGACGCACTGAAGTACTACACCGCAGCGGCTGATTTGCACTCCCAGGACGTAATCGTCGTAACGCACGATCCGGCCTGGCGCGGCAAACCGATCAGTGAAACTGCTGAAGCCAATGCGCGGCGCATGGAAAGGCAACTGCAAGGAGCCGGCTCCGCGGAGACGCAATCTGCCGAACTGAATCGGCGCGGGGTCATGGCGGAAAACGAAAACAACTGGTCCGCCGCACGGCAATATTTCATGGAAGCCTATTCTCTCGATCCAAACGACGCGTTTTCGCTCAATAACCGGGGCTACGTTGCCGAAATGGATGGCGACCTTGAGTCGGCCCAGTTCTTTTATCAGAAAGCCTTGCAGGCGGCCGACTCGAATCTCCGCGTCGGGCTGGCCACCAGCCATGTCGAGGAGGGAAAGCCGCTTTCGCAAGTCGCTACCGATAGCACCCGGAAGGTAAATGGAGCCCTAGAAATCTACAGCCAGGAACGCCGCCAAGAAACCGGCCCGGTAGAGCTCACACCACGCGGAAGCGGTGCGGCGCCATCGCAGCCACCGGCCCAGTCGCCGGCGCCTACCCCGCAAACTCCGCAATTCTAACTTGGGGGAATGACTCTCATGTATGGGCCTGCCGCAGACCTTCTCACTCACGAATCGCTGATATACCTGTCACGCCTGCTTCTGCAGCAGCCGTGCGCGCAGCAATCGCGCCGTACTGAGGCCGCCAGTTGCCCCCCCTGGATGCCTCTCCAGTTTCCGCGTGATGAATTTGAAGATCTGGTAACACTTGCCCAACTCAACCACGTGGTGGTGCGTTCCCTCGAGGTTTTCCTCGGCTTGATGCACCTGCAGCAGGATGCCGTTCGGGCTGAATGGGCCAAGGAGGCCCTTGCTGCCGAAAGGGCGCGCATTACTGCGGCCATACAATTCCTGCACGAGGTGTGCTCTGCCTTCCATCAGTTTGGCCTCCGGGCCATCGTGATCAAATCGCTCGATCACTGGCCCGACTTGGGCAGCGACCTGGATCTTTACACGTCCGCTGCCCCTGACGAGGTTTGCCGGCTCATGAAGAAGCGCTTCGACGCGCGCACCGCACCGCGCAGCTGGGGCGATCGCCTGGCGCAAAAATGGAATTTCTATCTTCCTGGTTTAACCGAGGCCGTTGAGATTCACATTGGCCGCTTGGGTCAAACAGGAGAGCAGGATGCCTTCGCCGGCGGACTTCTCGAACGCGCGCGCAGCGCAGCCGCAGGCGGCTATACCTTCCGCGTTCCGTCGACGACTGACCGGATCATGATCTCTACCCTGCAACGCATGTACCGGCATTTCTACTTCCGGCTGTGCGACATCGTCGATTCGGCGGCCCTGGCGGACGTCTGCGCCATTGATTACGACAACTTGCGCGCGTCGGCGACGACCGTGGGCATCTGGGAAGGCGTCGCAACCTATCTCGAAATTGTTTCTGATTACGTAAAGAGTTATCGCGGATTTGGCTTGGCGTTGCCTCACTTTGTGCACGCCGCCGCACGATTTGGCGGCCGTGAAATGTACTACGCACGCGCATTTTTGCGTGTTCCCGTCATGCCCCACTCCGTGCGGCTCTATGGAACGCAGTTGGCCAGTGTGCTGGGGCGTGGAGAATTCATGAACGGCGCTCGACTCAGCCTGTTGCCGTGGCTTGCCACAGCGGCAGCAGTTAAGGAGAAATTGACAGGAAACGATAAGGGCATCTGGTAGCGGAGAATTTCCGGTTTTTTCTAACTGGTTTTTTGAGACTGAAGAATACCTAGAATCGCGTAATTGATCGTTAGACTTCTCGTTGAATCGAGAGAAGGGACGCCGGCGATTTAAGAATCGCCGGTAACAGGGCCATGGGCGATCTTATATTGAAAATTTCACGACCGGCGCCACGCCGGACGCGCACGTCAGGCAATCAAACCGGGAGCCGTGGTGAACAACAGGCTTACAATCGCTCGTCGCTTGCCTTCGACAGCGATTCTCTTCCGGAAGCGTGGCCCGCTGCGGCTGCGATTGCCAGGCCGTCTGGAACCATAACCCGCGTTTCTCGCTCTTACATGTTCAGAGGACTCGATCAGCGGATTGCCAGGCGCGGCCGCGGCACCACGGTTCTTTCCGTAGTCATTCATCTCCTCGTGTTCGCGACGGTGCTGTGGTGGGGAGCGATGGTTCACACGGCCGCGGTGCAAACCACAGAAACCACCGCTGTGCCTATCCATTTCACTCTTTATGATCCTCCGCCCCCGCCCGTAATGCCCGTGGCCAAGGCGCGCGGGGGAGGAGGCGGCGGAGGCGCACATCACCTGGTCGCGCCCAGCAGAGGCCGCCTGCCCGAAATAGCCAAGACACCTGTAGTCATCCCGGAGATCGCAAGAATCGAGCGCCCCAAACTGCCCGTTGAGCCAACCGTCCAGGTGCGGATGCCGCAGAACACTTCCATGCCCAAACTGGGCATGCCGCAATCGCCGCAGGTTGCGGTGGATTCGCAGGGGCCTGGCGCCGGAAATGGGTTCGGCTTCGGGCTCGGCGGAGGCGTTGGCACCGGCCACGGCACGGGACAGGGGCCCGGCTCGACTGGCGGCTACGGCGGCGGCGTCATGAACGTCGGGGGCGGCGTGAGCGCACCTGAAGTCATCCACTCGGTTGAGCCGCAATTTACAGCCGAGGCCCGTCGGGCAGACTTCCAGGGCAGCGTGGCTATTCAGCTCATTGTCGATGCGCAGGGATATCCCCAGGACGTGCACCTGACTCATCGCGTGGGCATGGGGTTGGATGAGGAAGCCATCGCAGCGGTAAGACAATACAGATTCAAGCCCGCGATGTACCAGGGCCATCCTGTGGCTGTGCAGATGGTGATTGACATCGACTTCCATCTGCATTGATTTCGGCAGCATCTAACCAAGGGTGGCGTTTGGTCACGGACGGCGAGCCACTATGCTCATCAGACTTTTCGCGAAATCGCGCATCGGCCGGTGCACGCTGCCGGCAGCGCTTGCGCTGCTCGTCTGCTGTGGATGGCTTGCAGCGGCGCAATCAGCCACTGTTTGGCCGCCCCAGGCCACAAGTCGCACCACAACTCCCGATGCGTCGAAGCCTGAAGTTCAGCCGCCGCTCGATGTCGACCGCGATCCCATCCCTTCGCCCGACGATAACGCGGCTCGGCCCGCGAACATCGCCCCCTTTGCGGCCTCCAGAACTCCCGTCTCTCCGAATGTTTCCAATCAGCCGGCGCCTTCCGCCAGCGCCAATCAGATTCAGAGACAGCAGAACGGCATGTATACACTGCATGCCGATGTCGATGAAGTCCTGCTGAACTGTGCGGTGCTCGATCAGCGTGGAAGGCCGGTGATGGACCTGACGCGCGAAAATTTCCGCGTGTGGGAGGATGGTGTTCCCCAGACGGTCAATTCAGCCCAGCATCTCGACCTCCCCGTCTCCATGGGAATTCTCATCGACAATTCCGGCTCCATGCGCGACAAGCGCGGCGCCGTCAATGCCGCCGCACTGCATCTGCTCCGGGCATCGAACCCCGATGATGAGGCGTTCGTCGTCAACTTCGCTGACCGTGCTTACCTCGACCAGCGCTTCACCACCGATCGTGTCGCGCTCGACCGCAGCATCTCGCGTTTCGACTCCCAGGGAACCACCGCCCTCTACGACGCCGTGGCCGCGTCGGCCGACGAGCTCGCCAAGGACGGCAAGAACCGAAAGCAGGTTCTGCTCATCATCTCCGATGGAGCCGACAACGCCTCCCGCATCAGTTTGCAGGAAGCCATTCGCCGCGTGCAGGGATTAGGCGGCCCGGTTGTGTATACCATCGGGCTGCTGTTCGACGATAGTAAAGAGGAGGCGGCGGAGAGCGGTCGGGTTCTGGAGACCCTGTCAGAAGAGACCGGCGGCGTCGCGTACTTTCCCAGTTCTCTCGACGAACTCGATAACATCGCAGTCCGCGTAGCTCAGGACATTCGCGAGCAGTACGTCGTCGATTACCACGCATCCCGGGCCCTGAGTCTCGGCGGTTATCGTACCATCCGAGTTGAAGCAATCTCGCCCGCACATGGCCTATTGTCGGTTCGCACCAAGCGCGGCTACTACGCGCAACCGCAAAACCCCAGCCAACCGAAGCGCCAGGCCCAGCAATAAGTGCCGGGGCGCCGTTCGCGGCCCCGTGGCCTGAAGCGGAACGCGCCCAAGTCCCCATTAATTCGAGTAGGTGATACCGGTTGAAATCTGGTTGAGGATGCTGTTCTTTCCCACCATGCGCACAAACAGTGTATGCGTCCCGGATTGCAGGCTCGTCAGGCTCCAACTCCCGCTCAAAGCCGCCGGTTGCGACGTCAACAGCGTCAGATTCTCTCCGTCGGGCGAATCGTAAATCTCAATGTGAGATACCGTCGCAATACTCGCGTAGCTGCCCGATGCGTTCAGCGCCCACGAGAGCGTTCCTCCGCTCACGCTCCCGCTTACCGTAAAGCAGTTGTTGATCCCGGTTTCAATCTCCGTGCCTTCGTTGTAATCGTTCCATGTGGCGACTTGGATATACGGCACCCCTGGATTGGTAAAGAAGTCATTGCTCTCGGTGAGAGAGGCGATCCACGTCTGCCCGCACTCCTGGTCCATAATGCGGCCTGTGCCCCATGTCGACTGAATACTGTTGAAACCTTTGAAGGCGCCTGACCACACCTGTGCGCCGTTGTAGGAAAGTGCAGTGGCCAGGAAATTATCCAGGGTTCCACCAATTTCGGGCCCTGCAATATTCAACGTAAACTGGTCGGCGACCAAAGTCGTCTGCGAAGGTTCAATCCAATAGAAAGAACCCGAAGAGTCTGCGTGCTGAAATCCAAAGTCGTTTTCAAAAACCACCAGCGGAACTCCGTTGTTGGCATTGTACGGAGCTATGGCACAGTTATCCGGCAGGTCCTCGTTCCACTCTCCCACTTGCGTCCACACATCGGCCCACGAAGGCGCCGGCCCGGTCGAAGGAATCACCTCTTCGTCGGGAAACACCTGCACCACGGGCCGTCCGTTCGCTTTCAGGTACGCGCTGTTGCCCCAGTGCTTCCCATTCATATAGCACATGTCGTTTTCAAGATGAGCCACCACGCAGCTTTCAAACGCCGCGCCCGCCAGGTTGGAGCAGCTTTGCCCGCTGGTGCCCGGAATGCCGGTGGACGCAACGTTGTATGCCCAAGAAGGCCCGTCGTCCATGATCAGATAACCCAGACTGCAGGTCCCTCCGCTGCAGTCATTCGCATTCACATACGACTGAAAGAGCAGCGTGGCGGCATCCTCGCTTGTGCCTGGGCCTTCCCACGTCATAATGGCGCCGTCAAAGTGACGGTTCTGCATATCCTGCGCCTGGGCGGCAACGGTTGCAGCGTTATTCGACGTGTAACCGGTTTGGACATTGTTGTTGCAATATGTCGATCCTGCAAGCGTGCAATAACCCAGCATCATGTTCCCGTAAATCAGGGTACTCGCACCCTGGTTGAGATAGGTGTGTGGATCCTCATCCGACACGTTGCCGGTTGGAACATCGTAGTTTGGCGTCGCCACATCGGCCCGGGTATCAATCTGGCCCGGGAACGCATTCTGGCATTGAGCCGGCAGCGCGCCGCTCGCCGGGCAGGCTGCGGTGTTGATTCCCGTAAGCGACGTGAGAGCGATCGCAGTCGATCCAGACGCACTCGACCCCGACCCTGAGTTCGATCCTGAACCTGGGCTTGAACTCGATCCTGATCCCGAGTTCGATCCTGAGCCCGAGCTGGATCCCGATCCCGTTCCTGTCGAGCCTGCGCCCGTCGACCCGGGCAAAATCGAATTCGCTCCAGCCACGCACCCAGTCAAACTGCAAAGAAAAATGCTTGCGAGTGCCAAAACAAACTGCGGCCGCTCGTGCTTCATCGTTCCCCCTGGAATCTTCGGCAGTTCATGCCCATCGTTGCTGCAATGCATCTCGATCTATGGCTCGCTGCCGGCGCTCGAATCAAGCATGTGCGTTCGCAAATGCCCGCGCGGGGCACAAGAATTTCCTCATGCTCAAGTGGCGCTTTAGCGCTTTAGGAGTTACTGAAAGGAGAAGCCGATGCTCTATAGTCGGCGCGACCATCTGGGAGCGGCGACATGGAACGAACTCAAGACCTCACACAATTTCCTAAAACGCCGTGAGCCTCTGGGCGCAACTTTGGTCTTCCGTTCGCCGTACGGGCTGTCTATAGAGCGGGCAAGCCTGCGTAATCTAGCAGATTAGGGATGAAACGCATCCTAACAGGAATATGCACTCACTGGATTCCCCCCAAAAGTTGTACGCCGCAGCACTGCCCTCAGCGGCTGCGAGCCGCAGTTCTTTTTTCAATGGAAATGTGATTTGTATACGCGAAGGCGGGAAATCTCAATGTGATTGAGTCACACGGCTTTAGGAAGGAGACATCTGCCTGAACGTCAGCGAAACCTCGCCCGTCTCAAGAGTTCGCCTTTGAGGAAATGTCGCCGCGCCACTTCAGTATGGGACCAGCGGACTCTTTCACTATGCGAGCCGCCGGAGCGCCGAAACGAATTCAGGATGCCTGCGGGACAGGATCTGCGCTGCTGACCATGACGGCACCATTCGCATTCGCCGTCTCTCCGCTTTTCCTCGCCGTCGCTTCAAAGGTTCTTGAACCCGGCAGAAACACACGAAAACTGGTCACACATCTGTCTTTGTTGCGCAAGCTTCGGCACGCCATCCTGCCGTCGTACTTCTGTACGATGCCGTTGCTGATCCACAACCCCAATCCGGTGCCCTTGGTGGATTTGGTGGTGAAGAACGGCTGAAAGAGCTGGTGGGCGACCTCGGGATAGATGCCCTTGCCCGTATCCACGATGGAAATTGCGGTGCCGCGCTGGTTTCTCCGCCAGTCGGTGACTTCATGCACACTGATGCCCAGCACGCCGCCTTCCGGCATAGCTTGTATGGCGTTCCCAATCAGGTTGAGAAAGATCTGTCTCAATTCCACCGGGAATCCCATCACCGGAGCTGCGGATAGGTATTTCTTTCGAAGCGTGATGCGATTGCTGGTAAGTGCTCGCGCTTGCAGTTCGAGAACATCGTCGAGCACGTCGGGCAGGAAAATCTGCATGGGCTGCTTCGATTCCCGATAGAAGCTCAGCGTCTGCCGCGTGATATGGCTGACCCGCAGCAGCTCCTGCTCCGCCATGTCAGCATACGATCTGGCATCGTCGTTCAACGAAGGATGATTGCGCAGCAGATAAAAGATGTTGGTGATGGCTTCCAGGGGGTTATTGATTTCATGGGCGATGATGCCGGCCACGCGGCCCATGGCCGCAAATTTCTCAGATTCACGCAGCGCCTCTTCAGCCTGCAGCTCGGCTGTAATGTCGCGATCGACCGCCAGAACCGCGCCATCCTCCTGATTCAGGGTCTTCCGGCACGCGACCACGACCTCGGCTCCGCTCTTGGTTTTTTGAATCAGCCTGCCCTGCCACGATCCTTGTTCGTTCAGCGTTTCCCTGATGCTTTCTCTCGGAACCGGGAAAACTGTCTTGAGCAGCCGGTGCAGGTCGCGGCCAGTTACCTCGTTGCGTTGCCAGCCGTAAAGATTCTCCGCGCCTCTGTTCCAAAACTGGACCCGACCATCCTCATCGTGCACGATAATGGCTTCGGAGGCGATGTCGAGCAGTTCCGCCCGCATCCTGAACTCGGCCTCGCTCTTCTTCAGCTCCTCGGTTCGCTCCTCGACGCGCCGCTCCAAGTTTCTGTTCAAGGCTTCCAGCATCCGCGTCTTGCGATGCAGCTCGGCAAAGACGCTGATTTTGGCACGCAACACCTCGGGGACAACCGGTACCTGAATGTAGTCGATTGCCCCACGCCTGTATCCCTGGATCAGGTCGGCATCGGAGAGGTGCACCCCGGAAATAAAGATGATTGCTGTATTTTGGAAGCGGGGATGCTGCCGGATCACCTCAGCCAGCTCGAATCCATCGATGTCGGGCATGCTGACGTCCATCAGGACAACGGCCACGTCCGTCTTCAATAAAATGCTGAGGGCTTCGCTCGCCGAACTGGCCTTGATCAGGTTTTCGCCCAGGTCGCGAAGAATAGCTTCGTAACTAAGGAGTTTGGCCGGCTGGTCGTCGACCATCAGAATGTTGATCTTTTCTTCCCCAGTCATCGTTGCTATTCCTCTGCAGTAAAGGATCGCAAGGCGAGTCTCATTTCAGCGGTGCAACCACATGCGTAATACCGACAGCAGTTGCTCCGTGTTAACCGGCTTGGCCAGATAATCCGACGCCCCTGCTTCCAGGCATTTTTCGCGATCGCCCTTCATCGCCTTGGCCGTCAGCGCGATGATCGGCAGCCGCCGCAAGGCGGCATTCTGGCGGATCGTCTGCATGGTTTCATATCCGTCCATCTCCGGCATCATGATGTCCATCAGCACGATCCCCATGTCCGGAGTGGATTCGATGGTCTCGATCGCCTCGCGCCCTGTCCCCGCCGACAGCACCGTCATGCCGCGGCGTTCAAGAACGCTGCTGACCGCGAAGATGTTGCGCACGTCATCGTCCACCACCAGCACCTTGCGGCCGTGCAGCGCTTCGTCTGAACGATGCAGCCGATCCAGCATCTCCTGCTTTTCTTTGGGCAGATCGGAGATCACACGGTGCAGGAACAATGCCGTCTCGTCGAGCAGCCTTTCCGGCGACTCGACATCCTTCACCACCACGCTGCGCGCCAGCATGCGCAGTTGAGCATCTTCCTCCGGCGTCAGCTCGCGTCCCGTGAACACCACCACCGGAACGTCTTTGAGCGTAGCCCTGTCGCGAAGCTGCGCCAGGACTTCAAAACCGCTCATATCGGGCAGGCGGAGGTCCAGAACCACGCAATCATAGTTGGCTTCTGAAAGCGCACGAAGCGCGGCGCTCCCTGAATCCACCACATCGATATCGATGTCTTCGTATCCCAACAGCTCGCGCGTGCTCAGCTGCTCGGCAGGATTATCCTCTACCACCAGCAGGCGCTTGCGGCGAGGCTGCGAATATTCGCGGATGCGCGTCAGTGCGGCATCGAGATCTTCCGTGCTGGTGGGCTTGGTTACATAAGCAAAGGCGCCGCGCGACAACCCCAGGTTCCGGTCTTCGTCCAGGGTGAGCATCTGCACCGGAATATGGCGCGTCGCTGCGTCCTGCTTGAGGTGGTTCAGCACGGTCCAGCCCAGCATGTCGGGCAGGAAGACGTCGAGCGAAATGGCTGTTGGGCTGTACTCGCGCGCCAGCGTCAGCGCCTCGGCGCCGGTATGCGCAATAAGCACTTTGAATCCCTTGTCGCGCGAGAGATCGTAGAGAATGCGCGCGTAGTGCGGATCGTCTTCCACCACCAGCAGCACCGCATCGCCTTCGGCAAGGTCGGCGCGATCGTCCGGAATCCGCGCCTCCTTCTCGGCCACCGGCGCCGGCGCCAGCACGGCCTGTGCGCCCGCGCCGCTCTCCGCTCCCTTGGCCGGCGGGCGCGCTACCGCACCCAGATAGGTCTGCGGCAGGTAGAGCGTGAAGGTGCTTCCCTGGCCGGGTGCGCTCTTCAGTTGAATTTCGCCGCCCAGCAGGTTGGCCAGCTCGCGGCTGATGGCCAGCCCCAGACCGGTGCCGCCGAACTTCCGGCTGGTGCCGGCATCGGCTTGTTGGAAGGCCTCAAAAATAATGCGCTGCTTCTCAGGCGCAATCCCGATGCCGGTATCGCTCACTTCGAATGCAATCACCGATCCGGCGCCATCCAGGATCGGATGGCCGGGATTCCACCCGCCTTGCGCCAGCGAAACCGAAAGCCTTACGCTTCCTTGTTCAGTAAACTTGAACGCGTTCGACAGCAGATTCTTCAACACCTGCTGCAGGCGCTTCGAGTCGGTTACCAGGCTGCGGCCCATGGCTGCGTCCGCCATCACCTCGAACCCCAGCTTGCGGTTCTCGGCTTCGTGGCGGAACGGCCTTGCCACCGCGTCTAGCAGCGCGCTGAAGAACATTTCTTCCGCCTCGATCGAAACCGTCCCCGATTCGATCTTCGACAAGTCGAGAATGTCGCTGATGAGGTTCAGCAGGTCGGTTCCAGCGCCATGAATGGTGCGCGCAAATTCCACTTGCTTCGGCGTGAGACTGCCGTCGGGATTCTCTGCCAGCTGCTGCCCCAGCACTAGGATGCTGTTCAAAGGCGTCCGCAATTCGTGCGACATGTTGGCAAGGAACTCCGATTTGTACTTCGACGTCAGCGCCAGCTCTCGCGCCTTTTCTTCCAGCGCCCTGCGCGCACGCTCGATCTCCTGGTTCTTGCGTTCCACTTCGTAGTTCTGTTCGGCAAGCTCCTGCGCCTTCTGTGCCAGTTGTTCATTGGTTTGCTGCAGTTCTTTCTGTTGGGTCTGCAGCTCGGTGGCCAGCTGTTGCGACTGCTTGAGCAGTCCTTCGGTCTGCATGGTGGCTTCAATCGAGTTGAGCACAATGCCAATGCTCGAGGTCAGCTGCTCGAGAAATGACAGGTGCGACGCGGTGAAGGCGCTCAGGCTGGCTAATTCGATCACCGCTTTTACCTGGTCCTCGAAAAGCACCGGCAGCACGATCACATTCTTGGGTTTCGCCTTGAACAGCCCCGAGCGAATGGGAGCAGTCCCTCTGGGCAGGTCGGTAATCAGCATGCGGCGCTTTTCTGCGGCGCATTGGCCCACCAGGCCTTCGCCCATCCTTACTTCGCTCACGTAACCCTGCGGTGTATCCGCAAATGCTGACAGCAGCACCAGCGTGCCCGCCGGCTCGCTGCCCGCCATCTGGTAAATCACGCCCTGTTGCGCATTCACCAGCGGCACCAGCTCTGAAAGCAGCATCCGTCCCACTGTCCCCAGATCGCGCTGGCCCTGCAGCATCCCCGTAAACCGGGCAAGGTTGGTTTTCAGCCAGTCCTGCTCCTTGTTGCGGTCCGTGGTCAGGCGCAGGTTGTCAATCATGGTGTTGATGTTGTCTTTCAGCTCGGCAACCTCGCCTCGCGCCTCCACCTGGATCGATCGCGTGAGGTCTCCCTGGGTCACCGCCGTAGCCACTTCGGCGATGGCGCGCACCTGGTTGGTCAGGTTGTCGGCCAGAAGATTGACGTTGCCGGTCAGGTCCTTCCACGTCCCGGCGGCGCCAGGCACGTTGGCTTGTCCGCCAAGCCGCCCTTCGACACCCACTTCGCGAGCCACCGTCGTCACCTGGTCGGCAAACGTGGCCAGCGTATCGGTCATGTTATTGATGGTTTCTGCCAGCGCGGCCACTTCGCCTTTCGCATTCACAGTCAGCTTCTGCGTCAGCACGCCGTTGGCCACGGCCGTCACCACCTTCACAATGCCGCGCACTTGCTCGGTCAGGTTGGTGGCCATCACGTTCACGTTGTCGGTCAGGTCCTTCCAGGTTCCGGCCACGCCCGACACCTGCGCCTGGCCTCCCAGCTTGCCTTCGGTTCCCACCTCGCGGGCTACGCGCGTCACTTCCGCAGCGAAGGCGTTGAGCTGATCCACCATCGTATTGATAGTGTTCTTCAGCTCCAGAATCTCGCCCTTCACGTCGACTGTGATCTTGCGCGACAAGTCGCCACGAGCCACCGCCGTGGTCACTCCGGCAATGTTTCTCACCTGGGCCGTCAGGTTGCTGGCCATGGCGTTCACGCTGTCCGTCAGATCCTTCCAGGTGCCGGCCACGCCGGGCACGTTGGCCTGCCCGCCCAATCGGCCTTCTGATCCCACTTCGCGCGCCACGCGCGTCACTTCCGCGGCGAACGAGCGAAGCTGCTCCACCATGGTATTCAGCGTCTCCTTCAGCTGCAGGATTTCGCCGCGCACATCCACTGTGATCTTGCGCGAAAGGTCGCCGTTGGCAATAGCCGTCGCCACTTCCGCAATGTTGCGCACCTGTGCCGTCAGGTTGCCGGCCATAAAGTTCACGCTGTCGGTAAGGTCCTTCCAGGTTCCGGCCACTTCGGGCACCACCGCCTGGCCGCCCAGCTTGCCTTCGGTTCCCACCTCGCGGGCCACGCGCGTCACCTCGCCGGCAAACGCATTCAGCTGGTCCACCATCGTGTTAATGGTGTTTTTTAACTCCAGAATCTCGCCCTTCACGTCCACGGTGATCTTGCGCGACAGGTCGCCGCGCGCCACGGCCGTGGTCACTTCGGCGATGTTTCTCACTTGTCCGGTAAGGTTCGAGGCCATCGAGTTCACTGAGTCGGTAAGGTCCTTCCACGTTCCCGCCACGCCGGGCACGTTGGCCTGGCCCCCCAACCGGCCTTCCGATCCCACTTCGCGAGCCACGCGCGTCACCTCGCCCGCGAAGCGGTTCAGTTGGTCAACCATCGTATTGATGGTCTCTTTCAGCAGCAGAATCTCGCCGCTCACGTTCACCGTGATCTTCTTCGAAAGATCGCCGTTGGCGATTGCGGTTGAGACCTCTGCGATATTGCGCACCTGCCCCGTCAGGTTACCGGCCATGAAGTTCACGTTGTCGGTCAGATCCTTCCAGGTTCCGGCCACGCCCGGCACCTGCGCCTGCCCGCCCAGCTTTCCATCCGTACCCACTTCGCGCGCTACGCGCGTCACTTCGCCGGCAAACGCGTTCAGCTGATCCACCATGGTGTTGATCGTGTCTTTCAGCTCCAGAATCTCGCCCTTCACGTCCACCGTGATCTTGCGCGACAAGTCGCCGCGCGCCACGGCCGTTGCCACTTCGGCAATGTTTCTCACCTGGCCGGTCAGATTCGAGGCCATGAAGTTCACGTTGTCGGTCAGGTCCTTCCAGGTTCCGGCCACTCCCGGCACCTGCGCCTGCCCGCCCAGCTTTCCGTCCGTGCCCACTTCGCGGGCTACGCGCGTCACCTCGCCGGCAAACGCGTTCAACTGGTCCACCATCGTGTTGATGGTGTTCTTCAGCTCCAGAATCTCGCCCTTCACGTCCACCGTGATCTTGCGCGACAAGTCGCCGCGTGCCACGGCTGTCGTCACTTCGGCAATGTTTCTCACCTGGGCCGTCAGGTTGCCCGCCATTGAATTCACTGAGTCGGTAAGGTCCTTCCAGGTTCCGGCCACGCCGGGCACGTTGGCCTGGCCGCCCAAGCGGCCTTCCGTTCCCACTTCGCGGGCTACGCGCGTCACCTCGCCGGCGAATCGGTTCAGCTGATCCACCATGGTGTTCAACGTTTCTTTCAGTTGCAAAATTTCGCCGCGCACATCCACTGTGATCTTGCGCGAAAGGTCGCCGTTGGCAATAGCCGTCGCCACTTCCGCAATGTTGCGCACCTGGCCCGTCAGGTTGCCGGCCATGAAGTTCACATTGTCGGTCAGATCCTTCCACGTACCTGCCACGCCGGGCACGTTGGCCTGCCCGCCCAGCTTGCCTTCCGTTCCCACCTCGCGCGCCACGCGCGTCACTTCGCCGGCAAACGCATTCAGCTGGTCCACCATCGTGTTGATGGTGTTCTTCAACTCCAGAATCTCGCCCTTCACGTCCACCGTGATCTTGCGCGACAAATCGCCGCGCGCCACGGCCGTCGTCACTTCGGCAATGTTTCTTACTTGTGCCGTCAGGTTGCCGGCCATCGCGTTTACTGAGTCGGTCAAGTCCTTCCACGTTCCGGCCACGCCCGGCACCACGGCCTGGCCGCCCAGCTTGCCATCCGTGCCCACTTCGCGCGCCACGCGCGTCACCTCCGATGCGAAGGAGCGCAACTGGTCGACCATGGTGTTGATGGCTTCTTTAAGCTGCAGAATCTCGCCGCGCACGTCCACGGTAATCTTGCGCGACAGGTCGCCGCTGGCCACGGCCGTCGCCACTTCGGCGATATTACGTACCTGGCCCGTCAGGTTCGAAGCCATGGAATTAACTGAATCCGTAAGATCCTTCCAGGTCCCGGCCACGCCGGGTACCACTGCCTGGCCGCCCAGCTTGCCGTCGGTGCCCACCTCGCGCGCCACGCGCGTCACCTCGGCCGTAAACACCTCCAGCTGCCGGATCATGGTGTTCACAATGCTCGCCGAGCGCAGGAATTCGCCCTCCAGGGGGCGTCCGTCCACGTCGAGCACCACGGTTCGCGTCAGATTCCCCTGTGCCACCGCGGCAATGGCCTGCGTCACTTCGGCGGTAGGACGAATCAGGTCCTCCACCAGCGTATTCACTGAAACTTCCATGTCGTTCCACGCCCCGCGCCGTTCCTCCACACGGATGCGCTCGCGGGTTTTGCCCTCTTTGCCCACTACCTGCCCTACGCGCTTCAACTCCAACGCGATCTGTTGGTTGGCCGTCACAATCTCGTTGAAACTGTCAGCGATCTTGCCAGGCAGTCCCGTCCATGTCACCGGCAGGCGAACGCTGAAATCGCCGTCCTTCATGGTTTGCAGGCTTTGCAGGATCACCGATAAATATTCGGTGGATGAAGGCTCAAGAGCGCCATTCCCGTTAGAGGGGCGCTCCTGCCCGCCTTGCCCAAGAATGGGCTGCGGCATGACTGTTTCCATTTTTCACGCCTCCTGGAAGGCTGGGGAACCGGAATGCGAGGGAAGACGGATCGTGTCCCCCCGAGGTACACTTCCGCTCAGATCCCGGAATTGAAACTAAGCAGTGGATGCTTACGGCTGCGGAAAAGGTTGTCTCGCTCGAAAAATCTCCTTTCGAGCGGCAGCAAAGACTTCAAAATTCGCGCCAGCGTGGTGGCTTCATCTGCCCGGCCATCTTCTAGTTAGCAGCGGCTTGCGGTCTTCGACGGAACTTCGTTCCCGGTCCTCGACCGCCGCGACGGCGCCGCCATCGCATCTTCGTTTTCTGCTTCGGCGTCGCAATGCGCGCTCTTCATGACCTCGAGTTCCGCGATGGACTGAATAATGTGCCTTTTTAGCTCGATCACGGCGTGGTCTTCCTGGCGGAAATCTTCCGCTTGCTCAAGCCGGCGGAGCGTATTGCGCAGAATATCAATAATATTTCCCGGGGAAGGGTAATCCATTGCCCTCGCTCCCACCCTTAGATGCCGCGATGCTCGATCCGGTTTGCTCCATGCGTGCACCTGGAAGATTTCCCTTTGCGCACTTGTCGGCCTATTGACTTTGAAAATAGGAACTACTGGGGCGGTTCAGATGGCACGATGCACAGCGGCATTTTCCAGATCGAGCTCGGCCTCCAAGCTTGCAAGATCGCGCGAGATCGTCACCAAAGCAGTCTTCTTTCCCGCCGCGGTGAATGTGGCCGCGCAGCCGCTCTGGCGCGGATCGCCATCCAGCTTGATTGAATCCCAGCTCTCAGCGTGCCCCACATAGTTGATCCGCACGTCGTATTGCTGGCTCCAGAAGAACGGCACGGAATCGAATCGCTCGGGAATGCCGATCATGTTTTTGGCCGCGGTTTGTCCCTGACGCTCAGCCACCACCCAGTGCTCAACCCGAATGGGCCTGCCCGAACGCGGATCGGGCCATCGCGCCACATCGCCAGCCGCATAGACGCCGGGCGCGCTCGCTTGCAGATACTCGTTGACCAGAATCCCCCGGTCTACCGCCAGACCTGCACGCTGTGCGAGATCAATGGCCGGCTTGACACCAACACCCAGGACAAGGAAATCGGCGTCGACAACCTCGCCATTGCTGAGCGTTACCCGCGCCCCTTTGACACTGCCAACGGTTTGGCCGAGATGGAAATGGACGCCGTGCGACTCATGCAGACCTTGCACGAACTTTCCCAAATCGGGGCCAAGGACCTTTTCCATTGGGATGGATTCGGGCGCAACCACGTCTACCTTCAAACCGCGCGCGCGCAAAGATGCGGCGACCTCGAGTCCAATGAAGCTTGCTCCCACTACGAGGGCTCTGCTCGAACTGCTCGCCGCGCGAACAATTTCTTTGCTATCGGCAAATGAGCGCAGATAAAAAACCCGCGATGGGTCAGCTCCTTCCACTGAAATCTTTACGGGATCGGCGCCCGTCGCCAGCAGCAACGCGCCATATTCACGAACCCTGCCATCTTGGGTCCGGATCCGCTTGGCATTCGCATCCAGCTCCGTCACGCGCACTCCCAGCGTCAAGTCGATCTTTTGCTCCGCATACCAC
>JASHQH010000212.1 GCA_030037635.1 Acidobacteriaceae bacterium
GTTTCTCGACGAAGTAGCGGGGGCTTCGCGAACGAAAACGGCCACTGCTTGCCGCAACACCGGCATACATCACGTTGGGGTTTACGCAAAAGACCCTGCAGCATCCGCCGAGTTTTACAGGGACGTTCTCGGCATGCAGATCGTCGGCGGTAGCGTCCCAGGTGAACCATTCGGGCCGTCGGCGTTCCTGAGCAGCCGTCCGGATGAGGAGTCGCACGAAGTAGCTTTGTTCGCCAACAGAGCTCTCTCCCATGTCGCCTTTAAGGTTGCTTCACTCACACAGTTGCGATCGTTGTATGCGCGCTTGGTGGAGAGGAACATCAAGATCAGATTTGTATCCGACCACGGCGTATCCTTCGCCTTCTATTTTGCCGACCGAGACGGCAATTTAATCGAAATCTACTGGCCCACCGGAGACCTGAGCCAGAAGCCGCCTCACATGGAGCGGCTCGATCTGTCGCAGCCGGACGAAGTGCTGCTGAAAAAGATAACGGCCCGGCAGTCGCAATCTGCGGAAATTCCGTCAAGGGAAGTCTCCGGGAGCTGCAGCAACACCGGCATCCACCACGTCGGGCTGTACGCAAAGGACCCTGCGGCATCGGCAGAGTTTTACAAGGATATCCTCGATATGCGGCTAAGCGGCGGTAGCGCCCAAGGTGAACCATTCGGCGCGACCGCCTTCCTAAGCAGCCGTCCCGATGAAGAGCACCATGAGATAGCCTTGTTCGCGAACCCGGAGTTAGTTCACATCGCCTTCAAGGTCTCATCACTCGACAGGCTTCGGGCCATGTACAAGCGAGTCGTGGAGAAGCTTATCCCAATCAAGTTCACTGCCGACCATGGTTGCTCGTTCGCCATCTACTTCGACGATTTCGACGGCAACATGATCGAAGTCTACTGGCCCACCGGAAACCTGAGTCAGAAGCAGCCTCACATGGAGCGGCTCGACCTCTCGCAACCTGACAAGGTTCTGCTGCGAAACATTACGCCCAGGCCAGCTCAAGTTGTTGCCGTGAGAAAAGCACAGATGGAACTTCGCCCGCATCGCGGCGAAAATAGGTGAAGTACGTGCCTGCAGAAACCCGTCGAACCTACAAGAGTCCCATCGAGCAGATCACATTCTGCTTGCAGGTGAGCAAACAGGCGGCACTTTTTTCATGGCGGACGTGACTGTTAGAGGGGAAGGCGCCGCCGTATAGCCTTTGATCAAATTGGAGCTACAATGGCTTGCCTTCGCTTTTGCTCCAACGTTTCATGAGCCCGTTGCTAGGCAATGATTTGTCTGCAACCTTGCGAGCTGTCTGAAGTCCGGCGACGGGCAGTCCTCGCGGGTTGAGCAGTCCGATTTGAACCAGCACTGTCGCCTGGTCCCAGTAGATGTGCTCATGCACGAGTTTGTTCCCCTCAAATCTGATGACGGCTACCATCGGAACCTCGACTTTGCGTCCGGTCGGGGCAATTCCCGGCAGCATCCAATCGATCTCTGTGGTATGCGTGAACTTGAGGATAAATTCGTCCACGAGCGTGTCGGTGCCGACAGTGCGGCTGATGAGCGCCAAGTCAAAGTCGGGCGGATTGACAGGAATGAAATGATAAGCATAGAAGCGCTTCAGTTGCTTGTAGCCAACCCCACCTGTCATCGTAGGAATATGGTTCACGTAAGGCTGCGGTACCATCGTGGCCATTGTTGCGTCCACGTCACGCTTCTCGAACTCGAAGCGGCAATGTTCTTCCCACAGTTCAGCCAAATTCAGCCTGTTCATAGGCGAAGTAGCTACCCTCCACAGATTTCCACGGTAAAACTCGTCAGGGGAGGTTTCTGCCGCAAACTGAAGAAACTCCCGACCTCACAAACATGAATGGAGCTTGCTTCTAGCATCGAGCCTAGTATTACTCCTCCCAGATAGCTTAAGTCCAGTGTTGCCTGACACGCCCTGTCTCGACTCTTGAGAAATCACCGAGTCCACTCAGCCAGGCGGCAATCGAGCGCGCTTTCTTGGAATTCTGCACCGCTACCAGGCTGAAGAGAGACTGACTCGTGTCACCGCGCTTGCCCGGTCTGCTCCCCCATAAGAAAGAAATTTCGGAACCTTTGATACAATCCACCACTCCACTCTCCCATTAGCGGTTAGAGGAGATTCACATGACACTCACATTGATTCAAGACACCGAAGAAGGCCTGAAGCTAGATGCACAACGGACAAGCAACTCAGTAGGTGCATTCACCAGAGCCGGTCGCATGCCGCATCCCAACCCGAACGGCCCTCCCGATCGCCGGCCGATCAACCTCGGAGAGGTCTGGGAAAACCCTGTCACCGGCGAATACGGCAAGGTTCTGGAACTTCCCTGGCAGAACCAGCAGGGCCGCCTGGTCGCCGAGTTGAAGGCGCTTGCCGGTGCGCGTGTCATGGGTGAGCACTACCACCCGGCTATCACGGAGTATTTCACCCCGCTTGAAGGTGAGCTCACAGTCAAATGCAACGGGCAAACTCGCATTCTGCGGGAAGGTGAAACCGCTGTCGTCGAGCCCGGCGTTTGGCACGACTGGTGGAATGCGACCGATGGCGACATTCGGGTTCACCTCGAAATCACTCCTGGTGAGCGCTTCCTGCATATGATTGAGACTTTCTTCGGTCTTGCCAGGCTCGGCTACACAGACAGCAAGGGCGTGCCGCGCCCACTGCAACTCGCGTTGTGTGCAAGAGAGTTCAGCGACGTGATGGTGCTTCGTAGGCCACCGAGGTTGGTCCAGCATGTGCTTTTTGGGGCGCTTGGACTCATTGCGCGCTCGCGTGGCTACCGTGCAACATACCCTCAACTCTCACGCACCGTGCTGGCCCCACGAATCGCCGCTTTTGCCTACGCAACGCGGCTCGGCTGGATTCCAGATGAGTCTGATCAGCACTCCGGATAGCGCCGCCCTGCCCAGCATCACCTTCTCCGGGACGGAAGAGAGCGGTCAGACCGGTACATTTCTCGTAACGATTTCGGTCGTCGGACAGCAGGGCGCTCCTCAGCAGGTGTCGTTCAATTGGGGCTCGACGAGCACACCCAGCAC
>JASHQH010000213.1 GCA_030037635.1 Acidobacteriaceae bacterium
GGAAGATCCAAGTCGTTTCCGATGAAACAACCTCATCCTTGTGAAAGAGTTTCCAGAGGTCCCGATAAGGCTGAAAGATGCTCGGCCCACGCTTGCTCTGGATGATTTCTTTGAAACGGCTGAGCACTCCTGAATACAGTGGCGCGAAGCCGAGTACGAAAAGGAGTTGAACGAGGTTGTACAGAATTGTCCGTACCATCAGAACTCCCCTGAGTCTTGAATTTAGAGTGGCCGAGAGCCTTAAGAACAAAAAACTACGTCAGGCGCGAGCGTTCAGCATCGGCGGACCGATACCAGAATGCTCTCTGAGCTTAGTCTCGGCGCGTTCGGTGGGACAGTCTGGGAGAGGGAATCTTTGGTCGTTTGTTGGGTGGGCTTTTGCACGATCTTCTTCACGGCGCAACTCCTTTGAAAGTAGGAATCATCAGCCGTGAAGGCGGTTATCGGTGGAGTTCCATCACCATTTCCGACATGTGCTGCCATAATATTGAACCGTAAGGGGCTAGTTGTCAAGCCTCTTGCGAAGTCAGGTCTTAGTTTGCCTACCACTTCGCCGATTCTGAATTGAAGAAAGCATCACGTGGTTGAGGATGACCAGGGCGGATTGACAGTCCGCTCCGCGGCTCGCGATACTGAAAAAAGAGCGGGTGTTGGAGTCCACTCTGATACGCCCCTCACGTGAGGGGAAGATGACTCCTACGAAGCAGCACTTGAGGAGTCGTCTGTGCCACCTCCCGCCGATCATCCGAGCTTTACTCCTACCCAGGAGTCCAGCGCTTCGATAACCCCCGGACTAAACAGAAAAGAGGGCGAGACTGCGCTCTTTTATAGCATCCTGTTCGATGAATGGGGCGCGGACGCGCAACTTGAGCGGCAAGAGGTTCCCGATTTCTTCCGTGACCTGAACCTGGATCAAATCGTTGAAACGATCACGATCGTTGATACAATTTGTAACGGCCGCCGCGAGTACAACCTCAAGCCATTCTTCTACTTCCCATTAAGACGCGTTGACACAGTCTATTATCGTCAGGCCATTTTTCAAGATCTTGAAAATTCCAAGCTGGTGCAGGTTGTCCGGTCGTTTGCCGAAGAAATGCGAAGCATGCGCGCTCATCTCGCGCTCGCGGAGAAGCGCTACTATAAGCTTCAAAAACACGCCTCCTTTCTCAATGCCATCGAAACTTACTGCAGCGCAATAGCTGCGCTCAAAGATGGATTGGTTTCAATGAGTCCGCGATCGACGGGGTTCCAAGGGCTGCGTGACTTTCTGGTTCTCTATGTTGCCTCAGAAGATTTCACAGCCCTGGCGGCGGAAACCGCAAAGATCAGAGCCGATCTAAGTAACATTCGCTACTCTCTGCATATCCAAGGAAGCCGTGTCACTATAGATCGAAATAACGAAGACGCTGATTATAGCCGCGAGGTTCTCGAAACGTTTGAGAGGTTTCGCCAAGCTGACCCTCGGAACCATCATTTCAAAGTGCCACGATCGTATGAGATGAACCATATCGAATCAGAGATCCTAGAGCAAGTCGCCAAGCTTCATGCAGAGGTTTTTATTCACCTCGATGAATACTGCAATCATTATCGCGGTTACTGCCATGAGACCATCTCCAGGTTTGACCGGGAGGTGCAGTTTTACATTGGCTATCTTGAACAGATGCAGCCAATAAAAAATGCTGGACTCTCGTTTTGCTATCCAAGGGTGACAGACCATTCTAAAGAGGTTCAGGCGCTTGAAACATACGACCTCGCGCTCGCCAATCTCTTAGTCCATGCGCGTAAGAATGTAATCACGAATGACTTTTACTTGAAGGAACCAGAACGCGTCTTTGTCGTTTCGGGGCCAAATCAGGGCGGGAAAACCACATTTGCTCGGACCTTCGGACAACTTCATTATTTGGCTGCACTAGGCTGCCTTGTGCCGGGCGTCTCGGCAACGTTGTTTCTGTTTGACAAGCTCTTCACGCACTTTGAAAAGGAAGAGGACATACAGAATCTGCGCGGAAAGCTCGAGGATGATCTTACTCGAATCAACGATATCCTTAAAAAAGCGACGGTGAACAGCATCATCATTATGAACGAGAGCTTCTTGTCCACGACATTGAACGATGCGCTATTTCTCAGTCGGGAAGTAATGAAAAGGATCGCAGCTCTGAATTTACTATGTGCCACGGTCACTTTTCTGGACGAGCTCGCGTGCTTTGACAAAACGACAGTCAGCATGGTCAGCACAGTAAATCCCGACGACCCTCAGCAGCGGACATTCAAGGTAATCCGGAGACCCGCGGATGGGCTGGCTTACGCCGCAGCGATCGCTGAGAAATATCACCTGACTTACGATGCCGTAAAAACACGCATGGCCGCGAGCCAAAACGAGGTGAGGACGTGAAAGTCTTTCTCATGTTTTGCGATCACGACTTCTCACTCGATGACGGTGTACCGGCTAACGGGCAGGAACTGATCCAGGACCTTGAGTTGAACACTTTGTTTCGCGCTATGGCCGGCGGCGACAACTTTTTGCTCGATGTTACCAGAAGCGCTGTCCTTTCAGGCCTCAAAGACCAAGCGACAATTCAATATCGGCAAGAGATTCTAAAAGATTGCATGGAATTTCCGGAGATTGTGAGGGAACTCTACGCTATATCGGTAGATGCGATTGAGCGCGAGAAGAGAATCTGGGGCTGGTTTCTTCTATCGTCTCCTGATTCTCTTCTGGGCCGGTCCATAGAGGCCCTCGGATTGTTTATCGGCTCGATGGAGCGGCTTAGGAACCTTGTCGACGAACACAGTGTGAAATTCCACTCCGACGGATTCAGACGGTTATTTGCCATGATCGCACGGGAGCTGGGCGACTCCTACCTGGAACTGGTGAAGACTCATCTCAAGCAGCTTGAGTTTCCTGGTGGCATTCTGATGAGCGCTCATCTCGCTCCTGATTTTCGAGGAGCCGACTATGTTCTCCACCGTTTGGAGATCAGAAAACTGCGTTGGTTCGAACAGGTCCAGGAATGGGTCGTCCAGCATGCACGCAAGAGTAGCACGGCTTTTACATTTGAAGTGGACCCGCGCGACGAGGCCGGGTTCCGCGCCTTGGAATCGCTGAGAACGGAGGGAATTATCCATGTTGCAACTGCACTCGCGCAATCGAGCGATCATATCCTGAGTTTCTTCAAGGTGCTTCGCTTGGAGCTCGGATTCTATATGGGCTGCCTCAACTTAAGAGAAAAGCTGGTCTCGAAACAGGAGCCATTTTGCATTCCAACTCCGCTTCCGGAGAAAGACGTAGCGCTCCAGTGCAAGGGAATCTATGACGTCTGCTTGAGTTTGAACACCGCGGATCGGGTCGTCGGCAATGACATCACCGGTGAGAGCAAAGCTCTCGTTGTGATTACCGGCGCCAACCGAGGCGGGAAATCTACGTTTTTGCGCAGCGTTGGTGTGGCTCAGCTCATGATGCAGAGTGGCATGTTTGTACCAGCCTTGGAGTTTCAAGCGAGCGTTTGCCGGGGCGTCTTCACCCATTTCAAGCGCGAGGAAGACGCGAGTATGAAGAGTGGCAAACTTGATGAAGAGCTCAGTAGGATGAGCGGGATCGTGGAGCGGATTACACCGGGCTGTTTGCTTCTCCTGAACGAGTCGTTTGCTTCGACCAATGAACGAGAAGGGTCCGAAATCGCGAGGCAAATTGTCAGGGCTCTTCTCGAAATGAAAGTGAGGGTCTTGTATGTTACGCACTTGTTCGACTTGGCGCAGGGATTTTACCGCCAGCAAATGGGAAACGCACACTTTCTTCGCGCCGAGCGGCTCGAAGACGGGACACGTACCTTCCGCCTAATGGAAGGCCGCCCGGAGCCAACGAGTCACGGGGAGGATCTGTTCCAGCGCATTTTCCAGGTCCAAAGTCAGGACCTTCCACAGACTGTTCAGTGACGATCAGGCAGGGGCACTGTACCAATGTGGCATTCGCAAGTCAACCCGTCGCACGTTGGTTGTAACTGCAAAAGCCAGTGATCGAATTGGATTGGCTCCGTTCCAATCTGAATCCGGTGCTCGGGACGCAATTGGTTCCACTGGAACCGTTTTGAATTAAGCCAAAAAAGATATGGCGTTAGCATTGTGCCCGGAAAGCATTGGTTGTCATGCATCCGCATTTGGTCCGAGGTCATTCCATGATTGTGGGCGTAAGCCTCGTACCGGCTCTGATGGGCGGCACGCGATCGCATCCTGGAACGTAGCATCGAATCCCTCCGCGTCGTTTCCGGCGCTTGAGGAGGAGAGGGGCAATGAACACGTGCTCCTCTTCCCTGGATTGCGTTTGTTTGGTCTGCGGCCTTAGGCTTCCCACGGCAAGTCAGGTTTCCCGAAATGGCCGTAATTTGTAGTTCTCCGGTAGATTGGTTGCAACAAAGACAGCTGCTCGATAATCGCTGCAGGTCGAAAATCAAACTTCCTCAAGAAGGCGAGAACAGCCTTCTCTTCACCTGTTCCGAAGGCGTCTACCTTGATGGAGATCGGCTGAGCAATCCCAATCGCATAGGCAACCTGTATTTCGACTCTCGAAGCAACCGATTCCTCGACGATTTTGCGCGCCACGTATCGGCAGAAATAAGCGGCGCTCCGGTCTACCTTCGACGGATCCTTTCCGCTGAATGCGCCTCCGCCGTGATGTGCAGCGCCTCCATATGTATCGGCGATGATCTTGCGGCCAGTTACGCCACAGTCTGCCGCCGGACCGCCAAGGATAAAACTCCCAGTTGGGTTGACGTGGAATCGGATCTCGGAGTTAAACCAGTCCCCCAAAGCGCACGGAGCAAGCACATTCCGAACGTAGTCCGCAATCTCCTCTCGTTCGACATTGGCCGCATGCTGCGTAGAAATGAGCACATCCGATACAGCAATCGGAGTGGTTCCCTCATAGAGTACGGAAACTTGGGATTTAGCATCGGGACGAAGCCATGGAAATCTCCCGGCTTTTCGATCTACCGAAAGGCCCCTGGTCAACCTATGCGCCAAAGAGATTGGCAATGGCATTAGTTCAGGTGTCTCAGTACAAGCATAGCCGAACATGATTCCCTGATCTCCCGCTCCCTGCTCATGATTGGCATTGCTTTCGCTATTAACTCCCTGCGCAATGTCTGGAGACTGACTGGAGATAATCTTTACAATCTGCACCTGGTCCGCATTGAAAGCAGCTGCTGGGTCCGTGTAGCCGATTTGACGAATCGCATCACGGACCACTTCTTCGTGATGCACATGTGCGAGAGAGCTGATCTCCCCTCCAAGCACGACCGTATCTTCCTTGCATAGCACCTCGCAGGCCACGCGAGCCCGCGGATCCTGAGCAATATATGCATCAAGGATCGAATCAGCAATGTAGTCGCACACCTTGTCTGGATGCCCTTCCGAAACGGATTCTGAGGAGAAAATAAAGCTTCGCACGCTATGTGGTGTGGAAGCCGAATCCGTTTGGGTTTCGAAGATACTGCTGGCCATGAGAGGCGCTCCTTGTCAGTGAAATTCATCGGGAGCGCACAAGAGGATGGCCAATAAGGCTGATCATGCCCCTTAAGGAGACTCGCTTCGGAAAATCCATTCCGCACATCGAGCTTTCGCTCAGGCACCGTGATGTCTCCACAACCCGGTTGCCGGACTTGGCTTATCGCCAGTCGCTCCTGATGCTTTAAGGTGAGCTTAGGCATAGACCCGGACCGTTGTCAACGCGTCAGGTTCGAGTCCGGAGGGACCTCCGCCTCAATTCGTGAATCAACTGCGAAATGTCCGGAGAACGAATAGATCCCTTAAACTATGGCCCTCATCGAGAACCGTTGATGCGAGAAACAAGATATAAAGCGGCGTTGAAATTCGTGCTGTTGATTGGGGTCATCAGCTTCTTCGCCGATCTCACGTATGAAGGTGCGCGCAGCGTCTATGGCCCGTTCCTAGCTGGCTTGTCTGCGAGCGCTACTGTGGTCAGCGTCGTCACTGGTTTCGGTGAGTTAGTCGGTTATGGTTTTCGCCTTATCTCTGGCCGGTGGGCAGACCGGACCCGCAGTTTCTGGGCGATTGCACTCTTCGGCTACTCTGTGCAGTTGCTCGCCGTGCCGGCCCTGGCTCTGGCAAACAACTGGCCAACAGCTGCGGCTCTGATCATTCTCGAGCGTTTTGGAAGAGCAACGCGTAATCCTCCCCGCGATGCTATGCTCTCCCATGCCGGCAGCGAGATCGGATTTGGCTGGGCATTCGGCACGCATGAGGCTTTGGATCAGTTTGGCGCCCTCTTCGGACCACTACTGGTAGCTGGAGTGCTCGTATGGCGAGGAAGCTATCGTCTTGCATTCGCTGCTACCCTGATACCGATGGCGATCTGCCTGAGCATGGTGTTGGTAGCTCACCACGTTTACCCAAGACCGCATGACTTGGAAGTCAAGAGCTGGAGCATAGAAACAAAGGGACTTCCAGGCGTCTATTGGACCTATCTGGCGGGCGCCGCTCTGGTCGCGGCGGGTTTTGTCGATTTTCCGCTCATCGCCTTCCACTTCACCCGGGTTTCGTCGGTGCCGAAAGACATGGTCCCCGTCGCATATGCAATTGCGATGGGTGTGAGCGGCGCGGGCTCACTTGTTTTGGGCAGATCGTTCGATCGCGTCGGCGTTGTTCTTCTCATTCCTCTGACACTTATCGCCGCAGCATTCGCGCCCCTAGTCTTCTTAGGAGGCTTTTGGCCAGCATTGTTTGGCGTCGCGGTCTGGGGTCTCGGTATGGGTGTGCATGAGGCAATAATCCCCGCGGTTGTCGCCCCGATGGTCTCATCGGATCGGCGCGCGTCGGCTTACGGCCTCTTCACGGCCGGTTACGGAGTCTTCTGGTTCATTGGCAGCGCGATTATCGGAGTACTGTATACCTGCTCCATTATGGCGGCGGTTCTCTTCTCCCTCGGATCGCAGTTCGCTGCGATCCCTTTCTTCTTCGCGGTAAAGAGGCGGCTGAGGGTCGCCCCGAGAACCTAGGACCCTTTCAAGTGGCGCTTTTTGCTGAATTAGCCCGCAGCGCCCATCGCAGGGCAATAATCCAAGCGACGACTGTCCATCCGAGAGAGAAGTTCAAAAGCATAATGGCAAGCTGCCGTGGGTGCCGATAGCGCGTCGCAACAATGGTCGGCAGAAAGTAAATAAGCAAAACTGCAATGCGGAGAAGATACCAGAGCGTTGTCGAAGCAAGCTCACGCATGATTTCATCCTCATCCCGAGTTGCAGCTGAAACTCGAAAGTCTTACCAACAAACACGCTTCCAAATGTTTCGATCGTTTTCTTCAGAGCGCTGCACGTCTCTCGTTGTGCTGGGCTAACCGCACACTCACGATCTTCGAGATGCCTTGTTCCTGCATGGTCACGCCATAGATCAGGTCGCCGGCCTGCATCATGCGCTTCGAGTGTGTGATCACCATGAATTGGGTTTCAGCGCCCAGCGATCGAACAAAATCCGCAAAGCGGCCGACATTGGTTTCATCGAGCGGTGCGTCCACCTCATCGAGAATGCAAAATGGGCTCGGCCGATACTGAAAGATCGCCACCAGCAGAGCCAGCGCAGTCAGCGCTTTCTCTCCACCTGAGAGCAGAAGAACATTCTGGAGCTTTTTACCGGGCGGCGATGCAATGATCTCGAGACCGCCTTCTGATTGATTCTCCGCATTCGTCGCCCGAAGGGCTGCATTGCCGCCATTGAATAATTCAGCAAAGACTGAAGCGAAGTTTTCGTTTACTCTGGCGAGAGCTTCGTCAAATTGTGCCTGAGACATTTGCTCGATTTCGCGAATCGTTTCCTGCGTGTTTTCGATGGAGTCTATCAGGTCCTGCCGCTGCGTTTCGAGGAATTCGTGGCGCGACTTGGTTTCCTTGTACTCGTCGAGCGCCATCATGTTCACCGGACCCATTTGCTCCAGACGGTCGCGCAGCCCGCGGCAAATCTCTTCTTCGGCGGCCAGCTCCTCGCCGGCCAGCCGGGCCATCTCCGCATCGTTGCGTAGCACCTGGGCCTCGACATTCACTTCGGCCAGGCAGCTTGCCTCTAGATGCTCCAGATCGGAGTGCAGCTTGGCCAACTCGCTTGAAAGCGCAGACCGATCCTCGCGCAACTGGTCGAGCGCTGCACGCTCGCTCTTCAGTCGCGTTTCCATATCCGCCAGCTGCTGGCGCAGTGCCTGAGCCTGGTCGGCAATCTGCTGCGCGCGGGTGAACGCCTCGGCGCGCACCGCAGTCAACTCTGCCTGCCTCTGCACCAGCTCGGAGTTCTCATTCACGCGCTGTTCGCGCTCGGCCACAGCCGCGGCACGCTGCTGCTCGATGGCCTGCACGCGCCTATCCAGGTCGGCATACAGCCGGTCGATGCGCTGGAAGGCCGCTTCCGCGCCGCGCCGCCGCTCTTCCAGCCCGGCCAGCTCCGCGGTCATCTGCGCCGCTTCCTGCTGCAGCGTCTCGCGCTTTTGGCGCAGGATTTCCAGTTGCCCCTGCAGCG
Organism: Acidobacteriaceae bacterium; assembly: GCA_030037635.1. Classification (GTDB taxonomy): domain Bacteria; phylum Acidobacteriota; class Terriglobia; order Terriglobales; family Acidobacteriaceae; genus Telmatobacter. The sequence goes on from JASHQH010000213.1 coordinate 8,515, forward strand.
TGTTCAGGCTGTTCTCTGCCTGCGTGTGCTCTACTTCGAGCCGTGCCGCCTCGGTGCGCTTTTCTGCGGTCGCCTGGCTCTTGGACTGGTGCGCGTCCTTGTTACGAGCAGCCTGCGCCTCCCATTCCTGCATGCGCCTCTCGATGCGCTGCGCCTCTGCCTCCATCTGCTTCAGCGCCGCACCCAGGTTGGCCGCCTCGCTCTCCACCTGCCGCCGCTCCTCGCCGCGTGCCTCCAATTGCGCCGTCAGCTCCTCGATGGCGCGCGTGAGCGAATCAGCATCCTTCTCGGCTTGCGCCAAATCCGTTTCCAGCCGTGACAATCGGCCCTCGGTCTCGCGCAACTCGCGCTTCAGCGCCAGCGGTCCCTCGCTGGCCGCTTTACCGCCGGTCACCGTGGAACGATGGAAGCATTCGCCCTCGGGCGTCAGGAAATAGGCATGCGCATAACGCAGCGCCAGCCGCTGTGCGTTCACCGCATTCTCTACCACGTAGCCATGCTTCAGCTTGGGCAAAATCCCCTCGAGCGAGTTGCCAAAGCCGTTCAGCACCTTGATGGCATCGCGCAGCGGCGTCAATCCCGGTTCGTTCACCGGTCCCTCGCCGGTATCGAACAGCTCGCCCTGCGCATCAGAGTGGACGAGGAACGTGGCGCGCCCATCGCTGGTCTTCAGCACGCGCACACCTTCCTCGGCCGCACCCCAGCTCTCCACGACCACGTAGTTGAGCTCCTCGTGCAGAAACTCGTCCACTACGCCTTCAAATTCCCCGGTCACCTCGAGAAAGTCGGCCAGCGTACCCACGGGCGCGACCGAGGGTCCCAGTGCTCCCGGCTTCAGCAGCTTCCGCACCGAGTCTGTCGCGTAGCCGTGATTACGGATGAGCGCAAGGAGCGACTCGCGGCGCCCAGCCGCAGCCGCATGCTCGCCGCGCAGTTGATTGGCTTGCGCGTGCCGTGCCTGTTCGTCGGAGCGCTTTGATTGCAGAGCCTCGCGCGACGCTGCAATGTTCTCTTCAAGCCGCTTTACGGCCGCGTCTGCTGACTCAAAGCGTAGCCGCGACTCGCTGCTTTCGGATCCCAATCGCTCCCACTCGCCGCGCGCCTGACCCAGCTCCCCATTGAGCCGCTCGCCTTCGCGTTCCAGCGCGGCAAGGCTCTCTTCGCCCTGGGCAACGGCATTGCGCGCGTTGCCCGCCTGGGTGAGCAGGTAGACGGTGTGGCGCCGTCCCGCTTCGAGCTCCCGCTCGGCCGCATACACTTCTTCGGCCGCAGCTCGCGCTTCGTGTTGCCGCGCCTCCACCTTGGCATGAAATTCGTGCGCTTCGCCGGCTGCTGTCTCCAGGAAGCTCCGCTGTTGGGTCCGCTCCTCCTCGATCCCCGCCAGTTGTGTCCGCACCTGATCCAGTTCCGCAGCAGAGGCCGCGATCCGCGTCTCCAGCTCGCTCACGCGCTC
>JASHQH010000214.1 GCA_030037635.1 Acidobacteriaceae bacterium
CAAACGTTGAATCCGCTTTGAAAGGGCGCTACTTCACAACTTGCTGAAAAACTCAATCGAAGGGGGCCTTGTAACAAGGGCACGGCTTCAGCCGGGCTGCACGGGCCCTAAAGAAAAGAGAGGGCTTTAGCCCCTGAGGGAAGTTTTTCAAGCTGACCCCGCCACCGGAATATCACAGGGCCGGCTCCGGAAGCCGATGGCGAGCTGCGGCTTAGTTGCCTTTCCCTGCGGCCAGCACAATTTGCCCCTGATCCGCCGCAGCTACCTTCTGGTAGAACCCACGCAGCTCCTGATATTCCTCTGATTTAGCCAGGGTGAAAGCGCGAGTGAGTGTTTGCGCTACCGTGATCTGGGTGGGTTGCGCCAGGCTCTTAGCCACCAGCAGCGCATGGTTCGGCCACGCGATGTTGACGTCCTGCGGCGCGCCTTCCACCGTCATTCCGGCCGGCAGCCGGTAATTGATCTGATCGGTCACGCGCTCGGCGTAGTGCATGTCCACCGGCTCGATCCGCTTCTCCACATTCACAAATGGCGCCGGCCCGTGTGTTTCAAAGAAAAAGCCGGGCAGCACCAGACGCTTGCCCGCCGCCACGCCCAGCGTTCCGCTCACATTCACCACGGCGATCAAGGGCGTATTCGGGTCGTCCATTGCCTCAAAGCGGTCGACGTGAGCCTGTACCCCATCGGGCACCATCGTCACCAGGTCGGCGTCATATTCCTTTTTCACCTCGGTCTCATCGTTTTCGAGAGCCGTTTGCCGCCAGCGCAGCGCTTCCTGCCCGGTCATCGCGATCTGGAGCTGTCCGCTGACGCCGCCTTTTTCATCAAGGGCGAGAACTCCCGTGCGCCGGATTGTGTTGCCGGCATATTGCTGCATCGGAGTTGTGGTGAAAGACGGCCCCTCCGCGCTCTGGCCCAGCCCTCCCGCATACGAATGACGCCAGCTCACCGTTCCAAAAGGGCACATCTTCTCGCCGGGATCGAGAACCATCTGCTGGCCACCCGTGTTCAGAAGCACCACGGTTGAGTCCAACTGATCGAGGCTCAGGTAACTCGGATCGAAGACCGCCCGGTCGCGATCGACCAGCTTCGCCGCATAGGCCTTGAGACTCGCGGCGCGCAGCATGGCCAGGTACAGCATGGCAATGTCCTCGCTATCGCCGCTCTTCTGCGTCCAGGTGTCCTCGGCGTGTTTTTCCGTCTTAAGCTTCAGATCGTGCCGTTCTGACTTGGTCTTCTCGCGCGAATAGTCCGTATTGTCGAGCGCCTGCACCGCTGCGTAGAGCTTCTTCGCCTTATCCAGGTCGCTGTCGCCCGGCGCCACGATGCCGTCCACGGCGGTGTGGATGACCGTCGAAGGCTCAGCAAACCTGTCCACGTCCTTTGACCACCCCTTGCCCTCGCTCTGCCAGAAATCGTTCGAATTGAAGGCTGCGAGATAGTAAAAGAACAATCTGTAGAGGAAAGTGTCGACGGGCGGCATCAAGGCCTCATCGGGAATCGGAGGAATGTCGGTGACATCGAGGGTATAGGTGCCGTTCACGCTCGGGTTGAATGCCGCGCCCGGGGGAAGATGGCCGCTCCACGACATGCTGTGCACCTCGCGCCCGCGCGCGTCGATTTCTCTGTCGCCGGTATCAGTAATCTGGTGGGTGGTTCCGCGCGGCATGAAGTCAGGCAGCGGCGTGAACACGAAGTGCGCCTTGTGGACAAAGTAAGGCCGCTGAATCTCCCACTGCGGCGATGAAAAAGCCTTGTCGGGGTACAAAAGATCGTACCTGTATTCAAGGATGCTTCCCACTTCCACGCTGGGCAGCGTAAAGACCTTCTGCTTCAACTCAATGTCGCCGCTCTTTACGAACAGCAAATCTTCCGGCTTCACGTTGAGCGGAATTACGGTTCCGTCGGAATGAATGGTCCGGCCGTGCACTTCGCGGATCTGCGTGTCACCCTTCAGAAAAGATGCCGTCACCGTAGCGAGCTCTTTGCCCTTTTCCGTCAGGATTTTGATCCGCGCATAGTATGTCCTGAAGTGGAGCGGGTCGTTGTCAATTTCCACCACGTTGAGATACACCGCGTCGGCTCCCGGCGCTTTGGGATCTGCGGTCATCTTCAGTTCGTCGGGGGTGGGATCCTGAAACTGCTGGCAAAGCAGCGCCGACGGTGGAACGGCGAGGAATAGCACTGCACCGAAGAAAACACAAGCACTTCGCATAAGGAGCGGCCCCAACTGAAGGTGCGACCATTCTAGCGCGTAGAACGCGGCTGAACGGAATATCACAGGGCCGGCTCCGGAAGCCGACGGCGAGCTGCGGCTTAGTTGCCCTTCCCGCCCGCCAGCACAATTTGCCCCTGATCCGCCGCAGCTACCTTCTGGTAGAACCCACGCAGCTCCTGATACTCCTCAGGCTTCGCCTCGGTGAACGCATCGGCCAGCACGCGAGCCACCGTAATCTCCCCGGGGTCCGATTTGGTCTTTACGATATAAACCGCGTGGCCCTCCCACGAGACCTTCGCATCCTGTGGTGCGCC
>JASHQH010000215.1 GCA_030037635.1 Acidobacteriaceae bacterium
TCCACGTGCGTCAGCTCCACCTCGTTGGCGTTGATGGAATCGGGATCGACGGCGAAGTTGTGATTGTGCGCTGTGATCTCCACCTTGCCCGTCGCGTTGTTGCGCACCGGGTGGTTGCCGCCGTGGTGGCCGAACTTGAGCTTGTACGTCCGCCCGCCCAGCGCCAGCCCGCAAAGTTGGTGGCCCAGGCAAATTCCAAACACCGGCACGCGCCCCATCATCCGCCGGATGGCCCGCACGGCATAGTCAACCGGTTCCGGATCCCCGGGCCCGTTCGACAGGAAGACGCCATCGGGCTTGAGCGCCAGAACCTCCTCCGCAGTGGTCTCCGCCGGAACCACGGTCACGCGGCAGCTTTCGCGGGCTAACATACGCAGAATGTTCTGCTTAATGCCGAAATCATAAGCCGCCACATGAAGAGTTTTCCACAACTTTGGCTCCCTGTGGATAAATCCCTCGGCCAGCAGCGGCTCATCCGTCTGGCTGCGCGGATCGGCGGCGTCAAATTCATAGCTCGACCTGGTCGACACCACCCGCGCAAGATCCGTTCCATCCATCTTGCGAATTTTTTTGGCCTTTTCGACCAGTGCATCAGCGTCGGAAGATTCGGTCGAAATCGCCCCGCGCATCACGCCGTGGTTGCGCAGGTGCCGCACCAGCGCGCGGGTGTCGATCTCGGCCAGCACCGGCACTGTGTACCGTTCCATGTACTCGTCGGTCACCTGCTCCGAGCGCCAATTCGAACTGATGGCCGAGAATTCCCGCACGATCAGCCCCTCAATGTAGGGCTTGGCTGACTCGTTATCCGCCTTGTTTGTGCCGTAGTTGCCGATTTGCGGGTTGGTCAGGACGACAATCTGCCCGGCGTAGGAGGGATCGGTGGCGATTTCCTGGTATCCGGTCAGAGAAGTATTAAAAACGACCTCGCCCTGGCATTCGCCCGGGTGCCCATGGCCTTGCCCACGGAAGATGCGCCCGTCTTCGAGCGCAAGAATTGCCTGCATCGCCTCTCCGAGGAGTGGATTCAATCGATTTTAGCAGGGATTAGTGGACCAATTCGGCCCGGATTTCCACGGCTCAAGTTTGCGAAAGGAACGCCGGCATCCTGCCGCACCTGCGACCCATCGCCACGCCCGATCACCGCGGGCTTGCTCCCTCGCTCCCCTGCCGGGGTCCCCGCCGCGCGATTTGTGCGCGCTGGGGTGGCTTGTTCCCTGCCTTTAATGCACCACGCCCACATCGCGCGCCGGCCAATACACAAACACCGCCTTGCCATAGATCAGCGAGCGGTCCACGGGGCCGAAGTCGCGGCTGTCGGATGAAATGGAGCGATGATCGCCCATCATGAAGTAGCTGTCGTCAGGAATGATGATCTCGGGCAGCGAGCGGTTGTCGCGGTACTCCTGCGGAACGTAAGGCTCACGCAACAGTTTGCCATTCACAAACACGCGGCCGCGCTCGATGCGCAACCGATCGCCGGGAAGCGCAATCACGCGCTTGATGTAGCTTTTTTCGGGGTCGCGCGGATAGCGAAACACCACCACGTCCCCGCGCTCGATGGCCGTGAAGTGGTAAACGAACTTGTTGATGAAAAGGCGGTCGCGGTCCTCGAGGCGCGGCAACATGCTCGTCCCCTCCACGCGCACCGGCTGGTAAAGGAAGAGGACCATGAAGACCGATGCAGCGGTGGCGATGAGCAGATCGCGCAGCCACAGAACGATCGCCGACGTTTTTTGAGGCGGCACGCGCGTAGAGTTCGCGGCCGCGGGCCCGGAAGGGGATGGCGAGTCTGTGCAGGAATCGGAATTTGAATCGTTCGAAGGACTGCTCTGCATTTGCATCTTTATTCTAGATTACTCGCAACCCAGCTCTCCTGGGGGACAAACCATGCGGGGACGATGTTGCGTAATTGGTTTCGCCTGATTGGGAGACGGAACCAACGCAGGTGCCGTTCCGGGATCGCCCACGCCCGCCAGATTGGCGTCTTCAAGAAGCAGGGGGCGCTGCAGCACCATCTCTACCTGGGTTCCGGGAGGAATGTTCACATCGGCGTTGCGCGTGAAAAGCGTAACGATGCCGACGGTGGCCAGTCCCGCGCCCAGCCCGGCGAGCCCACCCTCGATGGGATGTCCACTGGCTGCGCCGCCGATGGTGCCCACGCCCGCACCGGCAGGCAGGGCGATTTCGGCTACCCGGCCCGCATCGCGGCCCTTATCGCCATTCTGCTCGATCGTTCCCTCCTGATCGTTTTTCACCGTCTTGTCGCTTGAACCCGGCACGTTGTCCACCACGCCGGGAATTTCGACCACCGAGCCATTGGGAAAGATGATCGACGTGAAGTGCATGTCGAGCTGGGCCTTGCCCTGGATGTGGCCGCCCCTCTGCACCCGGTCAACCATTCCCTGCACATAGACGCCGGTGGGAATCATCACGCGGTTGCCCACCACCACGGGAAACACCGAAGAGAGATAAACCCCATCGCCGGCTCTTGCACTTTTGGTATTGATTCCGCTGCGCAACTGCAGCAGAACCTTGGTGCCGGCGGGCACGGTGTAGGTTTTCTTCTCGGGAGCGGCGTTGGCAAGGCCAACGGGCTCCGCCGAGGCCGATGCCGCCGCCGGCTGGGCTGTCGCGGGTGCCGATTGCGCGGGAGCCGCTGTGGCTGGCTGCGGCTGGTCGGCTGCTTGCGCTGCACAAAGTGGAGCGCTCAACGGTATCAGGCTGAGCAAAGCTGCTGCCGACAACCAAACCCGATGCAGAGTCATGCCACCCTCCGTTCCCGAGTGAATAGACTGCGCCTTCGCACACAAGGATAGCCTGAATGCGGCCCGGAGGGCTATGAAAAGTACCATAAGGCGCAGCCAACCGCGCGCCGCAGGTCACCATCATGCTCGACTGACGATCTACAGTCGAGAGCAGCTTGCAAAAAGCGTTATGGAGGGCCGGCTGGGCTTGTGCGAGGCGGCAGCCGAGCACAAGCTCAGCCGGCAGAGTGCCTCCAAGTGGATACGACGGCTTCGTGAAGGCGGCCCGGGGGCCGACTTCCTCGCCCAGGCCGTGGCTTACTTCGCTCGGCTCGGCACCGCCGTGCGCTGGGTCATGATGGGTCGCGAGCCGCTCCCTGGTTATAAAACCGAACGGCCGAAGGTTATTTTGCTCCGCGTTCAACCTTGTGCACGGATTTCAAGGCGTCGGTTGCGGCGGCGACCGGAGGCTTCTTCGCCGCCGGAGCACTTGCGGGGAACGCCGTGCTTCCAGCCGCTTTGAAGCACGCAGCACACACCGCCTCGATGCAACTGGCACTTTCTTTTTCGGCCGCGGCTACTGAAAGCCTCTGGCGCAAATGCCACCGCTCAGCTTCAAGCTGTGCGCCGCAGCGAACCGCCCAGGGATGAACCGGACAGTCCAGGCGCACGCACTCGCAGCGCCCGCCGGCATTCCAGAAGATCTCGGCTTTTCTTTCGTCCGAAAATGCCATTTGACTATAGTATCGACCGGCCCTTTCCGAAGCCGAGTGACTTTAATCACGTGGTCATCCGCGCTGAATCCAGGGCTGTTGGCGCGGTTACGGAATCGATATGCTGAGGGTGGCGGTGGGAGCGGCAAAGTTTTCGATGGGCGGGCCGACGTAATGAACGCGCAGAACGGTGATGTCGTCGTTCTGGCCGAATTCCTGGGCGGCGAGGGCGATATTTGCGGCTGACTGCAAGGCGATGGCGCTGGTGCGGTCGAAGCCGAAGAGCTCGCCGTCTGCATTGCGGGCTTCTACCACGCCGTCGGTGACGAAAGTGAGCTGATCGCCGGGGCGGAGCTGCATGCTGCGGGTGGAGGGTTCGAATTTGACGGCGGAGCCGAGAGGCAGCGAGCCTTCAAGGCCGATTTCGGCGCCGTTGAGGTAAGGCGGCAGATGGCCGGCGTTGGCCATGCGCATCTGTCCGTCGGGGCGCAGCTCGGCCACCAGGCAGGTGGCAAAGTGGCCGCCGGAACGGCCGATGAGGCGCTCGTTCAGAGTCTTGAGAAGCGTGGCGGCATGGAAGGTTTCGCTGGCGCGGGTGCGCGCGGCGCCCACCAGCACAGCCACCAGCATGGCGGCGCTGATGCCCTTGCCGGAAACGTCGCCGATGACGACCAGCAGGCTGCCGTCGAGGCCGGTGAAGGTCTGGAAGAAATCGCCGCCCACGGTTTGCGAGGCGCGATACTCGGTCTCAACAGCGAAACAATTGGTGTTAACTTCTTCGGGAACCAGGACGCGCTGCTGCAGCTCGCGAGCCTGCTCCAGATCGTTGGTGAGGGCCTGGTGCGCCAGCTCCTGGCGGACGCGGTCCTGCACCATGCGGCGGACGAAGAGCCCACCGATGACCAGCGCCAGCAGGATGGTGGAGAAGCTGACAGCGTCAATGCTGACGCCGAGCACGTGAAGCGCAGGATAGGGAGCGCTGGAGTAGTTGAAGAGGGCCGCGACTTCGAGAAGCAGGATGGGAACAGCAGCCAGAACGGCCTCAGTGCGGTCGCGGAAGAATCCGTAGATAAGCACGACCAGCAGCAGCAGGCAGGTAAAGGCAACCAGGTAGAGCGAACCGCTCTCGAGCCATTGCCGGGGTATGAAGCGAAGATAGCTGGGGAGCTGCGGGGCGCTGAGCGCATAGTACTCAGCGAAGATATTCAGCGGGACCGTGAGCCAGGCGAGGATCGGTATCCAACGCGCTTTGCGCAGATCGAACCAGTACCAGAAGACCATGATCCAGTTGGGGAGCCAGAAAGGATTGAGGACGACAACAAGCCAAAAGATGTCGGCGCTGCGGCTGACGAGGAAGGTGAGGGAGGCAAGAGAGTCAGCCGATGCGTAGAGCACGGTTTTGAGCAGGGCGATAAAGAGCCACAGGAAGCTGAGTTCGCGCGGGTTCCTGAACCAGGCCCACAACGCACCCGGCGCTATGAGGAGGAAAAGGAGCAGGGTGAGCAACCTGCCGAAGAAACCGAAAGCGATGGTTTGATTTTGCGAGGACTGGATGAGCTGGACGGCGAGCGGGAGTCCGAGCACAGGAGCCTCGTGCATGCCGCCGGCGCCCGGGGCCTGGAGACTGGGATTGGACGACACACCGGTGCCGGAGGCGTGGAGACCCGGGTTGGGCGACATATAAACGCGCACGGCGAGATCGATCTGGCCGTTGGCAGCGGGAGGCAGATCAAAGGACACGGGGCGCGCGAAGAAGAGCGTGGGCGGCGCGGAGCTGAAGGCGCCGAATTGGCCGATGAACCGGCCATTGGCGTAGAGCTGATAGGCGTCGTCGAAGTCGGCGGGCATTTTGAGCGCGAGCGCCGGCGCGGGATCAGTGACGCGGATGGAAAGACGGTACCAGGCGTAGCCGGCGAGGTCTGGAAAACCGTTGGCGGTCCAGCCGGGCACTTGATTTTGCGGCGACATCTGGAGGCCGAAGGGATCGGCCTGCGCATTCTGCGGCGTCAGGTCGAGCGTGACCCAGTCCGCGTCGTCGAACGCGGGTTGCGCCCAGAGAAAAGCGCCGTCGACCCAGGGCGAGTCGCCGGGAGAGAATTTCCAGGGGCCGGTGAGCGCGACTGCGGAGTTGCCGAGAGTGACGGATTGCGCAGGTGGCGGCGCAGACCGTCTTTGAGGTGCACCAAGGGCGGCACCCGGCACGAAAACGAGCAGTGCAACGGCAAGAAGCAGGGGAAATTTCTCGCGCATTTCTTCAAAGCGTAGCATTGCGGCAGCCCGCCCGAAAAGCGAAAAGAACGGTAGGCGCAAACCAATGGTAACGGGAGGAAAACAGCGGGGTTAGCGGGGGTTAGCGCGGTTAGCGGAGCTAGGGGCTACGGACCTGCGATCAGGAACTCTCAGGCAGGGACGGTCTCGCCCCCACCCTAGCCGGAAAAACAAAAACCCGGCTAGGATGGGGCACCCCAAATTCAAATTAACTCCGCTCATCCCGCGAGCTCGGCTAACTCCACTAGAACGGCTTTTCTCAGATCAACTTGTCGTCCGCGCTGTCCAATACAGCATCGGCGGCGGCGCGGCTCCAGCCGATGCGGAAATCCTTGACGCCGTGCAGAGCCAGGGCTCCGCCGGCGTTGCGCGGCGCGGTGATGGCAAAGAAGTCGGCGCGTTCCACGTCGTACAACGAAAACGCCGGGCGCGCGTCGGGGGTGGCGTTGGCGATTTCCACGTGGCTCAGCTCAAGGTTGCGCATGTGGCGCAGGAAAAATCCCGAGGAAGGCGTGGGACCGAAGCGGCCCGGCTCAGGATAACCATTTTCCTGCTCGGGGGGGACGATTTGCGCCTGGTCGGCCGTTCCGCCGCCCAGAGTTGCAACATAAATGTCGGAAAGTTTGACATCCTCAATCAACGAACCGGGAATACCGGAAAGAATCGAGGCCTGGCGCGCGGGCGCGTTGTAACAGGCAATGTTGCTGATGAGAACGCGCTTGAGGGTGCCGATTTTGGTGGTGTCTTTGGGTCCGCGCAGGCGGGCTCCGAGGCGCAGGAAGAACGGCCCGCAGCCCAGATCGCGCATGGTGGTATTGGTGATGGTGATGTCCTCAAGCAATGCGCCATCGACCGACTCGAGCGCATAGCCCAGGCAGCCCTCGAAGACGCAGTTTGAAACCGTGATGTTGATGAAGCCGCCGTTCGATTCCGTGCCGCACTTGATGCGGCCGGTGCCGAAGGCGCGGCGGTCGGCCGGAAACTTCTTCCACGAGCCATCGAGAACGCTGCCCAGCTGGTACCATCCGGTGACGAAGCAGTTGGTGATGGTGACGTTGCGCGTGGCGCGATTGTAGCCGAGAGCGTAACTTGACTTGGGACAGATGCCGTCGTCCCAGGGCGAGTTGACCGTGCAATTGGAGACGCGCACGTTCTGGCAGCAATCGATGTCGATGCCGTCGCGGTCGGTGTCGATTTTGATGTTGTCGATGGTGACGTTGTCTACACCGGTGAGCAGGAATCCGAAGTGGCCGCCTTTGAGGATGGAAAAATCGCGGAACACGGCGTTGTAGCAGTTCTTGAGGGCGATGGACTTGTTGCCCGCGCCGGGCTGCTCGGCCTGATACATGGGATAATCGCCGCGCGCGAAGCGCGCGGGATTGAACGCGGGCCGGTTGGGAGCCTGGCCGCCTGCAGGCGCGGCAGACGCGGGTGCAGCCTGGGGCCGCGCATTGCCGGCTGTTCCGGGCGCCGGGCCGCTCCCTTCCTGTCCGGCTCTGGGCGGACGGCCGGGGCCGGCGCCGAAGCTGAGGCCCTTGCCGTAAATCAGCCCCGTTCCGCTGATGGAAATATCGTGGATGCCTTCGCCCCAGATGAGCGAGTTGTGCCAGTGATTGTGCCCGTAGTCCTGATACGGGTCCCACTCGGTATCGGGTTCGGCCGCATCGTAGACGCCGCCGTTGTAGCCCGTGGTCTGGCCGGGCAGCGGAGATTCGGCGGCCTGGATGGTTGAGCCTTCTTCAAGATAAAGATGAACGTGGCTCTTCAAGCGAATGGAGAAGCAGATGTAGGTCCCGGCCGGGAAAACCACTACGCCTCCGCCGACGGCTGCGGCGGCATCAATGGCGCGATTGACGGCGGGAGTGTCGATGGTCTTGCCATCGCCGGTGGCTCCGTACTGACGCACGTCGAAAGTGGCTGTGGAAGCGGGCGGCATGCTGGCCTTGCCCGCAGCGAGCGACATGGCGGGAAGGCCGGCTCCGACCACGCCCAGGCTGCCGGTGCGAAGCAGATTGCGGCGTCGGGAATCGAAGTTGTTCATCGGTGTCGGTTGTCCTTTTTTTGATTTGCGAATTTCTTGCTTGTTTCCGCGCAGCCATCGTAGCACTTCAGGTCTGTCTGGGCGGAGCGCGGACGAGATGACAGAGTCCCAAACCACCGCCCCGCAGCCACGCCATGCTCCCATGTAAGGTAGAAGCTGAAGGAGCACTTCCCTTGCCCCCCAAATTAAAGGTCGTCTATTTCGTTGCACCGGACGCGGCGACGCT
>JASHQH010000216.1 GCA_030037635.1 Acidobacteriaceae bacterium
ATCTGCAGAAATGCCGAGGTGGGGTTGATGGCGTTGGGCAGCAGCACAGCGGCAAGCGGCCTGCCACTGGCGGCATCGCTCATGGTGCGGGTGAGAAAACCGATGCTTTTCTGGCCGGGAATGGGAAAATCCACCAGCACCACGCGCTGGCTCGTTCCTTTCTTAGCCATCATGGAATCAAGGAGTTGGCGCACAGACGTGTACACCTTGGCAACGAAGGGCAGGCGCTCGAGGAGTGCCTCAAAGAGGTTGAAGACCTGGCGCCCTGCCACGACCGACGAAACCCGGCCCACCACATAGAGAACAACCAGCGTGAGCAGGATGGCCAGCAGCGACTGCAGCCAGGGCGAACTAAGCCAATCGGCGGGAAAGATGGCGGCCAGTAGCTGGACGATGGGCAATCCTGCCTTGGCCAGCGCTTGGAAGACGAAACTAAAGATCAGGTAGGTAACAAAAAGTGGACCGATAGTAATGATTCCAGCAAGGATGTTCCGTTGCAAACTGCGCAGCGTACGGGCAAAATGAGCTTTCACGTGCATCTCCTCGCTACGAGCATACGACGCTTTATGCCCGGCCAGGAATTGCCCGTTCCCCGGAAAGGGAGTTCACAACAACGCCAAAATCAGCTATATATAGGGAATTGCCCCCCTCTCTTGTCGCTGAGGCAGTAGAAGGATTGCCATGAGTCAGGCGCAAAGCTTTGAATTTACTGATCGACTACCCGAGAACGGGCCGGTGAGGGTACCCGAGCCGCAGACTGCCGATCCAGAACTCGAAGCGCGAGCTGCCGAGCTGGAACCCGCAATGCGGGTCACCGAGCCGGAATCCGAGGCTCCGGCCGCGGATTCTGAACAGGAGACCCCGGCGCTCGATTCGGAGCACGAGGCGCCGCAAGCCGAAACAGCGCGCCCGCGGGCCGTCGGGTCGCCTTTGCAGATGGGCGCCAGCCGCCGCCCGCCGATGCCTGCTGGGAACGGTGCAGGCGACCGGCTTAAGTCGCCGCCGCCGGGCCGCTCGCTAAGCGGCGCAACCCCCGCCACGACTGCCGAGCCTTCCAGCTTGCAGCGCATCGTGAATGTGGTGCGCGCGGCTCTTCCCATCGTGCAGCGCCTTCTGCCTTTGCTCGATGGCAACCTTGCCACCGGCATCAGCAATCTGATGACGCCCACGCCGGCGCGTCCGCCGGCGCCGCCAGCGCCCAAGATCGACCTGGCGCCCATCGAGGATCGGGTTGCCGAGCTGCGGATTCAGCATCGCGGCTTGCGCGACCAGATCATGGAACAAAGCACCTCGCTGAAGCGCGTTGAAGATCAACTGGACATGGTGCGCGAAGCCACTGACCGCAACACGCTGGAGCAGCAGGAACTGCTCGAAGACCTGAAGGCCTTCGGAAACAAGGTGAAGCTGGTCGCCATCATCACGCTGGGGCTGGTGATCGTCGGAGTCGCAGTTAACCTGTATCTGATTTTCCGCATCAAGAGCATCTTTCCGTGATGCCGGTCCGTCGCTCGTTAAGCCCGGCGGCGGCGACCTGAACGATCTGTGGGTGTGGGGACCCCGGCCTGGGGCACCCTTTTTCGTGCTGAATCGACAAAGAACGGTTGGGATTGGTGCGATCCCACCCTAACGGCAAAAAACAAAAGCGCCGTTAGGATGGGGCACCCCTTTTCGTGCAGAGTGAGCAAAAAGACGGTTGGGATTGGTGCGATCCCAGGTCCCAAAATCGAGACCGCCCCACGAGCGTTATGCTCACGCGCTAAAGCTCGAGCACGTTGTCTTCGATGGCCAGGCGCACGTTGCCGTAGGATTTCGCCAGGCGGCGGACCGCTTCGGGCTTGTCGACTTTGGCCTTCAGCATCACCAGGGCCACGGGCACGCTGCGGCCGGCGCTCTTGATGGTTTCAACCGCGGTAGCGCGATCGATATTGCAGGCGGTCATGAGGATGCGGATTCCGCGCTCCACCAGCTTGGAGTTCTGCATGTGCACGTTCACCATCAGGTTCTCGTACACGTAGCCCAGGCGCGTCATGGCGCCGGTCGTGATCATATTCAGAACCATCTTTTGCGCGGTTGCCGCTTTCATGCGCGTCGATCCGGCAATGACCTCGGGACCGACTTCGGCCACGATGGTGGTATCGGCGGCTTCAGACAGCGGCGTTCCATGATTGCAGGTGACGGCGGCGGTTTTGGCCCCGCGGGCGCGGGCATAGGCTACGGCAGCCACCACGTAGGGCGTGCGGCCGGATGCGGAAATTCCGATGACGATATCTTTGCGCGTGGGCCTACGGCGCGCAATATCGCGCTGGCCCAGCTCTTCAGAGTCCTCATTCACCTCAACCGCCGACGCCAGCGCCTTGGGCCCGCCGGCCATCAGGTACTGCACTTGTCCTGAAACGGTGGAGTAGGTGGGTGGACATTCTGAAGCGTCGAGCGCGGCAATGCGGCCGCTGGATCCCGCTCCGATATAAATGAGGCGCCCGCCGTCACGAAGGCTTCGCGCTACCTGGTCAATCACCGCGGCGATTTCAGGCAGCGCCTTTTTGACGGCGGCTGCGACCTTCGCGTCTTCGTGATTGATGATGCGGGCAATTTCGAGAGCGGATTTGGTGTCGAACCCTTGAGATGCCTCGTTGAGGCTCTCCGTAATGAGCTGTTGGAGGAATGCGGCCTGATCGGTGTGATTATTATTATGGTTTTTTCCGTTGGCCCCGGCCGACTCCTGCAACGTTATGTTGCTTAACATCGCGTCAGTCCCCAGCTTTTATTGTAGCTGCAAAAGAGTGCAATAGCAGAAACAAAATTTTCTCGAGATTTATTCGGGGATCGAAACTAACACTGTAATCGTTTACCCCTTAGGTGACGTTACCGTCGTGCTATAGCGCCTCGCGCACTGCGTCATGGAAGGCGGGCCGCACCTCGCGAATCAGCTGACTCTTTCGATCGGGCCAGGTGCGATTGGTGAGCAGGACCGCAGCGATGGACGCATCGAGATCGATCCACAGTGAACAGCCGCTGTAGCCAAGATGCCCGATGGAATGAGCAGAGAATCGTTTGCCTGCGGAAGAGTTCTTCGACGGCGTGTCCCAGCCCAAGGCTCGCGTGCTGCCTTCCGGGAGTTGCCGGCGAGCAAACTGCTCAAGCACGGAGCGATGAAAGAAGGCCGGCTGCCGCCCTGCGCCCTGACTGGTGAGGATGGCGGCGGAAAACCGCAGAAGATCCGGCACCTTGGAGAAGAGTCCCGCGTGGCCGGCCGCGCCTTTCAATACCGAAGCGTTTTCATCCTGAACTTCGCCCTGGATGCGGCGATGCCGGAACCAGGTGTCTTCCTCGGTGGGCGGAATTGAGGAACGCGCTTCGGGCGCCGGGCAGAATCCGGTTGCGTTCATCCGCAGCGGCCCAAACACCTCGCGGCGAAGCCGGTCGGGCAGCTTCTCGCCCGTCTGGACCTCCAGCGCCTGGCCCAGCAGAATGAAGCCGGGATCGGAGTATTCGGCGCGGGCGCCCGGCGCAGCCTGGAGCGGCAACTGGAGGCAGGCGCGCAAGAGCGCCTCAGGAGTGGATGCGGTGCGAAAAAATTCCACGTACCCGGGCAGTCCGGAGTTGTGAGCCAGCAGATGAGTGAGCCGCACCTGGCGCGCAGCATCATTGGGGGCGCGGCCTGAGACAAATCCCGGAACCAGGTCGCCGAGGGGCGTTTCGAGGTCGAGTTGACCCCGTCCGACGAGCAGCATGGCAGCCGCCGTGGTGGCAATAACCTTGGTTAGGCTCGCGATGTCGAAGACGGTTTCGGCGTTGACCGCCGGCGCATCGTCGTCGTAGGTAAAGCGCCCCAGAGCGTCCTGAAGCACAACCTCACCCTCGGCGAGTACGCCGAAAGCGCAACCAGGGAATGCTCGCGCGGCGATGGCCTCTTGCAGCACGCGGTAGACGGCGTTAAAGCGGGCCGGTTTCGCGCTGGAAACCGATTTGGATGAATGGGATTGCGATTTCATCGCTTTCTCGAATGGTAACGCGGGCGGCAGGAGTGCGGTTCCCGGGGAGCAGTTCCCACCCTTCCGGCAAGTGCGCCGGAAGCGAACAGCGAGCGGGCTCCGTAAAAATGCCGGCGGAATCACGACCGCAGGGCCACAAAAGACAAATGCAAGTTTCCTTCGACTTGTTCGCCTTCGGCGAGCTCGCCCCCTTTGACCGATCAAAGTGAACCATCCCCAAAGATTTTTGGTCCTTTTTTCCAGCGGATTGCGCAAATACATGCAATCACTTGTTTCCCTAGGAGGTTGTTCATGAGAGGGCGTGTGTTTGCGGGGCTTCGCCGGTTTGCCGGCGGATGGCGATTCTGGTCGTTGTTGTGGGTGGTCAGCGTGCTGGCGTTGTTTGCCGGTTGCAGCAGCGGGGGTTCGGGCGGAACTGTTCAAACGCAGACCACGACCTACACCATTGGCGGCACGGTTTCAGGACTGTCGGGGTCGGGGCTGGTGCTCGAGGACAATGGCGGCAACAACACGACCATTACCGCGAACGGAAGTTTCACCTTCAGCACCGCGATCGCGAGCGGCGGCGCGTATAGCGTGACGGTGCTCACCCAGCCGTCGAATCCGGCGCAGACCTGCTCGGTGGCGAACGGGAGCGGAACGGCCAGCTCGAATGTGACGAACGTGCAGGTGAGCTGTGGTGCGCCGACCTACACGATTGGCGGCACGGTTTCGGGCTTGTCGGGGTCGGGGCTGGTGTTGCAGGACAACGGCGGCAACAACCTGACGATTACCGCGAACGGAAGCTTCACCTTCAGCACCGCAATCGCCAGCGGAGGCGCCTACGATGTGACGGTGCTGACGCAGCCTTCGAGCCCGGCACAATTGTGTTCGGTTACCGACGGCAGCGGAACGGTCACGGCAAATGTGACCAGCGTTCAAGTCACGTGCACAGCACTCCCCACTTACACCATCGGTGGCACCGTTACAGGCCTTTCGGGCACAGGGCTGGTTCTCCAGGACAATGGCGACGACAATCTCTCCGTCACCGCGAACGGGGATTTCGCCTTCTCTACGGCTCTGGCCAGCGGCAGCCCGTATAACGTGACAGTGTTGACGCAGCCTTCCAGCCCGGCGCAGAACTGCACAGTTGCCGACGGGAGTGGCACGGCCACCGCCGACGTCACAAGCGTCGACGTGACCTGCGCGAACCTCGTGGCCAATGAATGGGTATGGATGGCGGGGTCGGACGTCGGCAACCAGGCAGGAACATATGGAACCCAGGGGACAGCCGCTGCGGCTAACACTCCCGGGGCCCGAGACTATTCTGTCGGCTGGACCGATGCGTCGGGAAACCTATGGCTCTTCGGTGGGGAAGGTTTCGACTCGACCGATACATTTGGGGGCCTGAACGACCTGTGGGAGTTCAGCGGGGGCCAGTGGACCTGGGTCAGCGGCTCCAGCTTCGCCAACGAGTTGGGGCGCTACGGAACCGAAGGCACAGCTTCGTCGACTAACTACCCCGGTGAGCGAGCAGGAGCTGCCGGCTGGACCGATGCAGCGGGAAACTTCTGGCTCTTTGGTGGAGCACTCTATTACCCGACTAAGAACTACCTCTATAACGACCTGTGGGAGTACAGCGGGGGCGAATGGAAGTGGGTTTCAGGGTCATCCTCGCTGAGTCAGGATGGGGAATACGGTACTGAGGGGACCGCCGCGGCGGGAAACGTTCCCGGGGCAAGAGAAACCGCTGTGAGCTGGATCGACTCGTCGGGGAACTTCTGGATCTTCGGCGGCGAGGGATTCGACTCCGTTGGCACAAACGGTGGCGAAGCGTACCTCAACGATTTGTGGAAGTACAGCGGCGGCGAATGGACCTGGATGAGCGGCTCGGAGACCGCAAGCCAGTCGGGGACAAATGGAGGCATAGGAACCTTCGGGACTTACGGGACGTTGGGAAGCGCGGCCGCGAGTAACGTTCCCGGGGCACGATTCGGTGCCGCCAGTTGGACCGATCAGTCCGGCAATCTCTGGCTTTTCGGGGGATACGGTTTCGACTCGGCCGGGAGCTTTGGATACCTCAACGACCTGTGGAAGTACAGCGCGGGCGAATGGACCTGGATGGGCGGCTCGAACCTGATAAGCCAGACAGGGACGTACGGCACTTTGGGGACCGCTGCCTCCACTAACATACCCGGTGCGCGGTCAGGTGCTTTCAGCTGGACCGATAAAGCTGGAAACTTCTGGCTCTTCGGGGGAGGCGGCTTTGACTCGGAAGGAACCGAGGGAGAACTCAACGACCTGTGGGAAAACAGCAACGCTCAATGGATCTGGATTGGCGGGTCGGATACGGCCAATCAGTCGGGGGTCTACGGAACTCTGGGGACACCTGCCGCCAGCAACATTATCGGGGCGCGAGTGCCCGCCGCGGGCTGGACCGACGCGACTGGAAGGCTTTGGATCTTCGGTGGACAGGGCCTCACCACGACCCAGCAATTATCAACCCTCAATGACCTGTGGGAGTACCTGCCTTAGAAGTCCCATTGCGCAGAGCAATCCGGCACGCGCCGGATCGCTCTGCGGCGCATCAAGGCTGAACAAGAATCAGTTCCCGGGCCGGGCCGGAAGCGGCATCGCGGCGCGGTCTGGGAGCTGTGGTTCGAAACCTGGAATCGGCCTTACTTTACGGCGTGGCCTTTCCCATCGCGCGTCTCGTTGCTATGAAAATTCTTCACGTGGTCTACGGGATGTGCGGCGTCGGCATGTTCGCCGGCGTGCGGCAGGGCGCCTTTGTAGCCATGCTGTGGATCGAAGTGGTTATTCACGTGGCCATGGAAGTTGGCGGGGCCGTGGAACCAGGGGCCGGCGCCGACAAAGACTCCGCCCACGAACCATTCCGGCCCGTAGTAGCCGTAGGGCGCGCAGGCGTATGGCGCGTAGTCGTAGTAGCCGTACGGGCATACCGGCGCGGGGCCGATGTTGACGCCCACGCTCACCTGGGCTTGAGCCTGGGGCGCTGCTGCGGCAAAGCAAATTGCGACGAGGGCCGCTACAGCCAAAAGTGCGAATTTCTTCATTTCTCCTCCTTTTTTGCCGATGGTTTTCCATCGGTTGTGCGCTGCGGTGCGACCAAGGCAACAAACAGTCTTCAGATGGGGGCAGTCGAACTGCGCGGTTCGACACAAAGCTCTGGTTTTCGCTGAACCGCTCCACAGTGTGATGAGGGTTCGCACGGAAAAGGATGTATGGAAATCGAGATTAAGAGATTGAGAGGGCAGGGAATCGGGTGCAGAGAGCCGGTAGCGGGTTTCTGGCTGCCAACCGCCAAGAGGTGAAGGCCGATCAGTGGAGGAACATCAGGGCGAGGTGGTTGACGGCGAAGGCGGCGCCGTACGCGAGGGCGAGCATGTAGAGGAACTGAATGGCGGGCCAGCTCCAACTGTTGGTTTCGCGGCGGACCACAGCGATGGTCGAAGTGCATTGCATGGCGAAGGCGAAGAAGATCATGAGGGCCAGTG
>JASHQH010000217.1 GCA_030037635.1 Acidobacteriaceae bacterium
CGCCGTCCCCACAAAATGGGCCTTTGAATACCGGGCATGCCCCGCCGGTCCCCGACCAAGATGGCGTCTATCGCCAGGGCCCCGAAATCGTGGCGCCGCTGTTGCTGCACCCGGTTGCGGCAGCGGGGGACCTTGTCGAGAAATGCGCCCCGAATACCGTGGTAATTCCGGCGGTGATCGGCGCTGATGGTTCAATAGCGATCATAGAGACTCCGCGGCCCGACGATCTCACTTGTCAGTCGGGTGCAATCGACGCGATCAAGCGATCCAGCTTTCAGCCAGGGACCCGGAACAGCAAACCGGTGCCGGTCCTGGCCTGCCTCGACATTTCTTACCTTACTCAGGCCAAAGAGTCGCTCCCAAGCATTCAGCCATGTCCGGAAAACCTGAATCTAACGACCTTCGAAGGGCAAGTTGTCTACCGCGTTGGGGGCGCGGTCAAACCGCCTGTTCCCATCTATCACCCCCCTGCCGAATTCTCCGACGAGGCGCGCCGCAACCATTACCAAGGCATTTGCCTCGTTGCGCTCATCGTCGACGCGCAGGGCAATCCGCAGAATGCACGTATCGTGCGCGCTCTGGGCATGGGACTGGATGAAAAGGCCGTGGAAGCTATTCGCCGTTACCGTTTTAAACCGGCGACGTTCGATGGAAATCCCGTCCCGGTCCAAATCACCATCGAAGTCGACTTCCGCCTGTATCAACGCTCCGATTAATCGACGAGTTGACGACACGTTTCTGGTGACGGAACTGGGAATCGTCTAACGAATTGCTGATTTCTGCCTCAGTGCCGCAAGGAGATTGCCATGCGCAAGGCAAAACTTGCAGGTTATCTCATCCTGCTTGCCACGGCCGGCCTTGTGTCGCAGCAAGCGGCGGGCCCGAAGCCGGCGCCGACCGCGACTGTCCGTAATGCTCACTCGACCGAGGCGGATCTGGCCGTGCCGCTGTGCCCGGCCAAGTTCGGCGACGGCATTCTGACATTTAAATACGGGCTTGCGCCATTTCGCGACTCGGGCGTTACACCTCCGAAGGTGACAAGTCATGTCAGCGCCGCGCTCTCAGATGAGGCGATGCACCAAAAACGCAAAGGCCGCATCACTCACTTTGAGGCCATTCTTAGTCTGGTCGTCAATATTGACGGCGAGCCTGAAAAAGTCTGCCTCGTGCAATCAGCTGGATATGGGCTCGACGCAAAGGCGGCAGAGGCGGTCCAGCAGTTTAGGTTCGCCCCGGCAACGAAGGATGGCAGGCCCGTGGCCTCACGCATCCAAATCCAGACAGAATTCAGTGTTAACTAGCGCGATCCTGGAGGTCGCTGGCAAACGGCGAGCCCAATAAGCGCATTGGGAA
This sequence comes from Acidobacteriaceae bacterium, assembly GCA_030037635.1. GTDB lineage: Bacteria > Acidobacteriota > Terriglobia > Terriglobales > Acidobacteriaceae > Telmatobacter. Next base: position 1,354 of record JASHQH010000217.1, read on the forward strand.
AGCGGTCGCAGACGCTTCGGCTGCGGCCGATCGCGAGCGAAACGGCCTTCGCTCAGGATGACCGCGGGCAGTTAATTCGCGGCACCCTTCAGCTCCGCCAGCGTCTTCTCCAGACTGGCCGTGTCTTCCACGTTCAGCGATTTCAGCGCCGGATCGATCTGCTTGAGCAGGCCGCAGAGAACCTTGCCGGGGCCGACCTCGACAAGCACCTCAGCGCCGGCCGCTTTCAGCGCCTGCATGCAATCGACCCAGCGCACCGCGCCGGTGACTTGACGAATGAGCGCGTCGCGCGCGGCGTCGGCGGTGGTGACAAGAGATCCGGTAACATTGGCGGCGACGGGAATGTGCGGCCCAGAGATGCCGGGATTTCCGAGCGCAAACCCGGCGAGCACTCGGGCCACTTCGTCCTGCGCGGGCTGCATGAGCGCGCAGTGAAAGGGGGCGCTGACCGCGAGCGTAACCACTTTACGCGCGCCCTTGGCCTTGCAAAGCGCCGAAGCCTTTTCCACGGCCGCGGCCGCGCCGGAGATGACGGTCTGGCTGGGCGAGTTGAGGTTGGCAGCCTGGACGGTGAGCCCGGTTTCGCGCGCCGCCTCGTCGCAGGCCTCGGCCACCAACGCGGAGTCGAGTGCGAGGACCGCGGCCATGGCGCCCTGGCCCGCCGGAACCGCCTGTTGCATGGCTCGCCCACGGGTTTTGACGGCCCGCACCGCGTCGGCGAAGGCGAGCGTTCCCGCGATGACGTGCGCCGACCATTCGCCCAGAGAATGCCCCGCAGCCAGCTCAGGCTCAACGCCATACTCGGCCAGCACGCGCGCCGCCGCCACGCTGGCGGTCATGATGGCGGGCTGCGTGTTTTCGGTCAGGCGCAGCTCCTCTTCGGGCCCTTCGAAGCAGAGACGCGAAATGGCGAAGCCAAGGGCAGCGTCGGCCTCGGCGAAGGTTTGCGCCGCAACGGGAAAGCGATCGGCGAGCTCGCGACCCATGCCGACGGCCTGCGAACCCTGCCCGGGGAAGACAAACGCAATTTTTTCGGTCATGCCGATAGATTCTATCGCGCTCAGATTGGTCGCTTTCTATTCCCTACTGCCTAATCCCCATTCCCTGCCCTTTTCAGTTCCAGCGCTTTTTGTCTTCGGGGTCTTCGTCGATCAGCCGGCCCTGGCCGTCGAATTTCACGGTGCGGCCCTGCGAGCGCATATAGACCTCGAATTTGCGGGCGGCGCGGCGGCGCTTCCAGCGGTAGTAACGGTTGCGCATGCCGTACCAGCCCTCGCTCAGCGTGAACGACATGCCGCGCCGCGGCGCTGCGCGTGCGTAGAGCAGGCCGGCCAGCGCGCCGCCGAGCTGGGCAAAGGCGTACATGCGCTGCTGGCTGAAGAGCATGGCGATGGCGATAAGGCCATAGACGATGACCATGTAGCGCGCCTTGATGCCGATGACAAAAAACATGAGGAATTGCAAGTCGCCATAAAGCAGCCCGATGGCGGCAAGGAGGCCGAAGATACCTCCAAAACATCCATAAAGCGGGATGGGGATCACGGAATAGCCCAGGGTGCCGCTGGCTGCGTAGATGGCCAGGCCCGCCGCGGCCGTTCCCAGGACCGAAACAGCGTAAAGGCCGGTAACCCAGCCGGCATTGTGGAAACCCTCGAGAAACCCGGCAACGAACCAGAGCGAAAGCAGCTCAAGAAGCGTGCCCAGCAGGCCGGGATGCACGAAACTGTAGGTGAGCGGCTGCCACAGCGCTCCGTGCAGGAAGACCAGCGGGTCGAAGGCCAGAAGACCGACAACCTGCGCCGCGACCGAGGAAAACGCAAAGCCGGCCACCAGCAGGGCAAAATAGGTAGCCAGGTTGATGAGGATGAGCCGGCGCGTGGCGCCCTTAAAATCGGGGAAGGCAAACGGGCTTGACCCAATGCGCGGCATCGCAGCTCTCAGAGTAAACGCTGGAGCGGGATGGTGTCATGCATGGCAGAGGCGCCAGGCAAGTCCAAGAAGAACGCACAACTTGCTATGCATTTTCCCCAGACGGCACTTTGTCTGCAACCCGGAGCGGACACAATTCGTCTGAATTATGCGGGGAATGTTGGCCTCTTGACCTGAGGCCGGGTTCTCACTAAAACTAGCGATGGTCGCGGAAATGATGACGTCTTTATCCCGCAACAGGAATTGGTATCCGGCGTTACCGTCCATGCCGGAGCACATCTCGCGCCCAAGAGCCGCAGCGCGACCGGCGGTGAGGCGACGTAACCAGAACTGCGAAAGAACGCAAGGAGGCCCGCATGCCGAACTGCCCTGAATGCGAGAATGCGCTGGACATCGACGCCGATGAAGTGGAAGAGGGCGACGTCGTGGCCTGCGAAGAATGTGGATCGGAGTTCGAAGTGGTGGGCGTGGACCCGCTGGAGCTGGCGCGCGTAGAAGAGGACTTCGAAGAGGAAGATGAACCCTTCGAAGAGGACGAGGAGGAGTGAGCATGAGCCGAACCTGGCTGGCGGCGATCGGTTGTGGCCTTCTGGTGCTGGGCCTGGCTCCAACGAGCCCGCGGAACGCATTGCTGGCGCCAGGCGCAGCGTGGGGCCAGAATCTGGGTGAGCGCACCGTCTCGGGCACGGTGCTGAATGTGAATTCGCAGCCGGTGGTAGGCGCCACCGTGTTCCTGAAGAACGAAAGGAACAAATCGATCCGCAGCTACACCTCTACGGCCGACGGCCACTTTCATTTTGCCCAGATCGATATGAGCGTCGACTGGGACCTGTGGGCCGAGAAGGACGGCAAGAAGAGCGCGACCAAGACGGTAAGCTCGTGGGACGATCGCAAGGACTTTATTTCGGATCTGAAGCTGAAATGAGCATGCGCGACGCGCAGGCCTATTTGGGCTTGCCGCGGCTGGAAAGCGCAAACTGGTTGCCGTCCGGATCCTTGAAGACGGCAGACGTGCCCCAGGATTCGGTCTTGGGCTCTTTTGCGAAGACGACCCCTTTCTTCTTCAAAGTCGCGGCGGTGGCAAAAACGTCGTCGCACCAGAAGGCAACCGACTGAAACTTGCCGATGCGGTCTTCATGCCCTTCCGGCGTAAAGAGCGCAATGCCTGTGTCCGCGCCGGGGATCATCAGTTCGATCCAGCGCTGCGTGGGCGTGAATGGCTGGTCGGTGACGACCTTGAATCCCAGCGCGTCGGTAAAGAACTTGAGCGCCACGTCCTGATCGCTCACGGGAATGCCTACAAATTTGATTCCGCGTATCATCTCTCCTCCAGTCTTGAGCCGAGCATAGCGGGAGGTTTCAAGGCTTGCAATCTGGCAGGCGATGCTATATCAATGGCTGGTATAGCTATGACAGCCATCGACGATTACGTCATCGACACACTGCTGCGCGACCTGGTGGGCCACGACCACAAGCCCGCAAGTTTTCTGGTCTATCTCTGGCTTGCCGCCGAGCAGTCGCGCCGTCGCGGTGAAATCGAGATAAGCTACCAGGAGCTGGCTGAGTCGATTGGCATCTCAAAAAGTTCGGCGCAGTCTGCGGTACGCTGGCTG
>JASHQH010000026.1 GCA_030037635.1 Acidobacteriaceae bacterium
AATCCGGCTGTTCCACATCTGCATAAGATACATTTAAACCTTGCTTGAACCACTTGATGGGATCGATAGGCTCACCCGTGTCGAGCGCGAAAGCGGCGACGCTGGTAAATCCGTACGGATGCGCTCCGCCACAGTAGAAATTCGCGCTGGCCACAAGGCTTAGAAAAGCTGGCCCCAACATTGTCACCTTAACGTCTTGCCTCCAGAACTCCGCTCCCTCTTCATCATCGAGCGGCTTGTGGTTTTTCCCGAATCCCTGTGCGTAGTTGGTGTCGCAATCATTCAGGGTATGAGCAAGCTTTGTATTAAGATCCCTCAGATATCCGTTGATCCGTTTCTCCGCATCATTGTTCGGATTGACGATTAGAGGCCACGCGTCGACGCCTTTGCGCATTTGCCGAATAGGTTCGAGTTTGAGGAGTTGCACCTCTGTTGGCTTCGCATTCGCCTGCGGATCCTGAGCTGGCAATTTCAGTCCCGCGCTGAATACGAAGACGGCAAACAAGCATAGGATCGGTAAAAGCACGATTCTCATGGCGAACCCTCGGGAGATGGCGTCCATTATAGGCGCGCCAGCTTCCAGGTGCCCGCACCCAAAAAGGGCCGCAGCCCCTTCCGAGGCTGCGGCCCTCGCGGCTAACGATCAGCCGAACCTTTACATTTCTTTCACGCCTTCCACGAACGCCTTCAGCTTGCGGCTGCGGCTGGGATGGCGCAGCTTGCGCAGCGCCTTGGCTTCGATCTGCCGGATGCGCTCGCGCGTGACCTGGAAGCTCTGGCCCACTTCTTCCAGGGTGTGCTCGGAGCCATCTTCAAGGCCGAAGCGCATTTTGATGACGCGCTCCTCGCGCGGCGTGAGCGTGCGCAGCACCTGAGACGTGTACTCCTTCAGGTTGACGCCGATCACCGCTTCTGACGGCGAGACGGCCTGCCGGTCTTCAATAAAGTCGCCGAGGTGGGAATCTTCTTCTTCGCCGATGGGCGTTTCCAGCGAGATGGGCTCCTGCGCGATCTTGAGCACTTTGCGCACCTTGGCCACGGGAATATCCATGCGCCGCGCGATTTCTTCGCTCGAAGGCTCGCGGCCCAGCTCCTGCACCAGCTGGCGGCTGGTGCGGATGAGCTTGTTGATGGTCTCGATCATGTGCACCGGGATGCGGATGGTGCGCGCCTGGTCGGCAATGGCGCGGGTGATGGCCTGCCGGATCCACCACGTGGCATACGTGGAAAACTTGTAGCCACGCCGGTACTCGAACTTGTCTACCGCCTTCATCAGGCCGATGTTGCCCTCCTGAATCAGGTCGAGAAACTGTAATCCGCGATTGGTGTACTTTTTGGCGATCGACACCACCAGGCGCAGGTTGGCTTCGATGAGCTCGCGCTTGGCCTGCTCGGCGTCCATGTCGCCCTGAATCATTTCGCGCTGCGTGCGCTTGAGCTCGGCGATGGAAACGCCGGCGTCGCCCTCGATTTTTTCGAGGTCAGTGCGGCAATTTTTCTGCTGCCGGCGGTACTCCTTTTTCAGCTCTTCGCTCTTTGAAGCCTCGTGCTTCTGTTCGAGCGAGCGGATCTGGCGCTCCAGCGTGCGCATGGTGTCGACGGTCTTGTTAACCTTGTCGAGCAGGCGCTTGCGCTCGAGTGGCGTGTATTTGAGCTCGCGCACGATGCGCGAAATGTAAACTTTCTCTCGCGCAATGGCCCAGCGCAAGCGGCGCGCTTCTTTCACTTTGGCCTTGCTGCCTGTGGAGATGGCGGCCTGTTTTTCTTCAAGCTGCGCCACGCGCTTCTGGTGCTTGACCAAAGCCTCAGTGCGCGCCACGGTGGCCTTCACGCGCGCCTGCACCACTTCCTCGGTGAGCTCCTCCTCGTCGAAGATCACGACCTCTTTGACGTTGCGCACGCCGCGCTTCAGGTCTTCGCCCAGAGCCGCAATCTCGCGAATCACGATGGGCGAGCGTGAAATTGCCTTCAGCACGCGCATCTGTCCGCGCTCGATGCGCTTGGCAATCTCCACCTCGCCCTCGCGCGTCAGCAGCGGCACTGTGCCCATCTCGCGCAGGTACATGCGCACGGGGTCATTGGTCTTTTCCAGGGTGCCCGGCGTCAGATCGAGCTCGACGTCCTCCCCTTCCTCCAGCTCAAATTCCTTGTCGCCGGGAAACTTGGGAGCGTCAAGCAGGTCGATGCCCTGGCCACTGATCGTGGTCATCAGATCGTCAAGATCGTCGGCTGAGCCAATCTCATCCGGCAGAGCGTCGTTCACTTCGCCGTAGGTGAGATAGCCCTTCTCTTTGCCGGTGTCGATCAGACCCTGCACTTCATCTTCGAATTTGTCTTCAATGGCCAAATTATTCCTGCTCTCTTCAGTAGGATGGCGCAAAGTCGCCACCTCAATTCATCGGGCGCCCCATGAGCGTCAGGTTCGCTCTTGCGCCAGCGCCTCAACTCGTCTTGTGCCCCATCGCGCTTACTTGCCGAACCTGATTCCGCACGCACGAAATGGGGAATCTCCGTGAGGAAATCCCCGCGTTCGCACACATCCCTCTTTTCAGCACGAGCGGCTGTCGTTTTACTCGGAACAGGATGGCAGCGCTTCAGGTTTCGCCTGGGTCGCCCGCGAGCCGCAGCTCATGTGTGGGCCAAAAAGGGCGCGCATCCTCACTGAGATCAGTAGATTACCACAACGTGAATTGCCGGTGCCAGAAAAAATCCCGTGGAAATAGGCCCCTGACCAACTCTTTTTACCTCTTTGCCTTGCCCCGGACCGCCGCTCCCGATCCGCACCTGTTTATTTGACGCTTCGAAGCGGTATTTCGACGCACAATCTGCCCACGTTTTTGCCCTTGTGAAGGAGTACCAAAGGTACTAACGTTTCAATGATTTCCGGCCGTGCACCTGGCGCAGCGCCCGGTCCAAGTCGAGCTTCTGCCGGGTAAGGATGGCAAGCTCGGCATGGTCGCCCTTCGCCTCAGCATCCGCGATCAATGAACGAAGGTTGCGCTGGCTGATTTCGATGGCACGCTCTTCGAGCTCCTGCAGCGCGCTTTCCACCTCTGACTCCTCCGGCGGACGGGTCTCTTTCATCAGCGCTTCGGCCAAAAGGGCCCGCTGCGCGGGGTCTTCGATCGCATCCAGAGGGTGCGCGGCGGCACGTGCGGCGAGGGCCTGCAGCGCATGAAAGGCCGCAAGGTGCTCAAACCAGGAGGGTTGTTCCTGGATGGTTCTCTCCACCAGGTGCCGGGCATATCCTCCCTCGAGCTCGGTATTGGCCAGGGCCCTGAGCAGCACACGATCCACCTCAGTGAGCAAAGCCGGCCGGGCTTCCACCCGGTCCCGCCGTTTCAACGCTGCCTGACGCAACTCTTCGCGAAGCACGGCTGAGTCAATGCCCAGCTTTTGCGCGGCATCGGCCGCAAACTGGTCGCGCGCCAACTTTTCAGGAATGCGCCGGATGTGGGGAAGCAAGAAATTCATGGCCTTCACCTTCTGGTCGGCGCTGGCTCCGGGAAATGCCGCCCTGGCCCGCTCGATCAGATAATCCGATTGGCGACTCGCTCCTCTCACTGCCTCCTTATAGGCCTCCACGCCATGCTCGCGGACAAACCTGTCGGGATCCAGACCACCCTCGAGCGCCACGATCTTGATGGCAAATCCCTCTTCGGTGAGCAGCGCGATAGACTTTTCCGCGGCGTTCGCTCCGGCGGCGTCGGGATCGAAGTTGATGATCACATTCGAAGTGTGCCGCTTCAAAATCGCCACCTGCTGCTCGGTGAAGGCCGTGCCGCTGGTGGCAATCACGTTGTGGATCCCGGCCAGAAAGACGCTGATGCAGTCCATCTGCCCTTCCACCAGCAGCGCAAAGCCAACCTGGCGGATGGCCGCCTTCGCCTTGTCGAGGTTGAAGAGCACATGGCTCTTGGAATAGAGAGGCGTCTCAGGAGAGTTGATGTACTTGGCGCCGGCCTTTTCGCCCGTCTCCAGCGCTCGCGCCGTGAACGCAATCACCCGGCCGCCTTCATTTGAGATGGGAAACATCACGCGTTTGCGGAACCGGTCGTAGAGCGGCCCCTGCGACCCGTCGCCCTGTTCTTTCGAACTGAACAACCCGCTCGCCCGCAGCGTCTTGGCGTCGGCCATGCCGCTTAACCGGTCACGCAAGGCGTTGAAGCTATCCGGAGCGTAGCCGATCCTGAACTTCCTGATCCCTTCGTCCGAAAGTCCGCGACCTGCAAGATATTCCCGTGCCAGCGCGCCTTCCGGCAAGCGCAACCGCTCCTCAAACCACGCCGCCGCCGTCTCGTGCAAATCCAGAAGCTTGGCCCGCAGCCTTGCTCCGGCCGCCTCCTCAGGCGACGAGAACTCCCGCTTGGGCAGCGGAATGCCGCACTTCTGCGCCACGATCCGCACCGCCTCGGGAAAGCCTACATTTTCGATCTTGCTTACGAACGAAAACACATCGCCCGAAACTCCGCACCCGAAGCAGTGGTAGAACTGCCGCACCGCGTGCACGCTGAACGACGGCGTCTTTTCCTTGTGAAATGGGCAGAGGCCGGTGTAGTTTTGCGCGCCCGCCTTGCGCAGCCGGATGTATCCCTCAATCACCTTGACGATGTCGGCCTGCGCTTTCACGGTTTGGGCAAAATCGGACACGGATCGGTCTCTAATCGAGAATACGGCGAGAGCCGGCCGCATGAGGTGTGGAGCGGGGTGGATAATCGGGGCGGAAATGTGGCCCGGTCCTACAAGTTCCTAAGCTCCAACGTGACGATCGAACACAAGTAGCGCCCAAATTGGAGCCGCATGGGGTCCCCGAACAAGAATTGATGGATTATCGTCCATATTTTGGACTAGAATCCAATTAATGAACTCACGTATACCGTCCCTCCGGGCTCGCCAGCGCCAGCACACGCGTGCCGAGATCGTCCGCGTGGCCTTCGATCTCTTCGCCCGCCGCGGGTACGAGGCGGTTTCGGCCGATGCCATCGCCGAGGCAGCCGGCATCTCCCGCGCCACCTTCTTTAACTACTTTCCCCGCAAAGAGACGATCCTGCTGGAATTGGCCCGGGCGCGCGCCGGACGGCTGAAGGCGCTGCTCACGGAGTTTCGCGCCTCCGGCCGCACCGCCTCCTTTGACGCCCTCCTCGCGCTCATGCTGAAACTCACGGAAGAGAATGCCCGTATATCTATTGACTCGAAACGTCTGCTGCTCGACACCTTCATCGCGCACCTGTCACACGGCCTGTTGCTGCCGGCCCGCGAAGAAGCCGTGCAGGCACTTGCCGGGATCATTCGCTCCATTCCCGGGCGAAGGAAGGCAAAGGCGGACTTGATTGCGGCAACCATGTTCGCGGTGTTTGTGTGCACCATGCTCGAATGGCTGATGCGTGAGGGCGTACCGCGACGGTGGCTTGTGGACGCAATGCGCTCGCGGCTGAGCGTGGTTCTGGAAGGTGTGGCATGAAGCGGCGTGCGATTGCCATTGCGGTTGCGGTGCTGGTGGTAGCCGCGGTTGTCTGGATGGTCTTCGCCATTCAGGCGCGGCGGGCGCGAAACTTGTACTCTGGAACCGTCGAGACCCGGGAAATCGAGGCGGGATCGAAGATCGGCGGCCGCGTCACGGACGTTTTCGTCCGCGAAGGCCAGTCAGTGAAATCGGGAACCGTGCTGGTCCGCTTCGAGTGCAACGAACTCCAGGCGCAGCGTGCACAGGCCCAGGCCGCAGTGGTGGAAGCACGCGCCGACCTGGAGCGCATGGAGCGCGGCAACCGCCCCGAGGAGATTGCCGAGGCCCAATCCGCAGCGCAGTCGGCGCAAGCCGCGCTGGAGGAAGCGCGCAACGGACCGCGCCGGCAGGAGATTGAGCAGGCGCAGGCCGACTACGCCGCCGCGAGGGCCGATGCGGCCAACGCCGAAGCGTTCTACAAACGCATGGAAAAGCTGATGGCGAGCGATACCATTTCGCGCCAGCAGTTCGACGATGCCGTTGACAAGCGCGATACTGCGGCGCAACGCTCCGAGTCGGCACGGCAGCATCTTGCTTTGCTCCAGGCCGGCACGCGTCCTGAAGACCTGCAAGCCGCCGAAGCCCGCTACGGGCAGGCAAAGGCCGCGGCCACGCTGGCGGTAGAGGGATTCCGCAAGGAGGATATCGAGGCCGCGCGCGGGCGTCTCGCCGCTGCCGAGGCCAACGTGGCTGCGCTTGATGCCCAACTGAGCGAGGCGCAGTTGACTGCGCCTGCAGACGCCATCGTGGAAACCGTTTCCATCCGTCCCGGCGACCTGGTACCCGCGGGCCGCATCGTGATCGACCTGCTCGAGCCCTCGCAGCTCTGGGTCAGGATCTACCTGCCCGAGACCGATCTGGCGCGCGTGCACCTGGGGCAGCCCGCGGCCGTTCGCGTGGATTCGTTCCCGGGCAGCGCCTTTTCGGGGCATGTGGAGCAGGTCGACTCGGAGGCTGAATTCCTGCCACGCAATGTGCAGACCCGCGACGATCGCGAACACGAGGTCTTTGGCGCCAAGGTCTACGTGGAGAACCCGCAGGGCACGCTCAAGTCCGGCATGTCGGCCACGGTGCGCCTCGAATGACAGCCGCCATCACCGCCGATCATCTCACCATCCGTTTCGGCGCGCTGATCGCCGTCAACGAGGTGAGTTTTGCCGTGAATCAGGGAGAGATCTTCGGTTTTCTCGGCCCCAACGGTTCCGGCAAGACCACCATCATCAAGGCCCTTTGCGGCCTGCTCAAGCCCTCCTCGGGCAGGGGCTCCATCCTGGGGTTGGATATTCACAAAGATGCCGCCGAAATCAAGCAGCGCGTGGGCTACATGTCGCAAAAGTTCGGCCTGTATGAGGACCTCACGGTGGGCGAAAACATCAGCTTCTATGCGGGCGTTTACGGCATCAAAGGCCGGCTCGCCGAGCAGCGCAAGGACGAAGTTCTCGCGCTCACCGGCATCGCGCGCTATCTGAACCGGCGCGCCGGCCAGCTCTCAGGAGGATGGAAGCAGCGACTGGCGCTGGCCTGCGCCATCATTCATTCGCCTGAGGTGGTCTTTCTCGACGAGCCCACCGCCGGCATCGACCCAGTGGCGCGCCGCACGCTTTGGGACCTGCTCTTCCGCCTCTCGGGGCAGGGCGTCACCTTTTTCGTCACCACCCATTACATGGACGAAGCCGAGCGCTGCGGCCGCGTAGGCTACATTTATCTTTCCAATCTTGTCGCTTTGGGCACGGTTGCCGAGCTGCAGCGATTGCCTGCTGCCAATCCGCCCCGAACCACGCGCATTCAAATCTCAATTCCCAACGCCTCAGCCATGCTCGAACCCCTGCGCAAGCACGCTGGCGTGCGCGAAGCGACCATCTTCGGCCAATTCATTCACGCACTGGTCGAGACTGATCGAATCGCTGCGCTGAAGGAAGATTTGCCGCAGGCGCACATTGAAGCCATCGTGCCTTCTCTTGAGGATGTCTTCGTCACGCTCACCTACCACATCATGGAGTCCGCGCCATGAGGCACTGGTTCTACGGCCTGATCCCCGTTTGCCGAAAAGAAGCGCTGCACATCGTACGCGATCCGGGCACGCTGGTTTTCGCGCTGCTTCTCCCGGTTCTGCAATTGTTCCTCTTCGGTTTCGCCATCGACACTAATGTCCGCCAGATCCCCACCGTGGTCCTGGACGAATCGAAAACACAAGAAAGCCGCGAGCTGGTGCAGCGATTCGCGGCGTCCGACGTCTTTGCGCTGCGCGGCTCGGTCGGATCGGTGGATGCGCTTTATCAGTCGGTCCAGTCCGGTGAAGCGCGCGTCGCCATCCAGATTCCGCCTGATTATGCCCGTCATCTGCTCGACGGATCCACAGCCACAGTCCTGGTTCTTGTCGATGGCTCCGATTCCACTGTCGCCGCGCAGGCCGTGAGCACTTCAACGGGCGTCACCCTGCGCCAATCACTTGCCCAGGTCCTGCCCGATGGCAACCTCCCCATCGATGTGCGCCCTTCAGTGCTCTATAATCCAGCGACACGTTCGGCGAACTTCTTCGTCCCCGGCCTCATCGGCATCCTGCTGCAGGTGATGACCATCCTGCTGATCGCGCTGAGCCTGGTGCGCGAGCGCGAAAAGGGCACGCTGGAACAGCTCACCATGACGCCGGTTCAGCCGCTGGGGCTGATGGTGGGCAAAATGATTCCCTATGGCCTTCTGGCTTTCGGGGAACTATGCGCCATTCTCGCCGTCATGCGCGTCGTCTTTCTGGTGCCGATTAACGGCAACGTGTTTGTGCTGCTCCTCATGTCATTGCCCTTTTTGCTCACCGTGCTCGGCATCGGGCTGGTGATTTCAACGCGCGCCCGCTCCCAGGCCGAGGCCTTTCAGTTGGCGATGGGCACCATCCTGCCGTCGGTCTTTCTTTCCGGCTACATTTTCCTCATTGAGAATATGCAGCCATTCTTCAAGGCCATCAGCGCCGTTATTCCGGCCACGTACTACATTCGCATTCTGAGAGGGATTATTCTGCGCGGCGCCGGACTGGGCGAATTGTGGACCGACGGCGCCATCCTCACTCTGATGGGCTGCGCCAGCATTCTGCTCGCGGCGAGGCAGTTTGTCCGTCAAAGCCGCGGCTAGCCCCGGACGCTCAGCACCCGCTGCAACCCAGCCGGCTGAAGAGGCCTACGCAGTCACTAACCTCTTGTGAAAGAACGGCCTCGCCTGAGCAACTCCATGTTCTGAACTGCTCATCTTAAAAGACTGAGAAGGCAGATTCATTGCCGCCCCGTTGTGCCGCGCTGAGGGGTGGTCGCTTGGCGCTCCCCGTGAGGGGGCTTTTGCTGGTTGCCTCGTTCGCAAATTCCCCGGAGGTCGACGTATGATGCGCATTGCACTCGGGAAGTTCGCACCCGCTTTCACCGGCGCCGTTCTGGTTGCCTCGTTGGGCGTTCCCCGGTCGCTGATTGCCCAAGCCGTTCCGCACGTGGTGAGTTCCACGGACCTCGAAAAGGCAACCGCAGATGCTTCAACAACCCGTCAACAGAATCTCGACTCGCTGAACCGCTTCCTTTCTTCCGATCAGGCGCGGCGGGCCATGCAATCGGCGCGCATCAATCCGCAGCAGGTGAAGAATGCGGTCACGGGCTTGACTGACGAGGAACTGGCGCAGCTGGCTTCCCGCGCCAATAAGGCGCAGTCCGGCTTCGCCGCAGGAAGCCTGGGTGATCGGGATCTGATCATTATCATTCTGGCCATTGTGGCGCTCATCCTCATCATCGTCGCGGTTCGCTGAGCTCTCTCGCGTCGATTTGCCGCACACAGCGGAGGTCGCAAATTATGCGCTTAACACTTTGGAAATTCGCACAAATATTCATCCTTGCCGCTCTCGTCGCGATATTGGGCGTTCCCAGGCCGCTCATTGCTCAGAGTGCTCCGCATGTCGTGACCCCCGACGACCTCGAGAAGGCTAGCGTCAACGCCTCGCAGGCGCGGCAGCAGAATATCGACACCCTGAACCAGCTCTTTTCGAGCGATCAGGGCCGGCAGGCTCTGCAATCGGCGCACGTCGATCCTCAGCAGGTAAAGGCCGCCGTGGCGGGACTGAGCGACGAGGAGTTGGCGCAACTCGCCTCTCGCGCCCGGCAGGCGCAGGCTGATTTTGCTGCAGGAGGCCTCGTCACCGGACTGATCATTCTCGCGGTCCTTGTCATTGTCATCGCCATCATTGCCGGGGTGCACTGAGCTCTGCCGCATGCCGCGCTCCTTGCCGCACGCCGCGCCCCTTTTCCTCGCTGCTCTCCTGGGCAGCGCCGCCTTTGCCGCCGGCGCGACGAGCCTGTGGCTCGACGTACCGTTCGTGCCCCAGCAGAAGGATGGTTGCGGCGCAGCGAGCATCGCCATGATCATGCAGTATTGGGAAGAGCATCAGGGCCAACCGGTGCGCCCCGAAGCCGAGTGCGCGCGGATTTTCCGCTCCGTTTATTCCGCCGGCGCGCACGGTACTTATGCGTCAGCCATGGTGCGCTACTTTCAGCAGAATGGCTACCGCGCCTTTGCATTTGCCGGAGAAACCGCGGATATCGAGCGCGAGCTGGCGAAAGGCCGCCCGCTGATCGCCGCGCTGAAACCTGGCCCCGGCCCGGAACTGCATTACGTTGTGGTCGCGGGCCTCGATGAGCCAAACCAACTCGTGCTCATCAACGATCCCGCGCAGCGAAAGCTTCTTAAGGAGGATGCGTCTCAATTCGGGCGGGAGTGGGAGGCTACCGGCCGCTGGCTGTTGCTCGCCGTTCCCGAGGCGAACGCGCCCTGATGCGGGCATCGTCTCAGGTTTTGCTGCGCGCGTTGCTTGCCGCCGCGTTGCTGCTCTGCGGCTTGCTTGCTGCGCATGCATTGGCTGCTCCGCGTGAATCGAGTCTCGATCAGCAGCTCAAACAGCTGGCAGCCGAGCAACGGTGGAACGACATCATCCTGCTGCTCGAGCCGATCGCGCCTCGCTCGGCCTCAATGGACTTTTACCTGGGAATCGCATGGGCGCAGCTTGGCCGCTACGCTGAAGCGCAAAGCGTGCTCGAAACGGGGCGCCGGCTTGCGCCCGGCGACCCGCGATTTCCCGTTGAACTGGCCGGCGTTGCCTTCAAGCAGAAGAACGATCCCCAAGCCATCGCCTACCTGCGCCAGGCTCTTCGCCCCGCGCCCGGCGATGCGTATGCCAACGACTTTCTGGGTACGATCTACTATCTCGAGGGCAACCTCGAAGCGTCGCTCAAATATTGGAACCGAGCGGGCAAACCACAGATCGCAGAGGTACGGGAGGAACCGCGCCCCCGCGTTTCCGCGGCTCTGCTTGACCATGCGTTTGCCTTCGCGCCGGCCTCAACCATGACGCGGTCGCAGCTTCTTGCCAGCGACGCGCGTCTCGGCGGCTTGGGAATCTTTCCGCAATTTCAAATCGATTTGAACGCGCGCAGCGATGGCAAATTCGATGCTGTCTTCCGCGGCAGCGAGCTCGACGGCATGGGCGACACCACGCTGGAGAAGGTTTTTCTCTTTTTTCAAGGGCTACCCTTTCAGGAGGTCAATCCGCAGTACTACAACCTGCGCCGGCAAGCCATCAACTTCGATTCCATGTTCCGCTGGGACGCCCAGAAGCGGCGGCTCCTGGCCCAAGCGTCCGGACCGTTTGAGCGCAGCGCCATGAACCGATGGGATTTGACCGCCGATCTACGCAACGAAAACTGGGCGATTCGAAACGGATTCGAAGGCCCGGCGCCGGTGCTTGCCAGTTTCAATATGCGTACTGCACTGGCAACCGTCGAGCTGGCCTCGCAAAGCAGCGACCGCTTCGCATGGTCGGCCGGCGCCGAACTTTCGTATCGCGACTTTCGCAGTGTTGCGCCTGGGACGGTCCTCACGCCGCAGATGCTCGCCGCAGGCTACCAAATCAAGCAAATCGCACAATTCGACAGCACCTTCTGGCGCGTGCCTGAACGCCGCTTCACTATGACGGCCGCAGCTGCATCCCAGGCCGCGCGCCTGTGGTCTACGCCGCAGGAATCGTCTGAAAAGCTTACCGGCTTGCTTGGATGGCACTGGTTTCCGCAAACGCGGGGCGACGACTACGAAACTTCGCAGCAACTGCGCGCCGGCAAAACCTTCGGCCAGGTTCCTTTCGACGGGCTGTTCATTCTTGGACTGGAGCGCGACAACGATCTTCCCTTGCGCGCCCACATTGGCACGCGTGACGGCCGAAAGGGGAGCGCTCCGTTCGGCCGGGACTACTTCCTCGAGAACTGGGAACTCGACAAGATCCTTTATAGCAATGGGATTTTCAAGTTCCAGCTCGGGCCGTTGTTCGACATCGGAAAAATCGCCGACCCGGGTACAGTGCTCGGCTCGCACGAATGGCTTTTCGACACTGGCGCACAGGTCAAGCTGCACGTGTTCGGCAGAGGATTGGTCTTTTCTTACGGGAAGGACCTGCGCACCGGCAACAACGCGTTCTATCTTTCGCTGATTCAACCCGGAAACGGCCAGGCGGAGGCGGGAAAATAGTTGTTGCAACGAATACCGCTCCCCCGCATCGAACAAAAAGTGGGCCGGCAACACCCAATCTTCAAAAAAGGAGCATCCTGGCAATGACCCCAGCATCAGTAACTCCAGCCGCTACAACCACTTGGAACATCGATCCCGCTCATTCGTCAGCCGAGTTCAAGGTGAAACACATGATGATTTCCAACGTGAAAGGCAGTTTTTCGGGGCTTTCGGGCGTACTGACCGAGCACCTCACCGACTCCACGCTCTCTTCGATCGAGGCCTCAGTCCCCGTAGCCACCATTACGACCGGCGACCCAAAGCGCGACGGGCACCTGAAAAGCGCCGATTTCTTCGACGCCGAGAAGTACCCGACGCTGAACTTCAAATCAACCAAGGTTGTGGGCAAGGGCGACGCCTACCAGGTGACAGGCGACCTGACGATCCACGGCGTGACAAAGCCGGCAACCTTCGCGATTGACGGTCCAAGCGCTCCCGCGAAAGACCCTTGGGGAAACACCCGCATCGGGCTCTCTGCCACCGCAAAGATTAACCGCAAAGATTTCGGGCTCAACTGGAACGCGTCCCTCGAGGCCGGCGGCTTCCTGGTGGGCGACGAAGTTTCCATCACTCTCGACGTCCAGTTCATCAAGGCCGGATAATCGGCGGAATCGGTTGCGATCGAGGCGAGGGAAGCGACGCAGGGCGCTGCCCGTGGTTTCTGCTGTCTGAATGGTTGTTGCAACGAATAATTTCTCCGCGCATCCAATAGGCTATAGGGTAAGGTGAAACGGAGCAGGCTTGCGGGGCGCGCCGAGCAACATGGCGGCGCGCCAAATTGCATTGCAGTGCCGCGCCAGGCTTGCGGCCGCCGTCTTGCCCGGGAGGTTTCCCATGTCACTTAGAGCAGTGAGAGAGATTTATCAAACCAAGCCCACCATTGAGGGCGCAGGCGTCAAGCTGCAGCGCGCGTTCGGCTTCGGCAAAACCTCAGAATTCGACCCATTTCTGCTTCTCGACGATTTCCGCAACGAGAATCCGGCCGACTACCTCGCCGGCTTTCCCTGGCATCCGCATCGCGGCATCGAAACCATCACCTACGTGCTGGCCGGCGAAGTGGCGCACGGCGACAGCCTGGGCAACAAGGGCCGCATGACCGCGGGCGACGTGCAGTGGATGACGGCCGGCAGCGGCATCCTGCACCAGGAGATGCCCAAGGGCGATGAGCGTGGCCGCATGCACGGCTTCCAGCTATGGGCCAACCTGCCCGCGCACCTGAAGATGACCAAGCCGCGCTACCAGGACATCCCCTCGAGCGCCATCCCCGAGGTGACCGAGGATGACGGCACCAGGGCGCGCATCATCTGCGGCCAGTTCTGGGGCAAAACGGGCCCCGTCGAGGGCGTGGCCGCCGACCCGCGGTACGTCGACATCTCGGTCCCGCCCTTCAAGCGCAAGCGTATCCAGGTGGAAACCACGCGCAATGCTTTCGCCTACGTTTTCGCCGGCGCCGGAACCTTTCGCGACGCGTCGACGCCGCAGGCAGTGCTGACCGAATCGGCTGTCGATCCCAACGCGCAGCCCGTCTATGACGCGAAAAACCACTCGCTCGTGCTCTTCGAGCGCGGCGACGAGATCGTGGTCCAGGCTGGTCCTGAAGGCATCCGCTTTCTGCTCGTTTCCGGCAAGCCTCTTGAGGAGCCGGTGGCGTGGTACGGCCCCATCGTGATGAACACACAGGCCGAACTGCGCCAGGCCATGACTGAGTTGCAGGAAGGCACATTCATCCGCCACGGATGAGCGCGAGGCGCAGCCGCCAGGGCGCTCTCCGGGCTGCGTTTCATCTGCACCGGGGCGGGATTTTCGGTTTCGTGCCATTCTTTCCCCGGCCCTGCGCTCCTGATAAACTAACCAATATCGTGGCGTAGGCGCGTAGCTCAGTTGGTTAGAGCGCTTCCTTGACACGGAAGAGGTCGTTGGTTCGAATCCAATCGTGCCTACCATTTCTCCTCAAAAAATCAAGCCGTGACGAGCGCATTTTCCGGCGCTGGCCCACCGTGATGAAATGACAGCATCACGGGAGGCGCAAGTATGAGCAGCCGTCGCGATTTCGTGAAGGGGTCGGCACTGGCCGCAACCGGAGCGCTTTTGCCCGCAACGGTTGGCGGCAACTTGTATGCGGGCGGCGAGACGGCGAGCCCGGCGCAGCCTGCGAGCGCAGCGGGAGCGTGGTACGACCGGCCGATGCGCTGGGCGCAGCTGGCCTTTGTCGAAGACGACCCCGGCAACTACGACCCGAAGTTCTGGCTCGACTACTTCCGCAGCGTTCATGCCGACGGCGCGTGCCTGAGCGCAGGCGGCGTGGTGGCGTTCTATCCCACTCGGATTCCACTGCAGCAGCGCAGCCCGTGGCTGGGCGATGGCGACGCGTTTGGCCACCTGATGGCGGGGTGCCGCGCGATGGGCATGAATGTGATCGCCCGGACCGACGCGCACGCCTGTTGGCAGAAGGTCTATGACGCGCATCCCGACTGGATCAGGGTGGATGCGAGCGGGCATCCGGTACGGCATCCCTCCGATCCGCGCTATTGGGAGACTTGCGCGCTCGGTCCTTACAACTTCGAATTCATGACCGCCGTGCATGAAGAGATCATGCAGCGCTACAAGCCCGACGGAATCTTTACCAACCGCTGGGCGGGAAGCGGCATGTGCTATTGCGAGCACTGCCGGCAAAACTTCAGGCGGGCGTCGGGGCTGGAACTGCCGCGCACCAACAACCCGCAGGATGCGGCGAGGAAGCAATACATCGTGTGGCACCAGCAACGTCTCCTTGAGCTGTGGCGCTTGTGGAACGAGAAGATCAGGGCGATCAGTCCCGATGCCAGCTACATTGCCAACGCGGGCGGCGGCGCGCTGAGCGATCTGGACATGAAGACCATTGCCGAGCTGGCGCCAACGATGGTGGCCGATCGCCAGAGCCGGCACGGGCTTATGCCTCCCTGGACGAACGGTAAGAATGGCAAGGAATATCGCGCCACCATGGGCAACAAAGCCATCGCAGGCATCTTCAGCGTGGGCATCGACGACGAGCATCGCTGGAAGGACTCGGTGCAGAATGGCAGCGAGATTCGTTTGTGGGTCGCCGATGGAGTGGCGCAGGGGTTGCGGCCGTGGTTCGTCAAATTCAACGCCAAACCCATTGACCGGCGCTGGCTTCCGGTGGTGAAAGAAATCTTCGAATGGCATTACGCCAACGAGACCTATCTTAGAAATGTGCGGCCCCTGGCTCGCGTGGGCCTCGTCTACTCGCAACAGAGCGCATGGTTCTACGGCGGAGAGCAGGCGCGCGAGAAGATCGAAGAGCCGGGACTTGGATTCTACGAGGCTCTGGTCGAGGCGCGTATCCCGTTCGAGATGGTTCACGACCGTTGCCTCGACGAAGAGCATCTGGCGGCGCTCCGCGCTCTGATCCTCCCGAATATTGCCGCCTTATCAGGCGAGCAGTGCCAGCGCTTGCGCGCGTTTGTCGAGCGCGGCGGCGGCCTGGTTGCTACCTATGAGACTTCGCTTTTCGACGAGTGGGGTGTGCGGCGGAAGGACTTCGGCCTGGCCTCGCTGTTCGGCGCCTCGTATGCCGGCAGGGTTGAAGAGAACATGCTGAATTCCTACCTGAGCCTCGCGGACACCACGGCCAACGCGCCTCACCCGCTGTTGCGCGGATTCGAAGATGCAGGACGGATTATCAACGCGGTGAATCAAGTGACAGTGACACCGGCCGACGATCGGCGCTTCACCCCGCTGCGCATCGTGCCATCCTATCCTGATCTTCCCATGGAGTCGGTTTACACGCAGCCCGGCGTGGCGCACCTACCCGGCGTCTATCTCGAGCAGGTTGGGGCCGGCCGCGTGGTTTATTTTCCCGGGGACATCGATCGCACCTTCTGGCAAGTGCTCAACATGGACCACGGAAAGCTGCTGCGCAACGCGGTGGAGTGGGCTACCAGCGAGGCCCCTCCTGCGACGGTGGAAGGCAAAGGCGTCATCGATGTGGCTCTGTGGGAACAGAAGGACTCGATGACTCTTCACCTGGTCAATCTAACCAATCCCATGATGATGAAGGGGCCGGTGCGGGAGATTCTGCCTGTTTCGGGTCAAAAAATCGCGTTGAAAATCCCGCCGGGACGGCGGGTTAAGCGAGTTCATCTACTTGTAGCCGGGCGCGAGGTCGGTTATCGCACCGAGCGTGACACGATTTTTCTTGAGACTCCGCCCATTGAGCTGCATGAAGTGGTGGCGGTGGACTTTCTGGTGTAGGCGGGCGGTGGGCGACCGGTCGCTGGAATGGCAAATTCGCGATGGCATAGCGAATCTGGAAGCGCTATGGGCGAGAAACCGGGGTCCGTGCGGTAACCTTTCAAGGCAACGGCAGGAGCGAATTCCGTGCCGCCCGCGCAACTTGGCCCTGCTATCCTGACTTCGTTTACGCGTACCGGGCCCTGGGCCCCCGCGGACGGGTTTTCGTGCGTCCAAATATAGTTGGAGGAAGCCGTGCCGGAACGGAGAGCGCGAAAACATCATCAGGATCGCGTAGCCGAGGCGCTGCGAGAAGAAATTGGGGCCATGATTGAGGGCGAACTCTCCGACCCACGCATCGATTTCTGCCATGTGAGCGAAGTGGCGCTGAACCCCGGCGGCAAGTCGGCGCGCGTCTACGTTGCCATTGACAGTGCGGCAAAGGACATTGCCAAAGCGGAGGCAGAAACGATTTCCGGCCTCGATGCAGCCAAAGGATACATCCGTCATGAGTTGAAAGAGCGGATGGGCGTGCGGCGCGTACCCGATTTGAGTTTCCTCGCCGACCGCTCAGGCCGTTTTCAGGCGCGCATCGAAGAGCTGATAAGCCGCTCGCGCAAGCCTGCCGCGGCTGAGCGCCGCAATCGAGCGCGCCAAGACCCCGTAAACGCGAACTCGCCGCCGAAGCCCGAAGCGCGGCCGAATTGACTAAATGAATCGTGGATCGAAAAAATCCGCAGAGAATGGAACGGCGTTGCTGCCTGAGGACGGCTCCGCCGTGAACTCCGGGCGTTCCCAAGCGGATCCGATTGCGGCCATTCTTAAAGTTTTGCGCCGTGGCAACCGGTTCCTTATCTGCTCTCACACGCGGCCCGACGGCGATGCCATCGGCTCGATGCTGGCTTTGGGCATGATCCTCAAACAAATGGGGAAGCGCGCCGATCTGATCATGGCCGACCGCGTACCGACACTCTACCGGTGGCTGCCGGGCGCCGATACCATCCGCACCACCATGCGCGTGGACGGCTCCTACGATGCGGCTATCTTGCTGGAATGCGACGGAGTGGAGCGCACGCGCCTGCGCGGACTGGAAAAGTTCTGCTTAATCAATATCGACCACCACATCAGCGGCCGGCCGTTTGCTGACCTGAATTGGATCGAGCACGATGCCGTGAGCGTAGGCAAGATGGTTTATCGGCTGGGCCGTGCCGCGGGCGCGACCCTGACGCCGGAGTTGGCAAATTGCCTGTACACAACTGTGCTGACCGATACCGGCGGGTTCCTGTACGGCGCCGTGCGCGAGTCCACCTTTGCGCTGGCTCGCGATCTGGTGCGGGCGGGAGCCGACCCCATTGCCATTGCGCAGGAGATCTACTTTTCTGCACCTGCCTCCAAACTTCTCATATTGGGCGCCGCGCTCCGCAACCTGAAGCGTGAAGGACGCATCGCCTGGCTCTGGGTAACGCATCAGGACATGATGCGCACCTGCGCAGCCGAAGAAGATTGCGAAGGCATTGTGAACATCGCCCTGGGCATGGCAGATATCGAGACGACGGTCTTTCTGCGCGAACTGCCCGAGGGGCGCGTGCGTTTGAGCCTGCGCAGCAAGGGCGAAGTAAACGTAGCCGATATCGCCGCGCGCCTGGGCGGAGGCGGCCACGAAAACGCCTCCGGCTGCACCGTGGACGGTCCACTTTCGCGCGCTCTCGAAGAAATTCTTGCTCTGCTGCGCGGCGCTTTGGCCAAAAAAAACGGCAGAGTCTCCAAACGAGCGTGATAACAGGCTCTTGAGCCAAGCCGTTGAGAATCCTGAAAAATCTGATAGCCTTGACGCTGGCGAAATGCCGCAACATTGCCTTGCCGGTTGCGGCTTTCAAAGCGTGCGGGCCGGGGCGGCTCATCCTCCATCTGTCCTGTGCCAAAAGCAGAGCCGTTGTTGGGATATAGACAAGCTGCTGCGCGCTTCCTGGAACAATGCAGGAGATAAGAAATCCCGTGGAACCCCGGGCCGGAGTCTTAGCCGCAGCCCGCGGCAGACGCGTATTCCGCTGGGCCGCGGCGCGTGAGGCAGCCGTCTTCCTGATCTTCAGCGTTTTCTTCCTGCTCTATGGCCTTACGCCCATCCTGGGCGGCGATGGTCTTGGCCTGGTGGGCGCCGATGAGCCGCGCTACGCCCAGATTGCGCACGAAATGCTGGTGCGATTTGACTCGGCGCATACGCTGAAGGGCCGCCTCAGCGCCTGTGTCACGCCGTATCTTTACGGACGCCCGTGGCTTGAGAAGCCCGCTCTCTACTATTGGCGCGCCATGTTTCTGTTTCAGGATTTCGGTGTTCACGACTGGAGCGCGCGTCTACCCTCAACCACGTTTGCGTTCATCATGGTGGGACTCATCTACCTGCACATGCGACGATTCCGTCCTGGCGGGCATCTTGACGCTGCGCTCATCACCGTGGCCTGCGCCGGGATCATCAGCTTCGCCCGCGGCGCGTCCACCGATATGCAGATGGCCGCGCCCCTGGCCATTGGGCTGCTGGGCTGGTATGCGTGGTACGAAACCGGTTCCAAATTCTGGCTTTACGACATCTATTTCTTCACTGGACTGGCAACCCTCGCCAAAGGACCGGTGGCGCCTTTACTTGCGGCCATCATCATTGTTGCGTTTGCCTTCCTGCGCAAGGAATGGCACATCCTGCCGCGCTCGCTGTGGTGGCCGGGCGTGGTTCTTTATTTTGCCATGGTACTTCCGTGGTTTATTGCCGTGCAGCACCAGAATCCCACCTTCTTCCGCGAGTTCTTTCTCGAACACAACCTGGAACGCTTCGCGACCGGCCGTTACGAGCACGAGCAACCCTTCTGGTACTACCTGGTGGTGATGCTGCTGGCTCTGATGCCGTGGACGGTGATCGCGGTGCGCGCGCTTATCGACGGCATCCAGACTTCAGTGGCTGAATGGCGTTTGCGCCGCTCGCGCGCGGGCAAACCGCTGCCCACGCGGCCCGGTGACGCCTTCCCCGAGTTCCTGGTGCTGTGGGCGCTCATACCGATCGTGTTCTTTTCCTTTTCCCAATCCAAGCTGCCCGGTTACATCCTCCCTTCCATTCCTCCCATCACCATTCTCACCGGCGACTTTCTGTTCCGCCGGCGCCGTGCGGGCCTGAACTGGTGGCTCTTGTTGGGCCACGCCGCCGTGTGCGGAACCTTAACCGTGAGCGTGCTGCTCCTGCCCTGGTTCGTGGTCCATGGTGCAGCTGTTCCGCCGGCCCACGCGCTTGTCGCAGCCTCTCTGGCAGCGGTGGGAGCGGCCTTATTGATCCTGATCGTCACCAGAGGTTTCGGCGTGGTGCGGCTCCGGCTTGCCACCTGCTGGATTCTGGTTGTGCTCTTGCTCTTCGTTTACGGTGTAGGCCCCTGCTTTGGTATTCCCGGCATCCCCTCAACCAAGCGCGTCATACACTTGCTCGACCGCTCCTACTCTGCCCGGCCCCTGGCCGAGAAGCTGGCCCCCATCGCGCCCCCCGACGAAACCGTGGCCGTGTTCCGGGTGCGAAGGGATCTGGAATACGGCCTATCCTTTTATCGTGATCATGAGGTAGTGAATTACGACGAGAGCGGCGTACCCGAAGAGCAGCATATTCTGGTGGCGCGCGTCCAGGGCCGGCATGGGGTGGATCTCGACACGCAAGTCGCGCTCGAGGAGCTTCTCGAAGGCCGTCAATATGAACAGCTGTTTGCCTGGCCGGAGCAGGGCCTCGAAGTGTATCTCGTGGGCGGCCGTTAGCATGAATTACAACCCTCGATTGCGCCCCAACTTGCGGTAGCATGCTCACTCATGGCAAAGTGACGGGGGGAGTTTTTCCTCGATGTGGGGCCGAGAGAGGATTTCGCTGAACTATGCCCTGGCTCACACGCGCGTCGGCCTTCAGCCAACTTAACCCGGTTTCCACAAGAGGAGGCATGGAAACATCGCAAGTTTCTAACGAGATTCTCGATCTGCGCCATTTTGGTGCATCGGCGCTGCATCGCCTGCTTGAAGCCGAGGGCGAACTATGGGGGCAGCGCCTGCACTGGGATTACCACGCCTCGGCGCGTCTCCTCATGCAATATCTCGACAATCACATGCTGCCTGGTTACGCGGCACTTGCAGGCGGCCAGGTAACCGGGTACGTCTTTTGTGTCTACGAGGAAACCAAGGCGGTCATTGGCGAGGTGTTTGCGCTGCCCGGTGCGCGTGAGGGCTTTGACACCGCGCGAGCCATGGAAGATACGCTCTTGCGGCATCTGTTTGAACTATTGGTCAACTCGCCTCACGTTGACCGCATCGAATCGCAGCTCTTGCTGCATCCCTCCGGGTCGTTTACCGCGGCTTTTCGCGATGCTGGATTCGAGGTCTTCAGAAGGCTTTTCCTGGTGCAGACGCTCGAGGGACGCTGGAACCCGCCTCACCCCGACCTGCCCGGCAATCTGGAACTGCGTCCGTGGCGCGAAACCGACCTGGCCGCAGCGGCACGGCTGATTTGCGAAGCCTATCTCGACCATCCTGACAGCCTCATCAACGACCAGTACCGATCAGTGCACGGTTCCATGCGCTTCTTGAACAACATCGTGCACTACGCTGGCTGCGGCAGCTTTGCTGCGCAAGCGTCATTTGTGGTTGTGGAGCGCGGCAGCCGTGAGCTGGCCGCGTTGGTGCTCGGCTCCCGCGTGAGCGGCCAAAGCGGCCATCTGACGCAGGTCTGCGTCCACCCCGCCTTCCGCCGCCGCGGGCTGGCACGCATGCTGCTGGCGCAGGCCGCCTTCCATTTCATGCGCCTGGGCGCCACCGAGATTTCACTCACTGTGACCGAGGCCAACAGAGACGCCATTGCGCTCTATAAGGACGAAGGCTACACCTGCACGCACAGCTTCGACGCAGCCGTCTGGCGGCGCGACGCAGCGTTCTAGTGCCGTTCCTAAGCGGCGTTCTTCATTTGCTCCCGAGGCAGCGTGGCTCGCGCCGCTGGAACGACAAGGAAAATCCAAGCCAATCCCGCAAGATCGTCGACGCCGTAGTGCACTTGCAGTGCGATGGTAGACAGCGTGATGCCGCAGCAGACGAAAATGGCCGCGGCCATTAGCCAGCGCGACAGTTTGCCGCGGCTCAACCACACGATCAGCCACGGATTGGCCGTGTGCAGGCTGGGAAAACAATCGTAGCGGTAGCGGAAATTATCAGCGAGAAACGAATAGATCCGCGTGGATTCAAGAAAGTCGGGCAGGCGCGGGCCCAAAAGACTCAGCGGGCCTGAGACGGGAGTCAACAGGTAGCAACAATATCCCCCGTAAAGCGACAGGATGAGAGCGCGGCGGACGAGCCGGAACTGCTGCCGGTCGCGTTTGAACATGAACCAGCCAACAGCGAGAAGCGGAGTGAGGGGATAGAGCGCGTAGAACGCGGACATGATGCGGAGAAAGAGCCCGCTGTCGAGGCCCCAGCGGTCAAACCAGAGATAGGGAGTCCGGCCGAAAAGCGCGACGTCCGCTGCCATCATCCAGCGATCAAAGGGTGGAATGCCGAGCCATGCAGTGATGGCCGAAGCATGGAGAAGCTTCAGGGCCACATAACCCACAACGGCAACGGCCATGGGGCCGATGTCGCCTCCGATCCACCACAGGCTGCGGGCGAGAAGGTTGACGCGCGCGGCCAGGAAGAGCAAGGCGATCAGCGCCGCCACCGACCACAGTACAGAACGCGCCAGCAACTGCCCGCCTGGCGTGGCGAAAATCGGAGGATCGAGAACCGTAACCACCGCGGCCAGAAGCAGAAGAACTCCGGTCAGGACATCGTCGAGGCGGCGACGAAAGAAATCAAGCATGCTGGTTTAAACAATGAGGCGGGAACCAGTGTAAGCGGCAGTTGGGGGGCGGCGCAAGGCAACGGGGCCGGCAGTCGTGTCGAGTTTCGTGCCGCAACATGCAGCTGGATTCGCTGGCCTACCAGGCAAAATCCATCGACCGCGCCTTAGGCGAAGCGATCACGGTGGGCAGAAAACTGCACGGCGCCCCGCCCGCTCGATCAAAACGGCGTTCCGTTCGTGTAATCGGCGCTGATGGCCGCATTGACGCCTGCCATGCACGCAGAGTCAGAGAAGATCAGGCCGAGCTCGCGGTTCTTAGTCAGCGAATTGGTGGTGAAATTCTCTGAGCCGACAAACAACTTCGCATTTGGCGTCCCGTAATCCGCGAGCACCGTCTTGGCATGGATGTAATAGCCGGTTTTCGAGGTGTAGACCGCAATCCTGGCGCCGGCATTCTTGAGCGCCGTGAGCGTTGTGCCGTACTCGTTGTCGAGGTTTTCCTGCACAAGCGTCGCTTGAACGCCGCGCTTCAGCGCGGCCTCGACCGCGGCCACCAGAGTCTCGTCGTCGAACTCCTCCTGGGAGATGAGCAGGGTTTTCGTGGCGCCGCTGATCAGGGTCTCGAGCGCACTTGTTGCGTTGGTCGGACTCCACACCAGGTTTTCGCCCGTGGGCGGCGTAATCGCGGCATTCGTAAAGTCCGCATCGAAGGTCGTCTCGATGGCAGCTATGTCGGCCGCGTTGTTGGTGATGACGGCAAAGTCGCGACTGGAGGGGTAGTATTCGGGAGTAAGATTCAGCGTCATGATGGCCGAGGTGCCCTGGTCCACAGTAATGGTCTTCTGGTGCGTGTCAGCGTATGCGGGATTGGCCCAGTGCACGCCGCACTTGCTTTCCTGGAGTTGGTTGTAGGCTGGCCCGTTCACCGTCTTGTCGCTGCCGCTCTGGTTCAGGATCACACGCACAGCAATCCCCGCAGCCGCGGCTTTGGCCAGCGCCGTGGTGACGGTAACATCAGTCAGCTCGTACATCGTCATGTCGATGGACTTTTTGGCCGAGGCGATCAGATTGTAGATTGGCGTCAGGCCCTGATCGGGCTCAGTCACCAGCGTGTAGGTGGCTGCAGCCTTGGCATCATGTTGCAGTGCATGCAAGGTTTGCGCTGCAGTAAACACCTGCGGCGCCGGACGAAGGATACCGGGAGAGCCTGCGGCTCCACCCACTCGGGAGAGGAAGGAGCAGCCGGCCAGGCACGTTGCATCACGGATAAAGGCACGGCGATTCACGCGAAAAGTATAACGACGCTCCCGTGGGGCCCAAAAGGCCCCTGGGGCGCCGCAGCCCGCTGCACGCGGCCTACGCCGCTTGCTGTGCGGCGCCGCGGCCGATCGCCTCGATGACTTTTCGGCTGAACGCCGGTATGTCATCGGGCTTGCGGCTGGTGATGAACTGGCCGTCGCTGGCCACTTCCTGGTCGACCCATTTTGCCCCGGCATTCAGCAGGTCGGTCCGGATCGAAGGCCAGGATGTGACGGTTTTGCCTTTGACCACCCCTGCTTCCACCAGCATCCAGGGACCGTGACAAATGGCCGCCACCGGTTTTCCTGTGGCCACGAAGTCGCGCACGAACTGAACCGCTTTCGGCTCCATGCGCAGATGGTCGGGATTCATCACCCCGCCGGGCAGGAGCAGCGCGTCAAACTCGTCCGGCGTGGCCTGGTTCAGGTTCTTATCCACGCGCACGGTATCACCCCATTCCTTGGACTTCCACCCCTTGATCTCTCCATCTTTGGGCGCGATAACGACGGTTGTCGCGCCCGCCTGGTCCAGCACCTTGCGCGGTTCGGTCAATTCCACCTGCTCGAATCCGTCCGTTGCCAATATTGCGATTTTCTTGCCTCTTAGATTTGAAGGCATAACAATTCCCCCTCCGCCATAAGACGCGCACCGCTCAGCACGAGTTGCCGGCCCGAGGGTCCGAAGTGAATGGGCAGACGCCGCACTTTTTTGCTGCATCAAATTCGGGAATTGGGGAGGGTGGCAATGAGCTGTTCAAAGCCACATCGCAATTCGACATTGCGGCGCGCCATCCCGACTGGCTGGCCAGACGCGGATCCGGTTCAGGAGCTGGCTCCGCAGTCGCCAGATCCTTCGCAGGGCCCTGGGTGACAGTTTGTTTTTTGATGAAGGAAAGGCCCGCGACTCAGGCAAGTCGCGGGCCTTGTCCTTGGTTGAGGGCTAGGCTTTGGCCGAGGTCAGCGCACCCAAATCGGCAGCCAGCTTCTCGGTGCTGAACGCTTCCAGCACGTCGCCTTCCTTGAGGTCGCTGAAGTTGGCGATGCCGATGCCGCATTCCATGCCGCTGGTCACCTCGCGTGCATCGTCCTTGAATCGCTTCAGCGAGCCGATCTTGCCCTTGAAGATCTGCACGCCATCGCGCGTGACGCGAACCTCGGCGTCGCGGCGGATAACGCCGTCTGTCACGCGGCAGCCGGCGATCGTGCCCACCTTGGGGATCTTGAAGATATTCAGAATTTCGGCGCGGCCAAGGTAATTCTCCTTGAACGTGGGTTCGAGCAGGCCCATCATGGCCAAATGAATCTCATCCTGCAGCTCGTAGATGATGGAGTGCAGGCGGATTTCCACGTTCTCCTGCTGCGCCAGTTCCGCGGCTTTGCGCTCGGGACGCACATTGAAACCGATGACGATGGCATTCGATGCCGTAGCCAGCAGCACGTCGCTCTCGGTGATGGAGCCGACGCCTGAGTGCAGCACCTTAACGCGGACCTTTTCAGTGGACATGCGCACCAGCGAGTCTGCCAGCACTTCCACTGAGCCGGTCACGTCGCCCTTGATGATCAGCGGCAGGTCCTTCACTCCCGACTGCTTCACCTGCTCAGACAACGCTTCAAGCGAAACACGCGAGCTCTTGGCCAGCTGCGCATCGCGCTCCTTCATCTTGCGGTAGTGCGCGATCGACTTGGCTTTGTCGCGGTCGGCGACCACCAGGAAAGTGTCGCCGGCGTCGGGCAGGGATTCGAGGCCCAGAACTTCAACCGGCGTGGATGGTCCGGCTTCTTCGAGCGCGCGCCCGCGATCGTCGAACATGGCGCGCACCTTGCCGAAGGTATTGCCGACAATGTAGCTCTCATTCGAGCGCAACGTTCCATCCTGCACCAGGACGGTGGCCACGGCGCCGCGCCCGCGATCGAGCTTGGCCTCAAGCACAGAGCCCACGGCCTTGCGGCCGGGCGTGGCTTTGGGCGCCTTGATGTCGCTCACCAGGCAGATCATCTCCAGCAGCAGGTCGAGGTTCTTGCGCTTCTTGGCCGAAACCTCAACAAAAACCGTACCCTCCTGGCCCGCGCCGGCCCACTCTTCAGGAATGAGACCGCGGTCGGCGAGCTGCTTCTTCACCCGCTCGGGGTTGGCCTCGGGCTTGTCGATCTTGTTCACGGCCACGATGATGGGCACTTCAGCGGCCTTGGCGTGGTCGATGGCTTCCAGCGTCTGCGGCATCACACCGTCGTCGGCGGCCACAACAATCACCACGATGTCGGTGACCTTGGCGCCGCGAGCGCGCATGCGTGTAAACGCTTCGTGGCCCGGCGTATCGAGAAAAACGATCTCGCGGCCTGAAGCCGGCGAGCCTTCCTTGGCGAACTTCACTTTGTAGGCGCCGATGTGCTGGGTCATGCCGCCGGCTTCGCCTGCGGCCACGTCGGTTTCGCGAATAGCGTCGAGCAGCGAGGTCTTGCCGTGGTCCACGTGCCCCATCACGGTGACCACCGGAGCGCGCGGAACCTCGACCATCTGGACGTTCTCGGTGTCGAGAACTTCTTCGATGGCTTCGTTCTCCAATGCCTCTTCGTAGCTGATCACATTGGCGGCAGCGCCGAACTTGGCGGCCACGTCCTTGATCATCTCCGAGCTGAGGGACTGGTTCACGGTAACGAATACATTGCCCATCATCAGCGTCGCGATCAGGTCCTTGGCGCGCACATCGAGCTTTTCGGCCAGGTCTTTCACGCTGATGCCTTCAGTCACGGTGATCTCGCGGGTGATGGGAACAGGCTCGGTGCTGACCTGCATCGCACTGTAGCGCGGCGGCGGCACAAAGCCCTTCATCGGGCCTTCTTTGGTCTTGGGGTATTGCTGCTGACCCCTGCTGCGGCCCCGCGAGGGTGCGCGCTGCGGCCGCTGCGTTTCCATCGGAGCCGGAGCGCCGCTGGGACCGGGACGCGGTCCGAAGCCAGGACGTTGGCCAAAGCCGGGGCGCGCTCCCATACCGGGGCGCATGCCCGGAGCCATTGGACCGGTCCCAGGTGCTCCCGAGGTTGCGCGTGTCGGATGCTTGGGCCTTGGGCCTGCGGCTCCGGGGCCGCCCGGCACCCGCTGCCCCATGCCGAACTGGCCGGCAGCCGGCCTGCGATCGAAGATGGGCTTGCCGCGCTGAATTCCGGCTCCAGTCGGAGCCGTGGGAGCGGTTGGCGGAACGATGGACGCTTTGTAAACCGGGCGGGGACCGGTTTGCGGCATCACCATGCGACGCGGCGGCGGTGCGGCCTTACCCTGGCCGCGCTGCGCGGGCGCAGTCGTAGACTCCGCAGCGATGGCGGGAATGGCGCCCTGCCCCTCGATGAGGGGAGCCGGAGGCGCCGCATGCTCAAAGGCGACCGGGGGCGCCGCGACTTCCGGCGCGGCCGAGGCCACGGCGGGCGCCTTCGCTGCCGGCGGCTTCTCGGGGATCCGAACCGGCTCCTCGCGTGCTGCCGCGGGTGGTTTGGTGGGCACGGCTGCGGGCGGCGCAACCACCACCACCGGGCGTTTGGGCGCAACCGCAGCGGCCGGTGCTTTGGCCACGACGGCGCCAGCCGGCGGACGCGTTGCAATGGCCGGAGCGGAAGGAGGAGCGACGATCGGCGGCGCTTGACGCGGCTGGGGAACGACTCTGCGCGGCTCAGGGCGCGCAGGCGGGGCAGCAACAGGCGCGGGTGCGGCCGTCCGCGCGGCAGGCTTGGCCGGCGCAGGTTGCGCGGCGGGCTTTGCCGGCGCATGCGCGTGCCGTGCACCTTCTTCCTCCTCTTTCTTCTTCGCCAGAACCGCTTTCATCACATCACCGGGCTTGGAGATGTGCGAGAGATCGATCTTGGGGACAATAGCCGGAGCGGCGTGCCGCGCGGGAGCGGCGCCTGCATGCGCACCATGCCGAGTTTCCTGAGCGAAGTGCGCACGCACCCTAACTGCTTCCTCCTCTTCGAGCGAGCTGGAGTGCGTCTTGGCTCCATTCACACCGAGTTCCGGAAGAATGTCGAGAATCGCGCGAGACTTGACTTCAAGCTCTTTCGCGAGATCGTTGATACGTACCTTGCTCATCCGCCTCTTTTCGTTTTCGTGCCGCTCAATCAGCCCTTGGTTCGCCGTTTCCCATCGCTCCGCGTGCGGCGCTCCGCCTCCACGCCCTTCACCGCGGCGATTTCTCCTCGTCCGTTCGCTCTTGCTTGTCTTCCGCCTCTGCAGGCTCTCTTTCTTCGGCTACAGGCGCGTTCTCCACGGCCAATTCGGCTGCAGTGTGGCTCTCTTGCTCGGCCACGTCCTCGGCCAAGGCCTCGGTGGCATCGCTGGCGGCGGCAAGATCGTCGGTTTCCGCCTGCGCCGCGCGCACGCTTTCTGCTTCTTCCAGAACCTCAGCAGCGTTTTCCTGCTCTGCCTCTACCGATTCCGCGGTCGCGGCGGCTGTCTCCGCACCGCCCTCAGCGGCCGGCTGTTCCGCTCCTGCAGTTTCAGCTGCCTGTGCTTCTTCAAACTGGCCGAAGTAGTGGCGCACGGCCACCGAGATCTTCTCCAGCGTCTTTTCGCCGATGCCCGGGATTTCTTCGAGCTGCTCCGGCGTCATGTCGGCCAATGCCTCGACGGTGGTGATGCCGGCGGTCACCAGTTTCTGGATGATGCCCTCGCCCAGTTCGCTCACCTGCTCGATGGGCGTAGTCGGCGCACCGGCCAGCGCCTGCATCTGCTGCTCCACCTCCTGGCGCTTTTCCTCTTCGCTCTTGATGTCGATCTTCCAGCCCAGCAGCTTAGCCGCCAGCCGCACGTTCTGTCCCTTTTTGCCGATGGCCAGCGAAAGCTGCGTATCGTCGACGATGACTTCGAGTTGCTTCTCGCCCAGGTCCGTGATCGACACACGGCTCACCTTGGCCGGCTGCAGCGCCTTTTCAGCGAAGGTGGTAATCTCGTCGGAAAACTCGATGATGTCGATCTTTTCCCCGCGCAGCTCGCGGATGATCGACTGCACGCGCATGCCCTTCATGCCCACGCAGGCGCCTACGGGATCCACATCCTTGTCGCGGGACTGGACCGCGATTTTGGTGCGCTCACCGGCCTCGCGCGCAATGGCCTTGATCACCACAGTGTTGTCGTAAATCTCCGGAACTTCCGACTGGAAAAGGTTCTGCACCAGCTCCGGCGCGGCGCGGCTCACAATCACCTGAGGCCCCTTCGCCGCGCGGTCCACCTTCAGCAGGACCACGCGCACGCGCTCGCCTACGCTGAATTGTTCGAGGCGCGATTGCTCGCGCTTGGGGCAGCGCGCTTCAGCCTTGCCCAGATCGAAAATGATGTCCTGGCCCTCGATGCGCTTCACGGTCGCGTTCAGCACTTCCTTTTCCCGGTGCGCATACTCCTGGAAGACCGTATCGCGCTCCGCTTCGCGGACCTTCTGGAAGATGATCTGCTTAGCCAATTGCGCGGCGATGCGGCCCAGCGGACTGGTGTCGCGATAAATGCGAATCTCGCTGCCCACCTCCACACCCGGCGCCATCTCGTTGGCTTCTTCCAGGGTGATCTGGTTGACGGGATCTTCGATCTCGTCTTCAGTGGCAACCACGGTCTTATAAATGTAGGCGGTGATCTCGCCGGTTTCTTTGTTCAGTTCGCCGCGCATGTTTTCCTGGGTCTTGTAGTACTTGCGCGTGGCCAGGGCGATGGCTTCCTCCACCGCGCCCACAACGATGCTGGGGTCGATACCCTTCTCTTCGCTCAGAAGCTCGATACTTTGATACAAAGCGCTTGTTGCCATACTGCTGACTCTCGTTTCCTTGAGGCCGGGAGCCGTTTTCGCGAATCCCAGCGCCACGACTTCCACAATCAAAGGGCTTGTTCCGTGGCCCTTATCCCCTGAATCCCTACTCCCAACGTCCCTCGTCCCTGCTTTCTTCTTCCCTCGTTCCCTTGGTCCCTGCCTTTAGATCTCCGGTACCAGATTCGCCTTCTCGATGTTGCTCAAGGCGATCTCCACTTTGCTTACGCCTGTTCGCCGGGCCGAACCCTTGCCGTGGCGCTTTCCGCCGGCGAGATCCAGCACGATACTGGGCGCCCCAGTTCTCGCTTCTGAGACCTGGGAACCGGCTGCCATCAATCTTCCCTGCCAGTGCCGGTTGTTGCGAACTGGATTAAACGTCAGCACCTTCACAAGGCAACCGGCAAACCGCTCGAAGTCCTCCGGACGGGAGAGCTTTCGGTTCAGCCCGGGAGAACTGGCTTCCAGCGTGTAGGCAGCGCCGGGAACGAGATCCTCCACGTCGAGCAAGATCCCAAAATCGCGGCTGAACGCGGCACAATCTTCGTGCGTCACCCCCGAAAGCTGCTCTACGGCGAGCGAGCCTTCCAGAAGCTTCCCGGGCAAGCTCTCCTGACCGGCCGCAGCCGCCGCCTTCAGGCGCGCCCGCCCCTCGGCGCTCTTTTCGAGCATTACCCTCAGGGTTCGTTCCCTGCCCGGCCCCGTGAATTCGACATCCACTACTTCGAGCCCGTGCGAGGCGGCCACCCGCTTCGCCGCCAACCGGATTTCGTCCAATTTGGTCGTCATGAGTGTCTTCACCGCCTGCAGGCGGTTTATTTTCAGCGAGTTAAGGGCCAAATGCCCGACGTGCGCGCCCCCGCTCTTTGGTCCAAATAAAAAGTGGGCCGTAAGCCCACTCATCTCTCCGCCAGCCGGTGCGCACACGGAAAAACCGGCGGACAAACGCGTTTGCCTCTATAGAATACGGCGAATTCTGTGAAAATTCAACCACCTGACCCGGCGCGGGATTGAGGAAGAATTGCGCCAGAGCAGGTGAGAGCACTGCCGTTCACGGGCCGGGGCTTCTCATTCCTCGAAAGTCGTACCGGCACGACTCAAGCTGGTAATTCAGAACTCTGGCGGCCGGTGTGAAACTGGGACCAACTTTTGAAATCTGAGGCCCGCTGATGTCCTAGCCCAAAGGGGAGCGCATCAGCGGGCTTCGTTTGTTTGCGCCCGGTTCCGCCGCTGCCAGCGTGTCAGATCAACAGCACAAGTCAACAGCACAAATTGACCCGCGTTGTCCCGCGAATGTCACGATGGGGGCACGCTCAGACAAGTCGAGAGAAGCAAGCCTTTCGACGTGTCTTGTTTTGTTTGGCGTCCCGGACTGGATTTGAACCCGTGTCTTCGGTGCGAAAGGCTGCTGGAAAATCGCAACTCTAACCCTCCAGCAGATCGTCGGCGGCGAACTGCGTAGCCCAGCGATTGGCAGTCATCTTTGTGAAATGCCCAAAAACAAAATGTTTCACAATTGTTTTACGTTCGTCTCACTTTTCTTGTTGCATTGCCTCGGGTCGGGTGGTATGGTTGTCCTTCCCCAACAGTATGGAGGTCCAGTGAAGGATACTTCACTGCGCGGTAACGCGATTTGCGTGTGCGCCTTTGCTCTCCGCAAGGGCAAAGTGAATTGTGTGTCCGAATGTCAATCCTTGCCATGGGACTGACGGGGGCGAAGCCTGCTCCTGATTACATGGCAATAAGTAAGTATGGCTGCGTTGTCGGCTCGAAAGTCACGAGCTGTGCTGAAAGATCTCCGGCGACGGCCGGCCTCGAAAATCCAATAAATGTAGGGAGTATCTTACAGGTTCATTCCGCCTCTCAATCGGCGCACAGCGCCTCCTAACCTCGTTCATCGCGCATTAGAGCAAGCATAATGGCCCCGTCAAAAAGGGCGGCGTTGCAACGATAACACCTTTTCCCTGAAATCTGCGTTTTCTATGACAGTCCTGAGACCACGGACTCGCACAATCAACGTCCGCCTGTCTGAAGCTGAGTACCTGGAGATAGAGCGGTTCTGCCTCTCAAGCAGCGCGCGCAGTTTGTCTGACTTGGTGCGAAACACACTGAAGAAACTTGTCGATGGAGCGAGCGAGGAGCCTGCC
Organism: Acidobacteriaceae bacterium; assembly: GCA_030037635.1. Classification (GTDB taxonomy): domain Bacteria; phylum Acidobacteriota; class Terriglobia; order Terriglobales; family Acidobacteriaceae; genus Telmatobacter. Next base: position 31,377 of record JASHQH010000026.1, read on the forward strand.
TTGGCTTCAAGCCTGAGTGAGAACGCACTGCAGGTTATCGAACTGGAACATCGGATCGAAAAGCTTTCTGCGGAGATCGCGGCGCTTCGCGGAGACTCCCGTGCAACGGACGTGGCGGGTGACGCGGGCGAGGCACAGGAATCGAACCCTTCGATGCAAAGCGATGGAGAAAAGGGCTTCCCGCCCCGATAGGCAGGACACAAGCCGGCGCCGAGATACAGGTCAGGCTTGGGAGCACATTGCGAAAACGCGCGCCGTCACGTGGCGCGACTGTTTATGCTTCGTTCTTCAATGATTGTGATTGGGACGCTGTTCGTGACCGCAACTTCCGTTTTCGCAGCACCTCCCGCGAGCGGCAGCACCGGCATTGGGCAAACGTCCGGATCTAGCGATGCAGAGTGGGGTTGCAATGCTTCGGAAGCAATATCGTCGCCCTACATCCCTCTCGATAGCTGGTTTTATCCAGCGGTCTTGCGGCTCTATTCGCTCGGCTTTCTCGATCACATCTACTTAGGTATGCGTCCTTGGACTTGGACCAGCCTGAGCCACATGCTGCAAGATACGCCGGCCAACATCGAGGACGCGAAGGACGGGCCGGCGAAGGGTGAGGCGAAGCAACTGTACGAAGCTGTGAACCGCGAATTGGAGGGCAGAGTCCCTGGCTGCGGCTCCAGCAGAATCAGAAGCGTTCAACTCGAATCGACCTATTCGATGATGCGTGGTATCAGTGGCACACCCTTGCGCGATAGTTTTCATCTCGGCGCAACCATCGTGAATGATTACGGGCGACCTTACGAACACGGATTCAATAACTCCACGGGCGCCAGCGGCTACGCCACAGCCGGCCGGTTCACGCTCTACCTGCGCGGCGAGTTCCAAGGCGCGCCTTCGGCAGCTGGTTACCCCTCTGCCTTGACTCAGACGCTGGCCACGGTGGATGCAACTGACAATCCCGTGAGTGGATTGGCATACGACAATCAAGCCACGATCCCATCGGGGCTGATTGGTACTGCGACGCAGGGGCGGTTTCTCGAGGCCTATGTTTCCGCCCAAGTGGTGAACCACGTCATCTCCTTCGGCAAGCAGGACGAATGGTTGGGTCCGGCCCAAGGAGCCAGCATGGCTTATTCCAATAACGCCGAGAATGCCTACGCCTTTCACATCAACCGCGTCGAGCCACTGTATATTCCCGGCCTGTCGCGATTCACCGGGCCGTTTCGCTACGAGTTTCTGCTGGGCGCGCTCAGAGGCCACACGCTCATGCCCAACCCTCTTTATTCCAGCAACTCGTCTGTAGAGCCGAATGTGATGAATCCGGGAGATCCGTGGTTTCATGTCGAGAAGATCAGCTTCCGCCCCACGAATAACCTGGAATTCGGCTTTGAGCGAACGGCACTCTTCGGTGGCGAGGGACATTCGCCGGTCACCATTCACACTTTTCTGAAGAGTTTCTTCAGCTTGTCGGCTCCGGACCCGGCGGTGAAGTACAGCCGCGACGACCCCGGCGCGCGATTCGGCGCTTTCGATTTCTCCTACAGGCTGCCCTTCGTGCGCAACTGGCTCACGCTCTACTCAGATTCGGAGGTGCACGACGACCTGTCCCCAGTCGACGCCCCAAGGCGTTCGTCCATTCGCCCCGGCCTCTATTTGTCGCACCTACCCGGCGTTGCCAAGCTCGACATGCGCGCCGAGGCCGCATCGACTGACCCTCCTGTCGCTAGCAGCCTTGGCGGCCAATTCATGTACTGGGAAGCAATTGAAAAGCAGGGGTACACCAACCAGGGGCAGCTTTTTGGCGACTGGATAGGGCGCGAGGACAAAGGCGGACAAGCCCGGGTCACCTATCACCTGAGCGGCAACGAATGGATCGCCGTGAACGCGCGTAACCAAAAAGCGGCGAAGGATTTCATTCCCGGCGGGACCACGCTGAACGACATTGGGTTTCAGGCTGTCAAGCGTCTTGCCAGAGATGTTGAAATCAACGGCAGCTTTACATTGGAGCGCTGGAAGGCGCCGATCTACCTTCCCGGAGTGCAGACGGTCACTACGACCAGTGTCCAGGTCACATGGTTTCCAGCAGGCAGTGTCAGCTTCTGAGGAGTGTTCCGACGGGGTACGCGGTTGACTCCGTCCGGGAAGGCGCGTCATTGTTCCCGCATCTGCGGGGAATTCAAGCGGGAATACGCACAATGAAACTCTACGTTCTTATCCTATTTTGGCTGTCGGCAGCGCTACTAAGCGGACAGAGCGTGCCGGCCGTTTCCGGAACGCAAACCACAGCATGTCCTACGGAGCCGGGGTCGGCTCCGAATAGTGCCGCGGCAACATGCCCTCCCGCAGACCGGGCCACGACTGAAACGGGGCCGGCCTTCAATCCATATGCGACTGTGTCCGGCGCGGCGGCCGTTCCCTCGATCTCGTCTCAGGTTCCGCCCGAGATTGCTCCCGCCCGCACTGTGATTGTCCCCGCGCCGTATAAGGCGGTGGGCCCCATCACCACGCAAACCGAGTTTGAGATCTTCGCGGAAAATGAGGCCGGCCGTGCCCTTCCCATTTACGGCAGAAGCCTCTTCGACGAAGCTCCTACGACCTTTGCGCCTCTTGATCAGGTTCCTGTACCGGCTAACTACGTGCTGGGACCGGGCGATGAGCTGCTCATTCGTGCCTGGGGCAAGATCGATCTCGATACGCGCGTAGAGGTGGACCGAAACGGCCAGATCTTTGTGCCCAGGGTGGGCAGCCTAACCGTTGCCGGCCTGCGCTACGAACAGCTCGAAGGCTTTCTGCATGCGTCCATCGCCGCGCTGTACAAGGACTTCGATCTGAACGTGACCATGGGGCAGCTGCGCTCCATCCAGATTTTCGTTCTCGGGAGCGCGCGCCAACCGGGCGCGTACACGGTAAGCTCGTTGAGCACGCTGGTGAATGCGCTCTTTACCTCGGGAGGGCCATCGGCAACCGGCTCCATGCGCCACATCCAGTTGCGCCGCGGCGACCGCCAGCTCACCGAATTCGACGTCTATGATCTGCTGCGCAGGGGCGATAAGTCGCGCGATATGCAACTGCTCCCGGGAGATGTAATTTATATCCCGCCGGCCGGCCCGCAGGTGGCCCTGGTAGGCAGCGTCAACGAGCCAGGAATTTACGAGTTGAAGGGCGACGAAACCGTAGCCTCGGCACTGGAGGAAGCGGCAGGCACGGCCAATCTGGCCGACGAGAACCGCGTGCTGCTGGAGCGGATTGAAAACCACGCAAACCGGCAAGTGGAGGCCTTCGCTCTCGATGCTCAAGGCTTGAAGAGAGTGTTGCGCGATGGCGATCTGCTCCGCGTCTATGCGGTGTCGCCGCGCTTCGACAACGCAGTCACGCTCCGCGGCAATGTCGCCCAGCCCGGACGCTATGTTTGGCATGAGGGAATGCGCATTTCCGACCTGATCCCTTCCCGGCAATTCCTGCTCACGCGGGATTACTGGAACCAGCAGAACTTCCTCGTCCAGCAAAGAGCCGGCAATCCGTTTGACCTGTCGCCCAATCAGTACAATCCGCAGACCGGCGCCAACGCACCTGCCGAGATTCATGCGCAAACTGAAAGCAGTGCGCAGATAGGTACCGGCTCGCAAGCAGCAGCGGAGACGGAAACCACTTTCGAGGCGGCACGAAACGCAGAGGAAATCAATTGGGACTACGCGGCCATCGAAAGGCTCGATGAGCAGGACTTGAGTACCCGATTAATCCCATTCAACCTGGGCAACGCGATCGATAGCCCAACATCCAACGACAATCAGCAATTACGAGCCGGTGATGTCATCACCATCTTCAGCGAGAAAGACACTCCTCTGCCCGTTGGAAAACACGCTGTTTTTGTTCGCATTGATGGAGAAGTAAACGCTCCCGGCGTCTACCGTGTGGACCCTGGAGAATCACTGCGGGATGTGGTGAAGCGCGCCGGCGGAATTACACCGAATGCGTATCTTTACGCCTCTGTTTTCACCCGCCTTTCGACGCGGCTTGCCGAGGAGCTCGAGTTGAAACAATCAACTGAGCAGTTGCAGAGAGAGCTCCTGGAGCGAAACGCGTCTGTGTCAACAGCCGGTGGTTCGGCTTCCGCCGACCAGACGGCGCAATTGAAAGAGCAGCAGGCCTTGCTGGCGCAGCTTGCGTCTGTTCGGCCCACGGGGCGGGTGGTCCTTGCCATCAAGCCCAGCGCCACCACTGTGGACGACGTTCCGGCTTTCCCGTTGGAGGACGGCGATCGATTCTACATACCGACAGCAATGAATACGGTTCAGGTCTCCGGCGCGGTCTACAACGAAAGCGCCTTTCGTTACGAGCGAACCAAACGCCTCTCCTCCTACTTGAACGACGCCGGCGGCCCGACGCGCCAAGCCGACGTGCGACGCATCTTCCTCATTCGTGCCGACGGCGCGGTGGTGAGCCGGCAAACGCACGGCGAGTTCTGGCGGAGCAACTTCGAAAACACGTCCCTGATGCCAGGCGACTCTGTGATCGTGCCCCCCAAGCTGAAGGGCCCGAATGCTTTTTTGCAACAGCTCCCCTTCTATACTCAAATGCTTTCGCAAGCAGCCTTGACGGGCGCAGTTCTGGGGACAACTTACTAGCAAGAGGCGGATTTACGCTGCTTCCCGGCGACGCGATCATCGTACCGGCAAAACTGAATCGCAACCAGCCCCCGAATCTTACCAGGAAACGCCCCCAATGAATGGTCGAAATTCAGCGCAGGCAACGCCTCTGCTCGATACTCTTGCCGGGCTTGCACGTCGTAAAGCTCTTATCGCGGCGGTAACAGCGGCGGGGATGTTGGTCGGAATCGCCGTGGCGTGGCTGC
>JASHQH010000218.1 GCA_030037635.1 Acidobacteriaceae bacterium
ACTTTCGGGAACCGTTTCCAAAAGGATGATCTCCGCGCTGCCGGCGCTGATCTGTTCTCCGATCAATGGGTCCTGGAGGTTGCGCGCTCGCGCATAAGCGATGCTTGCCGCGCGGGCCAGATCGCGATCCACATCATCGAGGCGCGTGCGGATGGGGGTCAGGCGGGCATAGTACCGGTATCGCGCCAAATACGAAAGCTCGGCCTCAGAACCGTTGAAATGCTCATATTGATACATCAGATCTTCTTCAATCGACGAGAGCCCCCGCACGCGCGCGAGCGTGGCATACCACTTGAATGCCTTGTGCAGGTACCAGCCGCGCGTCTTTTGCATCAGATCTTCGCCTGAATTCTCGCCGAAGATATTGAAGCTGAGCTGGTTGAACATATCCACGTAGTCCTGGCGCTGCTGTTCGATGAGATGCGACCAAAGCAGATCGGCCGATTCCAGGTGTTCATCAAGCGAGCCCTCGGGAAAATAGGCGAAGTGGGGTGAGTAGCCGCCGTCGCGATGAAGATGGCCGCGGACAAAACCCGGCTTCATGGCGATGAGAAAAAAATGAAAGCCGTGGACTTCCCCGTTGCGGGCATCGCGCAGCTGCACCTGCGCCTGTCCCTGCACATCTTTGCCGCCCAATATGGAGTAGAGCTGGTGCTTGTGCAGCTCTTCAGTCAGGGTCTGCTCAAGGTACGACTTGAAGCCCGAGGTATGGCCGATCTCGGGCGGCAAAAAGATGCGCCAATCCAGGTCGCGAATGTAATCCCAATCGAGATACCCCCAGCGGCTCACGCTCAAGGCCATGCTTCCATAGGGAGAGATGGGCGTTGTGCCAACGTAGTCAAGAAAGTGCGGGCTGGTGGCTGAGTACGCGCGAAGAGTTTCATCGACGGCATGGCGGAGCAAGGGAACCAGCGCAAGGTCCTTCGATCCGTCAAATCGTTCCCTGGGCAGGAAAAATGGTTCCGCGCCGATCAGGTTGCGGTGCGCCGGGATGGGAGGCTGAATGCGCAGATTGTGAATGCGCATGCTCTTGACGTCGCTGGAAAACAGGAACTCGAGGGTGCGGCGGATATGGGGATTTTGCGAGAGTGTGGCGCGCAAGATTTCTTCAACATTGCGGCCGGTCCTGACGTTCAGCGCCATAATGAACTCAGGCCGCCGTCGACAATCAGGGAGTGGCCAACTACATACGACGAGGCATCAGAGCATAGCCAGAGTACTGCTTCAGCGGCCTCTGCCGGATCCCCGATTCTGCCTGCGGCGGTCATCTTTATCCAGCGATCTTCAACCACCTTTCTTGCTTCGTGGTCTCCGCCGGCCGCACGATCCATCGAGCCTTCGAGCATGGGGGTACGAAATGCTCCGGCGACGAACGCGTTCACGCGTACCCCCTCTTGGGCGTATTCCCACGCGGCCGACTTGCTTAGCGCAATAATCCCCGCCTTGGTTGCGGAATAAAATGACGCCTGCGGGCAGCCGCCGAGCCCGTTTCCCGACGAGGTATTCACGATCACGCCACCTTTGGGCTTTTGTTTGAGCATTTGGCGGATCTGGTACTTCATTCCAAGCCAAACCCCCTTCAGATTCACACTGACCGTCTTGTCAAAATCCTCCTCGCTCAGATCGGCCATCGGCGCAATGGTTTCGTCGGTTCTGGCTGCATTATTGAAAGCGCAATCCAGCCGGCCATAGGTTTCGACGGTGCGGGCGATCAGATGCTCGACATCTCCGGACTTGGAGACATCGGTTTGAACGAAGCATGCAGTTCCGCCGGCATTTTCGATTTCCTTCACAGTTTCCAGTGCCGGCTTCGGCCTTCGAGCAGCAATCACAACCCGGGCTCCCTCCCTCGCAAATGCGAGGGCCGTGGCCCTGCCGATCCCGGAGCTTCCACCGGTTACGACGGCCACCTTGTTTGCGAAGCGGTCCATTTGATTCACCTCAAGCGGCGTCATCGCTCTCCCATAGGATCACACATGCCCACAGGCCGCTTCGCCCTCATCGCTTCGGCTTGGACTTCCTCTGGAGATTGAGCGCCGCGGCCGCGCGGATGAGCTTCTTCAAGGCTGCCTCATTCAGCTTGTCGCCCTCGTGGATATCAATAGCACGCCGCACGTTTCCTTCGAGGCTGGAGTTGAAGAGACGGGAGGGATCGGGCAAGGAGGCGCCCCTGGCGAATGTCAGCTTGACGATGTTCTTATACGTCTCCCCGGTGCAGATGATGCCACCGTGGGACCAGACAGGTGTGCCCAGCGATCCCAGCTTGACCCATTTGCGCTCTTCAACGATCTCAGGGTGCGCCGCGTGGATGACCGCCCGCACCTTGGCGAGCATCTTCCCGCGCCAGTCGCCAAGTGCGTTGATCCTGGCGTCGATGAATACAGAGGCGGATTCCGCCGCGACGGGCTTTTTCATGGTACCCTCCAGCTCTCGCAAGTAATTTAGATGGGCTTCAGTTCAACCCGCAACCTCAGTCTGCCGGCGGCGCCAAAAGTAGTAAGAGAGCGCCCAGAGCACGCTGGTGAGCGACGAGGGGATGAAGGCCTGCAGCTCCCGGGTCAGGATGAGCGTCCACTTCCCCTCGCCCTTTTGCACCTGTGCGGTGATGGCGGGGCCCGGTGTGTACTGGCTGCCGGCTGCCTTCAAGCTGCTCCCCAAATCCATCTGCATGCCCACCTCTCACCAACGCTTCAGCTCGGTAAGCTGAATGAGATTGCCGCATGTGTCATTCAACACGGCGATCGTGGCTCCCGTCACGTCAGTGGGCGCCTGGGTAAACTCGGCGCCGTGAGTTTTGATGCGCTCGTAGTCGCCCTTGATATTGTCGGTGAGGAAATTGGCCGCGGGCTGGCCCTGTTGAAATATCGCCTGCTGGTAGGTTTTGGCGGCGGGGTTGTTATTGAGCGCGAGCTGCAGTTCAGTGCCTTCGGGCTCCTCTGCCGAGCCTACGGTGAGCCAGCGAAACGGGCCATTGCTGAAGTCAGCCTTCTTCACAAAGCCCAGCACTCCGGCATAAAAGCGCAGGGCCTTCTCCTGATCGTCGACATAGATGCTTGTCAGCTTGATTTTCATTGCTTCCCTCCTGTTTTCGGTTTCGCGAACGGCGATACACCTTTTCGCCGTGGTTGCCTTTGGGTTGGTTTTGTTTGCCGGGACGGCGCTTCCGACGGATCTTCGCCCGCGGTGCGATGATCCAAGCGGTCCAGGTGGCGTTCCAAGGCATCCACGTGCGTTTCCCAGAAGCGGCGGAACTGAGCCAGCCAGGCGTTCGCCTGTTGAAATGGTTCCGGCTTGAGCCGGTAGAGACGGCGCTGCGCGTCGATGCTGGAATCGACAAAACCGGCCTCGCGCAGCACCCGCAGGTGTTTTGAAACGGTGG
>JASHQH010000219.1 GCA_030037635.1 Acidobacteriaceae bacterium
TTCGCGTCAGCGCGATGGCGTGGTTGCTGTGGCCGCAGGCGCGGCGGCCGATTGCCGGGCCTGGGCTTCGCGGGCCAGAATGCGGCGATTGAATTCGTGAATCACGCGCGCCACGTAGGCACGGGTTTCGTGATAAGGCGGAATGCCGTGATACTTGTCGACCGCTTGAGGACCGGCGTTGTAGGCGGCCAGCGCCATGGCCAGGTTGTCGTGGTAGCGGGTGAGCAGCGCATCCAGGTAAGCCGATCCGCCGCCCACATTCTGGCTGGGCTCGAAGCTGTCTTTCACGCCCAGGTCGGCGGCGGTGCCGGGCATCAACTGCATCAGGCCCTGCGCGCCCGCCGGGCTCACGGCGCGAACGTTGCCATCGCTCTCGGCCTTGATCACGCTGGCCAGCAGGTCCACGTCGAGATTGTGCTCGGTGCCGGCGCGCGTCAGCATCTCAGCCATGTCGGTGGGAGTGAGTTTTGCCGGCCGCGTTGCGGACTGCGCCGGTGCGGGCGCAGCGGGCGGGGCCGGCGGATCGGGAATGGTTTCAAAGCTGACGATGTCGGCGGGAGCATATTCGATGTAGCTGTCTTCGCCGGCGCTCAGGTAGAGGCGAATGTGGCCGTCGACCAGCGCGTGATGATTGCAGACTTGCACAAAGCCGTTCGCCAACGTCACGCGCTCAGCGGCGCGGAGGGGCAGCGCGAAGGCAAGCGACGCAAGGGCGACGGCGAAGAACCCCAGGAGCGGGGTCTTGAGGTAAGGACAGTCGCGCCGCCCTGGCCGGAAAAACAAAGACCCGGCTGAAAGGGGGCGCTCCTTGTTGTGCGCGCGGCCATCCATCCCGAGCTGGAGTTTGCGGTTCATGCCTTTGCCGCCGCCATCTTTGCCAGCGCCGATTCCAGAATCACGGCAACGCCGTCTTCATCGCTCGACGGCGCCTGCTTCCAGCCGCTCAGTTTGGCCAGGGCCCGCAGCTCCTGGGCGGCGTTGGCCATCACAATTCCCTGCCCTGCCCATTCCAGCATACCGAGATCGTTCCAGTTGTCGCCGATGGCCATGGTCTGCGTGCGATCGATGCCCAGGCGCGCGGCCAGCCGCTCCAGCGCCCATCCCTTGGAGACGCCGGGCGGCATCAGGTCGAGGATCGACAGGTCGCGCGCGGGATATTCGGTACGCACACCTTCGCACTGCGCACACCACGCGCTGGCTCGCAACGATTTCTCGGCCTCTTTCATCCTGCTCACGCTGCCTGTCACCATGCCTTGAATGGGATCGCCGCCATCGATCAACGCGTCCTCGAGCGGTTTCACCACTTCAATCGCGTCGCGGTTGGCTTCAACCCAGAGAGCGATGCGGCGGTGCGCCTGTCCCAGGTCTTCGAGAACCATCTCGCCGCGGCCCTCCCGGTTGAACGTGAAGACCACAGTGCCGAAGGGCCGAAGCAATCCGCACAAGCCGCGCGCGACGCTCGCCGGCAAGTGGCAGCAGTCGATGGTTTCGCCTCCCAGCGTGCAGGCCACTGCACCATTTGACGTGATGAGCGGCGTATCCGCTCGCAGGCCCAGGCCGCTGAGCAACGGCACAGCGTAGGCCGAACGCCGGCCGGTGGCGATGACCACGGTGATGCCGGCATCCTGCGCCGCGCGCAGCGCCCGCCGATTGCGTTCGCTCACCGTTTGCTCAAGCGCGGGCAGCAGAGTGCCGTCCATGTCGATGGCCACGAGGCGAAGGGGCGGATGCATAGCTAGAGTGTACGAAGACAGGGACCAAGGGGCCAAGCGAACAGGAGCCGATGCGGCAGTGTAGGCTTTCGATATGGAACGAATCTGCAGCCAATGCCATGCGGTGATGGGCGATGAGACGCAGGGTGACTGGTGTCCGGCTTGCGGAGGAGCGCTGGTCGAACGCAAACGCCTGGACGAAGGGCCGAGCGGTGCAGTGGCGGAAGTGGATCATCGCGGCATTGTGCTGCCCCGGCGGCATGCAATGGGCGGGATCATTACGCCGCAGTGAGACCGTCAAGGGCGCGTGTCGAGACCGACCACCTGGGCCAGTTTTGCCTGGCGTTCGTCGAAGGTCCAGAACTTATCTGCTCGCAATTCCAAGGCGCAGGCGACATGAAGCGAGTCGAGTGTGCGAACGCCGAGCGTCGAACCGTGACGGCGACCCAATTCGATGCAGATTTCCCAGGCCCTGTCTGGCAGATCTACGAGCGTCCAAACGCCCTGAGCGCAGTCTTTTGCAAACTGAGCCAACGCGAGCCTTGCTTCAACGTCAGATACCTTGGAGCGAAATACCTGACCGCAAAAAGCGTGCACCACTTCCGCACTGTTAATTGGCGTAACCCAAACCACTAGCTTCTGCGCGACGCGGCGTCGGGCTTCGGAGGAATGCACTTCAATGGCGTAAAGAGATGCGAGGAAACTAGTGTCAACACAGACGCTCAATAGCGGCTATTCCTATCTTCAATCAGGTCGTCGACAATGTTAAGAACACGATCGCCAAAGATCGCCTTCGCCCGCGCTTCGAAGTCTGGCCACTCAACGGGTGTTTGGGGCGGGGTTCGTGGGACCAGGTCGCCGAGAACCTCGCCTCGCTCCCGCACTTCGATATGCTCTCCGGCGCGTAGCCAGCTCTTGATTCGTTTCGTATCGCGAAGCTGACGCAACGTGATCGACTGCATCGATCCAATGTGACACAAAATGTGACACATTGTCAATTCACGCAGATTCGACGGGAGTTATTCGTAGCGCAGCGCTTCAGCCGGAAGAATGCGCGCGGCCGACGACGACGGATAGAGCGTGGCCAGCAGCGAGATTCCGATGGACGCGATGGATACGATGACGCCGTGGATGGCGAGCGGCGCGAAGGGCAGCGTGTCGATGGAGTAGACGTCGGGCGAGAGCGGAATGTGGTAATAGCTGCCGGTCCAGGCGGCAAAGTAGCCGAGCGCCAGGCCCAGCGCGGTGCCCACCACGCCGATGAGAAGTCCCTGGAACAGAAAAATGCGGCGCACCTGGCCCGGGTCGACGCCGAAGCTCATCATCACGGCGATGTCGCGGGTCTTTTCCATCACCATCATGGTGAGAGCGATGAGAATATTGAGCGCCGCCACAATGACGATGAGCGCAATGACGATGAAGGTGACCACCTGCTCGAGCTTGAGCGCGCGAAAGAGCTCGCGATTCTCGTCGGTCCAGTTGGTGGTCATGTAGCCGGGGCCGGCGGCCTGCTCGATCGTCCTGGCGATCTCAGGCGCGCGGTTGGGATCGTCGACGCGGAAACTGATGACCGAAACCAGGTCCGGCTCATCGTAAAGCCGCTGCGCGTCGGCCATGCGCATGAAGCCCAGCTCGGCGTCGTACTGGTAAAAGCCGGAGTGGAAGATGCCGGCCACGCGGAACGGCGTGTACTTGGGGATGACGCCCATAGGTGTGAGTTCGCCCTGGGGACTGATGAGCTTGACCTCGTCGCCCACTTCAGCGCCCACGGTGTCGGCCAGATCGCGGCCCAACACAATGGGCGGCGGGCTGGCCAGCTCTGCGGGAGTTTCGGGGCGCGGCGACAATGCGTCCAGTGAGCCGGGTGAAGCCGAAGTAAGCACATGACTGACGCGCAGCTCGTCCCTGGGGATGATGCCTTCGACCATGGCGCCGCTGCCGCGCGCCCCGCGAATGACGAAGACCTGCTCGTAGAGGCCCGGCGCGGCAGCCACTACATGCGGCAGTCGGCTGAGGCGCCTCAGCAGCGGCTCCCAATCGCGAATGCCGTCTCCTTCCACGCGCAACAGTTGCACGTGCGCGCTGGAATCGACCAGTTTGTCCTGGAGGTCGCGGCGCATGCCGTTGGTGATGGCGAGAGCGATGATGAGCGCAGCCACACCCGCGGCCACTCCAGCGATCGAGATGGCGGTGACCACGCCCACCACGGCCTGCCGCCGTTTGGCTCTCAGGTACCGCGACGCGACAAAGAGTTCGAAGCGCATGTTTCTTCTATCCGGCCCAGGAAACGGGAGCCTTGAGGTGAGAACAGTCCCGCCCCCACCCTGACCGGGAAGACAAAGACCCAATCAGCATGGGACACCCGGCTCGTTCAGCTTACTGTGGCTGAGCGGGAATCACGGTCTTGGCCACGCCCACGTTGTCGTAACGATCATAGGCGCGCACGGTGATCAGATGCTCGCTGATCCTGCCTGCCTCCACCGGAAGCGAGATGCGAAACTCGTAATGCTCGCGCTGGGAGTCGGAGAGCTGGCCAACGGGATCGATGTATTGCCACGGTCCGGCATCGAGCGAATATTCCGCGTGAGCCATAGGCGACTCGGCGTCCTCGGCCTCGAAACTGACGACGAACGGCTTGGGACAATTCAATCCGGCACACGTCACCGGCTGGCCGGCGGCCTTGAAATTCGAGATCACCGGCGGGGTGGTATCGATTACGAAGCGATCGCTGATTTTTTCGCCGGTGAGGGCGTCGGCGGGCGTGTGCGAGGGCGCGTCAGAAGCGATCACCTTGATCCGGTAGCCTCCGTCGGGCACCAGCGCAGCGTCGAAACTGTACGCCTTGTCGGTGATCTTATCTTTCAGCAGGCGCCACACGGTTTCGTCGTCGCCGCGCAGGTAGATGGAGTAGATGAGGTCGTCGCCGTCGTCGTCGTGCGCAGCCCAGCGCACCGTAACCGCGGTGCGGTCCTTGGTGGCTTGCAGGGGCGAGCTGCTGGTGTTGGCGTCGAAGGTAATGGCGTTGCCCTGGCCCGACGACGGCAATGCGATGTTGACCGTTTGTGCGGAGGGATTCACGAGATTCTGCGGATTCAGGCGCGCGCCCGGAGCAACCACCAGCTCGTCGACCACGGGGGCGGAGTTTACGGGAAGATAGTTCACGCCCACGCTGCCCAGGACGCCATCGTTATGTAGAACCGCCTTCCACTGCAGGAAGCGCCCCGGCGGGGAGGCGACGGACCCGTCAGCCAGCGCCTGCCAATCGCTCCAGCCGCGCACCGGCTGCTCCACGTTGCCGGTGCGGGTCAGAATTTCATAAGCAGAGGAGCCCGGCTCGATCTCCACGCGGCCAAAACGCGCGAAGGCGCCGGCGTCGAGCACGTCGCTGGCATATTCGTGGGTTGCGGTTGCGCCCAGCTCGTACACCCTGCCCGTGTTCCCTGTGCCGATCAGGAGGCCATCCCCGCCGTGCGCCGAAGTCAGAGTCAGACCCTGCTGTGCCTGAAGGTGCGCAATGTCGGCGTAGCTGCCGTCGTCCTCGATGCGGAAGATGCGCCCGCGATTGCCGCTCAGCGCCAGCAGGCCGTCGCTCCGGGCGTCGAGCGCGTAGACGATGTCATCCTTGCCCGACCAGAACACGCGCGGCGCCTCACCCTCAGTCAAAGCGTAGATGTCGGTTCCTTCGGGCACTGAAGCGCTGGCGTTGGCGGCCTGCATCGACTGCGGCTGCACAACGGTGATGGTGATCGCGCTGACCCCCTGCACCGGCAGGGGCGGCAGCGGATTATGCGTCTTGTCGCCCACGCAAGCTGCATAGATGGTTCCGTTGGCGCCGATGGCGATGGCCGTGACCTCGCGCCGCGGCGCCTCGAAGAGCACGTATCCCTTGCCGTGCGGATCGATACGATAGACCAGCCCCGAGCCGTCGGACCCGGCGATCAGGTTGCCCTTTGCGTCCCAGGCCAGAGCGCGGATGTGCGCTTCGTCGCTCTTGAAGAATGCTTCGGGCGCCGCACCGGGTTTGGCGGGGTCGACGCGATAGATGGCCCCGGGATCTCCCGTAGCGATATAGAGCCGTCCGGCCGAATCGAAGCTCAGATCCCAGATGTAGTGAGGCTTCACGCCGGGCGTCGCCAGAGCCGTGTTGCCCTGGCTGGGCGCGGGCTCGTCGAATTTGGCGGCGTCGAAAACCACGTTGGCCGAAGAATCGTCCTGCTTCGCCGTCGCATCAGCGTTCAGCTTGTAGACCTTGCCGCCAGGTAGCGTGGCTGCGTAGAGCGCGCCGTCGGGGCCGAAGCAGAGAGCTTGAACGCTGAGATCCTTGGTTTCAAACAGAGTGAAGGGCTTTTCGCCCTTTTGCGTGCCCAGGCGCAGGACGGATGCGGGGGTGCCGGTGGCGGCGAAGATACGGCCGGCTTTGTCCGCGGCGATCGACCAGACAAAGGTTGAGGGAGTGGTGACGAGTTCGGTGAGGCCGACGGTTTGGCGCAGATGGCCGTCGCTCTCAATCGCTACGCCTTCGGGCGTGCCTTTCTCGAACTCCTCCATTTGCGATTGCAGCCAGAGGTGCGTGCCCTGGGCGGACGCCGGGATCGAAAACAAGCCGGTGGCGAGGGCCGCAACAAGCCCTGAAGAGGCCAGTGAGATGGGAAGAGGGTGCAGGAAACGGGAGAATCGTAACATTCTTCCGTTGAGTCTACTAGAGCTTGCGCCCAACCCTGCAATTTCTCCGGGCCGTGGCGATCGGCTACCGAATTCAGGCCCTGCTCCCTCCGGGACCAGAGCCAGGGAGCCTTGAGCGGAGGACCCTCCCACCCTCAGCCTGGCCGAAAAAGCGAAAACGGGCCCGGCAGCTCCATGGACCGAAGAAGCTCCACCGACCCGGTCTGTCCCTCCACCCCGGCGGGCAAAGAAGGCTCGCCGGGGCCACCGGGTCCGTGGGCCTCTGCGGATGGGGCGCCCCCAAAGGAGGAGTCTTTCAACCCCGCGGGCTGTTACAGTGCGAATTCAGGTGTCCCAGCGCACAAATTCCATATAATCAACTTGGAATTCTGTGTTATCAACACAACTTTCGCACACTTTGCACACTGGAGCCGAGTTTTTCCACTGGGGTGTTGCCAGTTCTATTTTCAGAAGACTAGTATTCCGGATAGCTTCGGGGACTGTGAGCCCAGCCCCTCTTCAATCCACTATGCATGCAGTTGTTCTCAAGTTCACAGAGCTTCATCAACCAGGCGCGCCCGCCCGCTGGGGCGCGTACGGACGGAGTGTCTCGTCATGGCATGGTATGCCTACTGCATCGGTGAAAAACAGTCGTTTCCAGCCTTAGCACGTCATCGTAAACCGGTTCCGCTGGAATCGGTCTTGGGAGTCAGTGGCAATCAGGTTTTTCTTTATCCGGCCAGCGATCTGGCCGTGATCGTGAGTGAACATAACCCTCAGGAACCCTTCAACCAGCGCTCGGGCGTGGACCACGCGCGGGTGATCGCGGACTGCTTCCAGCATTCCACGGTACTTCCCTTCCGCTTCGGCACCGTCTTCCACGATGACGAGACGCTGCGCAAGTCCATTCGCTCAAACCAGCGCCAGTTTCTGGGCAATATTGAAAAGCTTCGCGGCAAAACCGAGATGCACCTGAAGATCTTTGTCGACGACTGCTGTGGGCGCGAGATTGAGAAGCGCCTGGCCGCCGAAGGAGTGGGCCGCGAGTATCTGAGCAACCTGCGCGAGAACGCATCACGGGCGCGGGAGCGGCAGACCCGGGCGCGGGCCGTGAGCTTTCAGATGCACCGGCTGTTCCAGCCTCTGGACGAGGAAGTGAGCTGCCGCCTGATGGAAAACGGCAAGATGATGCTGGATATCGCCCACCTGATCGACCGCAAATGTGTGGAGCGGTACCAGAACAAGTTTGTGAGCACCAGCGCCGCGATGCGCGAGTGCCAGATGCAGCTGTCGGGCCCGTGGCCGCCCTACCATTTTGTGCAGCGGCTGACGCGGACCACTCATGGACCGGCCCAGCCCGTGGCGCAGCCCGTTCCCGCGGCCGAGCCCCCTCAAATTCCTATGCTCGAGCCGGTGGGCGCAATGGTTTAACGCCCTCCGGGACCGAGCAAGCGAAGAGCAGACCGCCTCGGCTTGGGGTGTTGTCTTTTGGAACGCGGCTCGGGTGTTCTCGCCGTACGTCCCTGCCATGGCCTAATCTGAAAGCATGGACGGCAAGACGCCCGCTGCGGCGCAAAATGCGGTTTTCGATCTGCTGGTGGTGGGAGCGGGACCCACAGGTCTTGCCTGCGCCATCGAGGCGCAAAAGGCCGGCTTTCGCGCCGTCCTGGTCGACAAGGGCTGCGTGTGCAACTCGATTTTTCACTATCCCGCGCACATGACCTTTTTTACCACCTCGGAATTGCTGGAGATTGGAGGCATTCCCTTCCCCAGCCCCAATGCCAAGCCCACCAGGAGCGAGGCCCTCGAATACTACCGCCAGGTGGCGTCATACTATTCGCTCGATGTCCGTCAATATCACCGTGTGGACCGAATCACCGGAAGCGATGGGGCCTTTACCGCGCACACCACCGACCGCTTCGGGCGCCAGGGCGAGCTGAAGGCGCGCAAGCTGGCTTTGGCCATCGGCTACTACGATCTGCCCAACTGGATGGATATTCCCGGCGAAACGCTGAGCAAGGTATTTCACTACTATCACGATCCACACCCTTACTACGAGATGGACGTGGCCGTGATCGGCGGCAAGAATTCGGCGGCCATTGCCGCTCTGGAATTGTGGCGGCACGGCGCGCGCGTCACGCTGGTTCATCGCGGCGCCGGAATCCACAACCATGTGAAGTACTGGATCAAGCCGGACATTGAAAATCGCATCAAGAACGGCGAGATCAAGGCTTACTTTTCATCGCGGGTCGCGGAGATCACGCCCGACACGATTGTGGTGGAGACGCCGGCGGGCCCCGAGATTCTGCACAACGATTTTGTTTTCGCCTTGACGGGATATCATCCCGATTTCGCGTTCCTTGAGAAGCTGGGGGTGCGCATTGAGGGCCAGGACCGGCGGCCCGCCTGCGATCGCGAATCGCTGGAGAGCAACGTGCCGGGAATCTACCTGGCGGGCTGCATCGTGGCCGGCTCGCGCACCAACGAAATCTTCATTGAGAACGGGCGCTTTCACGGACGGCAGATCGCCGCATCGCTCCAAGCCAGGTTGAAGGCGCGAGACGAGGCGCCTGATGCAGTGGTTGCCGCCGATCCGATCAAATAGGGCCTGAAATTCCTCACGGGAGAAAGAGCCTTGCGCATGCGCTGGTGGCCGCGTTCGATTCGCTGGCAGATGCTCGCTGGTCTTGTGCTGCTTGAGATCCTGTCTCTCGCCCTGTTTGCCGCGCTGCTGACCGAGCAGCAGACGCGCCGCGTGCAGACGCGGGCGCAATTCTGGTTGACCTACTCGTCGGCATCGCTGGCATCGCAGGTGAGCAAGGCGCTGGCGCAGCAGCGGCCCGGCTGGATCACCTCGTCGGTCGAGACAGCGGGCCAGGCGCCCAACATCGCCCTCGCCAAGGTGACTGACACGGCGGGAAACGTTCTCTTCATCAGCAAAGGCGACCCCGACCAGTCGCTGCTTGAGCCGGGCGAGCGTGCGCAGATTGCGCAGGTGGGCCGTAACGGCGTGCGCACTTTTACGCTGCCCGGCAATCGCTGGGAGGGTGTCAGCGCCATCTACACCGGCAACCAGCTGCGCGGCTACGCATGGCTGGAATTCGACAAGAGCTCGGCGCGCGAGCAGCTTAACGCGATCCTGGGCGATACGCTGGCCTTCGGCATCATTTGGGTGCTGGCCTCGGTGCTGCTGGTGCTTCTGATGGCGCGCTCCATCGCACGGCCGCTGGCAACACTGCATCGTGGAACGCGCGAGCTGATGAATTCGCCGGAGGGCACGGCGAATTTCCCCTTGCCCGTGGTCGTGCACAACGAGATTGGCGATCTGATCGA
>JASHQH010000027.1 GCA_030037635.1 Acidobacteriaceae bacterium
GGGTTGAAGGGTTTGCCGAACGATGAACTCCTGGACGGTGCCGATGGTGTGACTGACCAAGTCGATATCCTGGTCCTTCAATTTGGCGCCAAAGAGCGAGCGGGCGACCATGGAGAAGGTGATCTTCATGAGGTGAGGGTAGATATCGACGGGGCCGAGGCGGACCTGGGCATCGAAACCCCGCAGCGACTCGGCGAGCGAGTCGTGCATGATGGAGGACAGGGCCTCAAGTTGTTTAGGATCGAAACCTTTTTGTATAAGGCGCCGCTGCGTGCGCCAGGCTTCTCCGTGGGTGGTGAGCAGGCCTTTGCCCAGAAAATGGCCCATGCGCTTTACTTGAATTTCAGACTTCTGGTAGTTCTCAGCATTGGTCTTCAATACGTGCTGAATGACGCCGGGATTGGTGGTCACGATGGCTTCTTTGAGGCCGCCCACAAAGAAGCGGAAGGTATCGCCGTAGAGTTCGGTGTACTTTGACAAAACCCGCACGGGATTGCGAGCCATGGCGCGCGAGTCAACGAAGGAACGAAATCGGGAAACAACGGGTAGAGGCGCCGGCAAGTTTACATCTCCCCCTCAGGTTTGCTTTGACGGTTGGAGATTCTCATGGGTTCAGCCTGGGAAGGGGTGGTCAAGGTTGCTGGGCGGGCAAAATACCTCGCCCCGGGGCAGGCCGCCCTGGATCATCTTGGCTTCCCAGTTGCTTTAAAAGTATCAGATGATGCACGATGGCGCGCGTCATGGTGGGATGCTGGCGATAGGGAACGCCGAATTCCTCGGCGGTCTGCTTCACGATCCGGGTGAGCGGGGCGTAGTGAGTGTGGCACACGTACGGGCAAAGATGATGGGCGATGTGGTGGTTGAGCCCGCCGGTGAACCAACTGACGAGGGGGTTCTCAGTGGCGTAATCGGCCGTGGTAGCAAAGATGTGGTAGACGCCATGGTCGAACTCGCCGCGCGCCGCGGGGAAATACGTGGTGTCGATGGTGTGGGTGGTCTGGAAGACCAGCGACACGATCAAGCCGATGATCAAATGGACCAGGACGAAGGAAAGGGCGACGAGAAGTACCGGCTTGCGCAAGAAGGCCACCGGCAAAATGAGCATGTAGGTGATGTAGAGCGCCTTGCCGGCAAATAAGATGGCGTATTCCCGCGGCGGATGCTTGACGCGTTTCAAATAATCATGGGAAGGAAAGAAAAAGGCTTCGAAGTCCCTGAGAAAAACATAGTCGAGAGAGAAGAGCGAGTAGAACAACAGCGCGTAGATGTGCTGAAAGCGATGCCTGCGCTCCCGTGGCTCGTGAGGGGTAAAGCGAAAGATGCCGCGGCCCATGAGGGCATCGTCTTCGCCCTGGAGATTGATGCAGGAGTGGTGGCCGCGATGATGGAGAATGCGCCACATGTAGGAGCTGATGCCGCAGATGTCGAAAACGTAATTGAGAGCCTTGTTGACCGAGGGGACGGAGGAGATGGCGTTGTGGTTGCTGTCGTGGGCGATGTTCAGCAGGAGGAATGTCTGGCCGAGGCCGCCCAGGAGGTAAAGGGCGACAAACTTCCATGAATCCGGCCTAAGGGCGTAGATGGCGATCCAACTGCCCAGCAAAACAGAAAGGCCCACTGTGACCTTAAGCCACATGGCGAGGTCGGCTTTGGGAGAGACTTTCTGGTCGGCAAAGAAGTTGTCGAGGCGGCGGCGTAAGACTTTGGGGAAGGAAGACAGGCCTGTCTGGTCAACGTTGGAGTGCAGGGCAGATGGCTCGGCGGGCACCAAGTCATCCACATGCGGCCTTGAAGCGATCTCCGCTTCGGTCCCGGACGTCACCAGCACCTCCATATTTTCGTCAAGCCGGTGTTCGTTTGAAGTCAGTATGGGACACACCCGGCGGCTTTGCCTGTTCAGAGGAGCAGGCGCTCGGTTGACTCACCGCCGGCGGCTTCGACGCCTTGATGTTAGCGCGAACGTGGATGGGGAATCAAGGGTGGGGCCGGATGCGTGGTGCCTGAGTGCGGTGAAAAACATGCGGCTAAAGCTCCGATTTATTGAGCAGGTTCTTTTTTGAGCAAAAGACGCTTGCGTGCCTTCCGGCTCTGCTACCATTAGGTAAAAATCCGTTGAATGGGCAATGTTGGCCCGGCGGATCCCTGCAAGACTTCCCCGCCACTGATCCCGGCCGTGAGAGTGGTTTGCCCCCGACCGGATCGAGCGGTGTTTGAGCAAAGACGGGTTATTGCCTTTGTTCTCAAATTTCGGCCGAGGCTGAACTCCGGCATCCCCGATTAAGCAGTGCTTCTGGGCACATGGGCACGCGCAGCAAAACGATGCAGGTGTTTCCCGGGTTCTGTGTTTTCCACTCCTCTTTGAAGGGTATCGCTCATCGAATATGGCGTCGATCTTGGACCAACTGGAAAGACTTGGAGAGCAGCACCCGAACAAACTCCTCTATTCGTATCTTGATGTAAACGGGAATCCCATGGAGTGCTACTCCTACGCGTCCTTTCTCCACCGGATGAGGGCGATCGCCGGTCACTTGCGCGAGGAGCATGGATTTGCGGTGGGCGACCGGCTGTTGCTGGCCTACCCGCCGGGCCTGGAGATGATCTGCGCCTTTTTTGGATGCGTGCGCGCGGGGCTGATTCCGGTGCCTGTGTATCCGCCGGGGTCACGCGGTTTCCAGAGCGCGCTCTACAAAATGGTCCACATCGCAAAGGATTGCGAAGCAGCCGGGATCCTGACCAGCGGCGACTACCGCGCTTCATTGAAAATAAATCTTGCCAGAAGCGCAGTCTCGACGTCCGGCGTGGACGTTGACTATATCTCCAATCTTCCGTGGATTGTGACGGAAGATTTCGTCGATACGTTCTGCGACAAGCCTTTTGACGAGGTTTCAAAGATTCTCTTTCTGCAATACACGTCCGGGTCGACGATGGAACCCAAAGGCGTGGTGGTGTCGCACGAAAACATCCTGGATACGTATCCGCTGGTGATCGACCATCCGGCGCCGATTGTGGTTTCATGGCTTCCGCAGTACCACGATATGGGGCTGATCGGTTGCTACCTGTATCCCGCGCTGAAGGGCGGGACGACCTACGGCTTCGCTCCGGTGGATTTCATCCAGCGGCCTGGGCTGTGGTTCGACGCCATCAAAACCTACAGAGCGACAGCGACGGCTGCACCCAACTTCGCGTTTGACTATTGCCTGCGCGCGGGAAGGCTTTCAAAAGAGAGCCTGGAAGATTGCGACCTGAGTTCGCTGGAAGTGCTGATGGTGGCGGCGGAGCCCGTGAAACCGGATACCTACACGCGGTTTCTGGAGGCGTTTCAGCCTTACGGACTGAGGTCAGAGAGCTTTTATGCCGCGTACGGGTTGGCTGAAAACACGCTGGCGGTTTCGCTGGGCGGGCGCAACATTGTTTCTGTGAATAAGCGCGCCCTGTCACTGGGGAAGGCCCGCATGACGACGGAAGTGTCAGAAATCGATGCAGCTTCGCAGATTGTCAGCTGCGGAATTCCCCTTCCGGGCCTGGATATCAAGATCGTGGATCCGGAGCGGCACTCGGCGCTGAAAGAGGGCCTGATCGGCGAAATCTGGGTAGCTGGAAAAAGCAAATGCCAGGGCTACTGGAAGAATCCGGAGTTGACGCTGAAGCAGTTTCGGGCGCGGCTGGCAGACGACAGCCCATACGAGGATGGCTACCTGAGGACCGGCGACATGGGGTTCTTCCACAATGGAGAGCTTTACGTTTGCGGCCGGATCAAGGATTTGATTATTCTGCGCGGGCAAAACTATTACCCGCATGACATCGAGAGCGTTGTGGAGAGGGCGTCGGTTCTGGTGCGCGGCAATTGCGTGGCCGCGTTTCAGATTCACGAAGACAGCGAGCCGGCCCTGGCCATCGTAGCCGAAATCAAGAACCCCAAGGCGCTTCCGGATGCACGCAAGATTGCCGCGGCGGTTCGAAATTATCTCAACGTTGAAGTGGCGGTGATTTCCTTTATCGCGCCTCGGGTCATACCCAGGACCAGCTCGGGCAAGATCATGCGCCAAAAGGCCAAACAGATGTGGCTGGCAGGCGAGTTCAGCGTGCTCTCAGAGTTTTCGCGGGAGAAGGACGCCGTAGCGCCGGGGCCCTGTTCTCAGGTACAGACTTCTTTCGACGCGCTGAAAGTCAGGTATAACCTGACCGGCCGGGAATCGTACAACCTGGTAGAGGCGGGACTGGATTCACTTGACCTTGTCGTGTTCATGCATGAACTGAAGGAGCTTTTGAAAGACAAAGGCGCCGATATGCTGGCGAGGCAGGTAGACATTGGCGTAATTCAGCGGGTGAGCGTAGCCGAACTATTTCGACTGGCCGAACAGCTGGAGAGCGCGCCCGAGGAGGCGCTGACTTTGCTGCGTCATTCCCTGGCGGTCTTCCGAGAAGAGCAACGCGCGGCAGAAAAGCAGCTGATGAAGAGTGACAGGAAGCTCATCTTCGATCCGCCGGCGCCTGCACCGGTGCCCGCGATACCGGTGCTGAAGCATGTACTGCTCACCGGTGGCACGGGCTTTATCGGGCCATTCCTGATCAAGAGCTTACTGGAACAGACGCGCGCGAAGATCTACGTACTGGTGAGGGCTTCAGACGAATTGCAGGGCAAGCAAAGATTGAGTGCGGCGATGGAATCGATGGGGCCGTGCAGTCCCGGGCTGATGGCCATGTTTGAAGCGCGCGTGATTCCCATCTGCGGGGACCTGGGGCAGGCAAAACTGGGCCTGACGCAGGACGCATGGGATTTCCTGGCCAACGAAATGGACACGGTGTTTCACAACGGCGCAACCGTGAATTATCTGTTCAACTACGACCGGATGCGGGAAGCCAACGTGCTGGGAACCAACGAAGTCCTGAGACTGGCTTTCGAGGGACGGCCCAAGACCGTGAATTACATCTCAACGACGTTTGTATTTGGCTGGGCGGTCAAGAGTGTTCTGTATGAAACCGACCAGAACCAGGACATGGAGCTTCTGGATTTCGGATACAGCCAGTCAAAGTGGGTAGCGGAGCAGGTGGTCGACGATGCGCGGAGCAAGGGACTTTCGGTGAGGATTTTCCGGCCCGCACTGGTGAGCCCCTCGGTGACGGGCGGGGGGCACAACTTTGATATCGCGGTTCGCCTGGTGGCGTTCATGGTGAATCACGGCATAGGAGTGGACGCGTTGAACCAGGTGAGTTTTGTGCCCGCCGACATTGCAGCCAACAACATTGTTGCTATTTCCACGACTCCGGGGACGGCTAACAAGACTTACCATGTTGTGCGCGACGACTACGCCAACATGATGGACATTACCCGGCTGATTACGGAGGCGACGGGGCGGCAATTCGAGATTTTCAGCGTTCCTGACTTTGTCCCTGAGCTGATCAGGAGATGCCGGAAGGAAGACCTTCTTTTTCCGCTGCTGGATTTTCTGGTGGGTTCGGTGGACAACATCACGGCGATGGAGTTCAAACGCTACGACAGTACCGCGTATCAGGAAGCGCGGAATGCCTCGGAATGGGGCAAGCCTGACCCGTCGCTCGAAGATACGGTCAAGGGCATCCTGAAGTTCATGCACCGCAAGGGCGCCATTTCAGTAGAGGTACGTGAGGGCAAAGCTGCGCCGGGGGCAGCAGTGAACGGCGCCTGGCCCGGCCCGACAGGCAAGACGGAGTCACAATCCGTGACCGCTTTTTAGATGCCCGCGGCTATTCAGCAGCCTAAAGGCTGTTGCTCCCCCCGCTCTCAAGCGGAAATCGCCGCAAGGAAGGCGGACGAGCGGATGCCCCAAAATCTTCAGATTTCATCGAAGAAATCGAATTCCACTTAACGGTTGGCGATCTGGTCTGACATGATGGGTTTCATGCAGGCGCGCCGTTTTTGGGCCGGGATCGTCCTTGTCGCGGTTCTTGCGCTTCTTCCATTCTCGTTTCACGCCGAACGATATCTTGAGACGGGAACCCGCATCGAAGGCGACGAAGCGGAGATGGTAAGCCAGGAACTGAGCAGCCGTTTTCATTCGCCGTTCGTTGACCAGGTAGTGTTAGTCGTTGAGGGACTCCCGCCCGCGGATTCGGATGACGGCCAGCAGGCGCTGGCCACCATTGTGTCTGGGCTGAAAGGCGAGCCAGGCGTTTCGGGAATTGTTTCCTATCTCGATTTGCAGGATCCGCTTTTCCTGGGCAAGGGTGGTGGAACGTTTGTACTCATTGGCCTGGTGTCGACCGGGGGGCCGCTGGAATCGCTGGTTCCCGAGCTTCACGAGCGGGAAATCTCGCTTGAGAATCAATTGCGGACCCGATATCCCGCGGTGAAGCTGGAACTGACAGGCGAGATTCCGCTGAATTTTGATATTCGCAAGGCTAGCGCCGACGAGGTTACACACAGCGAGAGCCTGGCGATTCCTGCCACTCTTGCACTTTTGCTGCTGGCCTTCGGGAGCTTGATCGCCGCCTTCATTCCATTAGCGGTTGGGGAGCTGGCCATCGCAGCAACTTTGGCGATTACCGGGCTCCTGGCTACGCGATTTCACTTGTCCATTCTGGTTCAGAATCTGGCCACCATGCTGGGGTTGGGGCTGGGCATCGACTACGCGCTGCTGATGGTGAGCCGCTTCAGGGAGGCCCTTTGCGCCGGATGCAACGGACCCGTGGCCTCGGTGGCGGCAGCGCGCCAGGCGGGACATACGCTCCTGATTTCGGCCTCGACGGTAGGCATCGGATTTCTGGCTCTCCTGACGGTTCCTATCAGCGAGATTCGTTCGATCGGTGTGGCTGGATTTCTGGTGGCGGGAATGTGCGTGCTGCTGGCAAATACGGTCGTGCCGGCAGTGCTGGCGCTGCTTGGCCACCGAATTGATGCCGGCCGGCTGCCCTTTACTCCTAAGTTGGATGCGCAATGGACGGCGCGTACGGGAGACTGCTGGAGGCGTTGGGGAACGGTGGTTGTTGCCCACCCGTGGCTGGCGCTGCTTCTGGCAGGGGCACCCCTGCTTCTGCTTGCCTGGCAGGCCACGCGGCTCGATACCAGCCTGCCTCGAGGAAATTGGCTTCCGCAGGCTGCAGAATCAGTGCACGCGCTCGACGTTCTTGACCAAATGGATCGAAGCGGAGTGGTTGAAGCGTTGCGCGTGGTTGTCGAACTGCCCGATTCAATTACGCAAAGCGAGGCGGGGTGGGACGCGATTGATGGCCTGACGGAGCGGCTGGCGAGCGACCCTCGCTGTTACCGCGCAATTTCAATCACGGCGATCGCGGATAGTAACCGCGATGCCGTGGACAGCCTTTCGCCGGAGATACGCCGTACATTCGTGAGCAGCGATGGACGAGCCGCGCTGATTGAGGTGCTACCGGTCACTTCAGTTACGCTGCGGGGTCAAGTGGATTGGGTGAGGCAACTGAGGAAGACCGGCGGACCAGCCCTGACCGGAGTGCCCGGCGCTACGCTACTGGTTGGCGGCATCCCGGCACTCAACGCCGATTATCAGACGATTGTGGCCAGGCACTTTGGGCCGGTGATGGGACTGGTGGTGCTGGGGACTCTGCTGGCCCTTCTGGGCGGATTCAGATCACTCTTCGCCGCGGTGAAGGCCATCGCGCTGAACCTTTTTTCGGTTGCGGCTTCGTTCGGAGCACTGGTGCTGGTTTTCCAGAACGGACACGGAAGCCGATTCTTCGGTGTTTCCGCGGCGACGGGAAGCGTTTTTCCGCTCGTTCCCATCGTCGCGTTTGCCATTGTCTTCGGACTCAGCATGGACTACGAAGTATTTCTGGTTGCACGCGTTTTGGAAGCCAGGAGGAGCGGCATGAATGAAATGGACGCGGTCCCCGAGGGGCTGGCCCGAACCGCAGGCCTGATTACGAGCGCCGCCGCAATTATGATCGTCGTCTTCGCGGCATTCACTTTCGGAAACTTTCTGGTGGTGAAGATGATTGGATTTACGTTGGCGGTGGCTGTGCTGATTGACGCGACACTGGTTCGAATGGTGATTGGTCCCGCGCTGCTTCGCATTGCGGGCGATTGGAACTGGTGGCCGGGCGGGCTGGCCAAGACACGCGCCAAAACCAGCCCGGGCAAACCAGGAATAACGCGTCCGGTGTGAGCGTGGAGCCAGTTCGGTTGGCAAGGCGGGATCTAACGTGAAAGCAGCCACTGCAAGAGCCGATCCTTGAGGGCGGTGAAGGGAGGGTAGCGCAGGTCGAGATCGGCATGCATCGACCGGCGTACCACCGCCTTGGCGTGCGAAAAGGCGTCAAACGTGTAGTGGCCGTGAAACGAGCCCATCCCACTGTTGCCGATACCTCCAAACGGAAGCCCGGGCACAATCTGGTTGACGAGCACGTCATTCACGACCACGCTTCCCGAACTTATGCCCTGAATGACTCGCTGCTGCAGGCGGCGATCGCCGGTGAAAAGGTAGAGCGCGAGCGGCTTGGGCCGCTTCCTGACAAAAGCGAGCGCTTCTTCGATTTCGGTGTAGCCGACCACGGGCAAGATGGGGCCGAAGATTTCCTCCTCAAGGATGGCGGCATCGCCGGGCAAATCGGTGATCACAGTGGGCGCGATATACAGGTCATCCTCGTCCGTCTGGCCCCCGATGGCTATCCTGCCCTCGCGCATGAGCGCCAGCAGCCGGGCAAAATGACGCCGGTTCACAATGCGTCCAAAGGACTCGCTACGCCGGGGATCAGGCCCGTAAAAGCGGGTAATTGCCTGCTTCAGGGCCTCGATCAAAGGGAGGCGCAGGGGCTCCGGGGCCAGAAGATAATCGGGAGCCACGCAAAGCTGGCCGGCATTCATGAAGCGGCCCCAGGCAATTCGCCGCGCCGTCACTTCAAGCGGGGAATCCACGGCAACGATGGCGGGGTTCTTTCCGCCCAGTTCGAGCGTAGCCGGGGTAAGGTTGGCGGCTGCGGCTGCCAGCACCAGCCGGCCGACCCGGCTTTGGCCCGTGAAGAAGATCTTGTCAAACCGAAATGCGAGCAATCTCGATGCCGATTCCGGGCCGCCCTCAATCACAATGACCGCCTGTGGATCGACATACTGTTCCAGGTGCCTGGCCATCAGGGAAGCTGATTGCGGCGCAACCTCAGATAACTTGACCACGGCCGCATTGCCGGCCGCCAGCGCACCCGCAAGGGGAATGAGAATCTGCTGGAAGGGATAATTCCAGGCGCCCAGAATCAGCGCCAGCCCAAAAGGCTCCTGCTGGATCCAGCTTGTTCCGGGCTGCGCTGCAAGCGGAGTGTGCACGCGCCGGGGCCGGAGCCATTTCCGCAAATTCCGCAGCATCAATTGGATCTCCGACCGGACCATCAAGATGTCCACAAGCCGGGCCTCGGTGGGACATCGACCCAGATCGGCCTGCAACGCGTCGAGCATCGCCGCTTCGTGATCCGCGACAAACCGCAGCAGTCCTTCCAGTTGGGCCAGGCGCCAGGAAAGTGGGCGAGGGATGCCCTCGTCGACGGCTCTGCGCAACGCTTCCAGGCGGGTCTGGGGGAAGGCCGCATCCGACATGTCGTTTGGGTTGTTCTGCATGGATTCCCAGCATTCATCTTACTGTCGGTGCGGCGCGAGGCGAGTCAAGCGGGAGTGTGAGCCTGACGGCGGGGAATGTGGGATTGTCTTTACGTCGCCGTGGCCGGCCAAAAAACAGCTGCAGATTCCTTCGCTCCGCTTAGGATAAAGCGAAAAACAATCGCAGATCTTTCGTCCCCTTCGCTGCGGTCAGGGTCCTCTGGATGACAGCTCAATGGGAGAAGCGAGCTAGTCGGCGAAGCCGGATTTCAATTTGGCTGCGGTGCGAGTGAGGGCGTCGTTGTAGGCCTGCTCGTTGTAGCCGCCGCCCCCCTTGATGAAATCGTGATTCACTCCCGGGTAGGTGACAAGCTCGAAGGGCGCGCCGGCCTGTTTGGCATCGGCGGCCAGCGTGCGTGCGGTCGCGATCAGGCAGCAGTTGTCGTAAGTATCGGCTTCGCCGGCAAACATGAGTGTGGGCACGGTGATGCGGCTGCCGAAGCCGGGCATGGCGTTGAGGAATTCGGTGACGGGATACCAGAGGATGTCGACGGCAAGCAGGTCGGTCCAGGTGGAAGCGTAGTCCAGCGCCATGCCGCCGCCGAGCGAGATGCCGATGAGAGCGACTTTTCCGGGCAGGGCGTGAGGGAGTTTCTGCGCATTCTGAATGGCATCGCGGACGGCCTGCCCGTTGGTCCCTTCGAGCGTGCGGCTGTCACAAAAATACACATCGTAGCCGAGCGCGGAGATGGCTTGGGCCAGAGCCTTGTCGTGCGTGGGCCCCAGGATTCCCGAGAGGATGACGACGACATGACCTTTGCCGGTTGGAGGAGCGAGCTCCTGCTGCGCCCCCGCGCAGGTGGCGGCCAGCGCGGCGGCGAGCAAAAGGGCAATAGACGAAAATCGCGTCAAGAATGTTCTTTGCATCTGGTTCGATCTCGTGGCCGGAATTGGCATCCGGAAATCTTTGGCGCGTGGTTCGCTACTGGTAGTTGCCGATGAGCACGAAGGGCGCCCAGTAATAAGGATGGGCATAGCCGAGGCCAGCGTTGGTTGCGCCGGTGTCTTCGACGGCTTCGATGCCGCGGCCGGTTTTGGCGCCGAGGCCACTGGCGCCCGCGTGGAGAAGCGCGAGCTGCGCCTGGCGCAGCGCCTCGGCCTTGCCCTGTGTCGGGTTCTTCACCCAGCGATCGTAAAAGTCGCTCATGATGCGGCTGGTGCTAAGGTCGTTCACATCCCACAGCGTGGCCAGCACGGCTTCGGCGTCCTTTTGTTGCGCCACCATGCCCAGACTGTCCATCTCAAAACCGTTGCGCGATTTGTAATCCTTGGCGGTGCTGCAGGCGGAAAGAGTGAGCAGGCGAGTGCCGTGAAAGGCGACCGAAGAATTCTCCATCTCGGAGAGATTCCACTCGAAGCCATTGGGATTTCCCGCTTTGTCGCCGCCCATCAGCAGGAAAGGCTCGTCGCCGCTGCCGGCCACAAGAACAAAGTGGCTGGCGATGTGAACCACGGAGAAGTCTTTGCCCGAGCCGAGCTCGCTGCGCAGCGCGGCCAACGTGAATTCCTCGTCGGGCAGCAGTCTGCCCTGCATGGGGCCGTGCGAAGCGGGGACGGAGGGATCGTGAACCACGGAATCAAGCTCGGGAATCACTCCCGGCAGCGCGGGCATTCCATCGTAGCTGCGCGACAGGCCCATGGCCAGCGCACTGGGCTGATCGCCGTTCTGGAGCGGAGCATCGGTCATGTGGCCGTAGCTCTCGGGAGTGAAGAGCACATTGTGAGAGCGCTCGACCATGTATTGCTTGCCATCGTAAAGCGCGCCCATGGGCACGTAGCGGAGGGCATCATCGAGCGACCAGAGCAGCGTGGGCACGGCGCCCTTCGCGCCGGACGCTTTTTCGATAGGCTTCAAATCGGTCTCGATGGGCGCGACGATCATGGCATAGAGCTGATTCAACTGCGGCCGCGGATCGGACGAAGGCGAGCCGATGGCCTTGAGGGCATCGAAGGCTTTGTTGCGCACATCGTCAGAGGAGGCTGGCAGCGTGACCACTTTGCGCGACGAGGCGGTGACCACAATCGCGTAGGCATGATCGGCGCCCAGAAGCAGGCGGATGCCGATTACATTCGGGCCGAGTTTAGCCAGCGAGTCCTGCAGGAAACTCTTCGAGGTGTCGGCAGCGGCCTGGCCAGGAGCCGACTGCGCATCGAGCTCAGGAAAGACTTTGTTTTTCAGAATTGTCTCGATGTCTGTTGCTTGCTGCTGAATGGCTGCCGCGAGGGTCTTCATTTGCGCGTCTTCGTCCGGCGTGCGCTGCGGCTTGGCCTGCAGCTGCGCATAGGCCAGGCTCGATTCTTCGATCACGCGCGCTTTTTTCTCAAGATCGGGCAGCTCGCTTTCGGCTTTCATCTGGGCGGGCGAAAGCTTGAGCGGCTCAATGCCGGCGCCGGCGCCGGGATTGGCGTCGGCCACGAGATCTTTCAGCTCCTGCTCCTTGACGAGATCGAGAATCTGCTCGGCCTGGCCCAAGCGGCCGGCTTCGACAAGCAATTCCGCCAGCGTGCGGTAGTATCCGGCGCGCGATTGCGCGTAGCCGGCCTGCAACTGCTTGTCGAGGCCGGCGATGTTTCTGCGAATCTGCTCGTAGGCGTTGACGGCATCGAGCCCGAAGAGGATGGCTTCTTCGGGGCGATTCTGCTTGCGGAAACCGAGCATCAAGGAGGCATCGATGGCGCCTTCGTACTGCGGGTCGTTGTTGGCCGTGGCCAGTCCCAAGGCGGCGATGGCGCTGGTGAATGACTGCTCGGGCTGCTTCATGAGCGAATAGGCCCACGCCAGAGTCATGAGCGCAATGGTTTCGCCGTGCTGATCCCTGGTTTCGCGCCAGGCGGCCAGCGCCTGCAGGTCGAAGTTGTAGGCCTGCTGTCCGTCGCCCATGTCGGAGTAGTCGCGGCCGATGGCGTTCAGGGTCATGGCTTCGCCGCGACGGCTGCCAGTGGAGCGAAAGAGCGGCAACGCCTGGTTGGCGTAGTCGAGGGCCTTCTGGGGCTGGCCCAGCCCGGCGTAGGCCTGGCCGATGTCGCTCAGCGCGCGGGCTTCGCCGGAGCGGTTGCCCGCCTCGCGCCAGATGGGCAAGGCTTGGTTGTAGTAGTCGAGCGACGTCTGGCTCTGGCCGAGGTCACGATAGAACCAGCCGATGCTGTTCAGCGTGAGCGCTTCGCCCTGGCGGCTGCCCTGCTGGCGGAAGATGGTGAGCGCCTGGTTGTACGATTCGAGTGCCTTCTGCTTTTGGCCGATGAGAGCATACGCGGCGCCGATGTCGTCGAGCACCAGCGCCTCGCCGCCGTCATTGACGGAGTGAAAGAGGGGCAGGGCCTGATTGAAATAGTCGAGAGCCCGCTTTCCGTCGCCCTGGTCGGAGTAGGAACGGCCCAGATTGTCGAGTGTGCCAGCTTCGCCCAGGCGATTGGCAACGCTCATGAAGCTCGCCATGGCCTGACTTGGCTGGCGGGCCGTCGCGGGTGGATTCGAAGTGCCGGCCGGCGTGGTTTCCGCAGCCGGCGAGTTGGCGCGTGCGGCTTGCGCGTTGTCGATCGAATGCCAG
Organism: Acidobacteriaceae bacterium; assembly: GCA_030037635.1. Classification (GTDB taxonomy): domain Bacteria; phylum Acidobacteriota; class Terriglobia; order Terriglobales; family Acidobacteriaceae; genus Telmatobacter. Next base: position 13,144 of record JASHQH010000027.1, read on the forward strand.
ATATCCAGCGCTTGGTTGAGGACCTTGAGCGCTTCATCGTGGCGGCCGAGGTCGTTATAGACTTTGCCGGTATAGCTGAGTGTGGCGGCTTCGCCGGTGGGGTTGTTCAGCGCGCGCCACAGGGGCAGAGCCTGGTTGAAATCGGCGAGGGCCTGGTCGGGTTCGCCCATGTCGGTGTAAATGCGGCCCATGGTGTCGAGGGTGGTGGCCTGGCCGAGCAGGCTGGAATATTTTTGTTCGACGGGCAATGCTTCGTTCAGAGAGGTGAGGCCTTTTTGCAATTGCCCGGCCATGCGATAGAGATTGCCGAGAACGTTCAGCTCGGTGAGCACCGTGCGCTCATTCTTTTGCGAGCGGGCCTGCGCGAGGTTTTTTTCATGCTGATCGATAGCGATTTGCAGGGCTGTCTGCGACGTGGCCGGCTGGGGCAGGGCGCTCTGCGCAACGACGGCGGCGAACGAAAAGAGCGCCAGGTTCAGTGCGGCCAACAGCCGAATTGTACGCACGGAGTTCATCGCGCGATTCTTGCCATCGCAGTCAGGGCCTTGCGCTCGCCGTGCCTGCCGGGACGGCAGGGCGCAACGCGAAATCGGCATCCGCGGAACTGCGGTCCATGACGGGATCCTGGTGCATGCCCTTGGCGGCCACGGTTTGTGAGACCTGCTGCTCCACCGAGGCGAACACCTGGCTCAGGGGCGTGGCGCCTTTGCCGTTTTTCAGCGCCTGCAGCAGGTAATAGGTGAAGTAACCGTGGCGCAGGGAGTCACTTTCAAGCGATTCCTGATCGACGCGGCTGGCGGCAATCACAATGCGTCCCGTTCCCTCGCTCATGTGGTCGAGCATTTGGCCGGAGGGCGCGGTATTGGCGAGTTGCTGGCCGGCCTGAGCTGCCCTGCCAGCCGTTGCGCCGCCGCTGTAGCAGGTGTCGAGAAAGACGGCCGTGCGCAGGGCCTTCATGCGCGTGGCCACGGCGTTCGCCAGCTCGACCATGGGATAGGCGGTGGCGTAGAGCGCGTCTTCGTCGAGGTTGCCGGCGTTGTAGGCCTCGGTGTCATAGGTGACGAAGTAGTTGGCGCCGCCTGCCGTGTCTGTGGCGCGCGAGGTACCGTGCGTGGCCACATAAATGACCACCAGGTCATTGGCGCCTGCGCTGCGCGCAATCAGATTCAACTTCTCCTTGATGTTTTTGGTCGTAGCCTGATCATCGGTAAGCACATAGACGTTGCTGGAAGGGAAGCCTCCGATGCCCGGGTCCTTGAGCTCGGCGGCAAAGGCGTTGGCGTCGGCGGTGGTGTAGTGAAGGGCTGGAATTCCGCTGTCGGTGAAGTGTCCAATGCCGATGACCAGCGCCCATTTCTGCTGGATGGGCCCGATTTTGACAGGCGGCGGAGGAGGCGCGTTGGCATTGGGCTCGGCGGTGATGCCGCGTGAGGCGGGCGTGGAAAGCACCAGCGGGTTCAGGCCCTGATTGAGCGCCTCGGAGCCGATCAGCCTTGCCTGATCCATGGCGAACCTAGCCAGAGGGGCATGGCCCAGGCGCTGTTCTACGAGGCTGCGGTAATACCAGGCGTCGCCGAGTTCCGCGCAAACAGAATTAGCGTGCTTGAGCAGTTGCAGCGCATCTTCAAAGGCTTCGTTATCGCTCTGGGGCGTGATGCGCTCCAGCGCCTGCACCACCAGGTCCTGGCCGGCGCCGCATCGCGCATCCTGTGCGGCAGCACGAGGGCCGACCCAGAGCGCTGCGGCCAGCGACACCAGAAACAAAATGGTCGATGGTCCAGAGATTCTCATTGGGATGAAGTGGGTTTGCTGGTTGCGGGCGGCTTGGCCGCTGCTGAGGTGGCAGGCCTGCGCGCGGCGCGTGTTTTCATGGCCGTCACCACCGGCGCGCTAACGCCATTGGTTTTCAAAGCCTGCTGGCCGGCAGCGGTCAGATCGAAGTTGACCAATTTGGCTCCGCGAATGGTCAGAATAATCGTGTCGTCGGCCATGCCGGACTTCACCATGTCGATGACCTGTGCATTGGAAAGGCCTTTAGGGGTGGTGACAGGGGCAACAGGGGGAGCAGGAGGCTTGGGAGGATTGAGCGCAGCCTGCGCAGCGGCTGCCGCCGCAGCCTTTTCCCTTGCCGCTTCCTCATCGAGCTGCTTGTAGTGCGTGATGGCGGTTTCGATTCGTTTCTGAGGCTCCACGAAATACTTTTCTGCCGGCTTGGCGTCGGCGGCCTTGCCATAATTTACCGAGGCCTGGTCAAGGAACTTCATGGCCGTCTTCTCATCGTCGGCCTGGTAGGCAAGCGCCTCGTAGGCTACACCAACGTTATAGAGGCGATAGGCGTCTTCTTCGGGCTTGGGAAATGGCTGCGCGGTTTCATAGGTCTCGAGCGCGCGCTCCCACAATCCCGCCTCAGCCTGTTTGTCGCCCTCGTCGAGAACGCCGTTTTTCTGGGCCAACAGCACATCGATCTTCTCGTCGGTGTCTACCACGTGCTCGGCAATTTGCTGCACGGTTCCGTTAATGAGGATGGAGCGCAGCTCAGCGGGCGTGGGAGGATTGATCTGCTCGCTCTTCTTTCCGCCTTTCATGCGCCCGAACGTGCCGGTGACCGAACCCATCACGCCGTGCTCAGCGGAGTTACCGGCAGAGTCGAACTCGCGGTCGTAGGTGGAGCTGACATTATCAGAGATCAGCATTTTGCCGTCGGGAGTCTTGGCCTGGAAGGAAACGTACATTTCTCCGGTGATGCGCTCGGTGGAGGTGGCTTTGGCCGCGCCATTGACGATGTCGCCGATGGCTGAACCGGTAGATCCCGAGACGCCACGCTGCGTGTAGACGGGATCGGGATGAGAGTACTCGGTGATGTTGCAGTTGATGAAGACCGCCGGATTGTCGTCGATGCGCAGGTTGGGCTGATCCTTGAGCAGTTCCGTTTCCAGCAACGCCTGGAAGTCGTAAGGCAGGGCGCCATCCTCGTCGGCGGTGGTCACGCTGACCTTGATGGTGTCGCCGGGAAGATGGATGATGGCCGGAAGCTTGCGCTGAAGTGTGACTTGCTGCTTGGTGCCTCCGAATCCCTGCGCGTGGATCGGCGCTGCTGCCAGCGCCGCGAAGCCCAAACCAACGAACGCTACCATCTTTAACGCACGGTTCATTTTTCTACTCCCCCGATGGACTCCCGGTTCCGCCGGCCCCATCCGGCGGCGCGATTCACTCAGCATACCCGCAGAAACGGGCGGCCGTCTTTCTCTTTTTTGCCTGGCCTTCGACGTATTCAAAACTTGGTTCATGAGGCCCCGGTTTGAATCAAGTGTGGCTCGCCGGATTGGCCGGCGGCGGGTTTTGCGTTGCCGGTCCCTGCGTAACCGGTGGTTGCGGCGGCGCTCCCGACGCCGGCGCTTGGTTGGCGGGTGAACTCTGCTGAATGGGGCCGAACGGAAGCGGCGGCGGAGGCAGGCCACGCGAAGGGGCTGCGGCATCTTTGGGAGCACTGTGGACGGTTGTCAGTCCAATACCCCAATTGGTTGGGACCTCGCCGGAGAATCCGCGGGTTCCTCCGCTGGTTTGAGTGAGCAGCTTTTCGAGCGGCGATTCCACTCCGCGTGCGCCGCGCGTGGCAACGCCTTCAAAGTTGAGCGCGTAGGGGTCGGGCAACGGCTGCGCCGTGCTGAGCAGAATGAGGGTGTCCACCCCATAAGGCGGGCCGATGCGCAGCACGGGAGCGCCGCGCAGCAGAAATTCGCGTCCCATGTCGGAGTCGTTCGGATACTGGTTGCCGGTATAGTTGCCGGGATAGAGAACGGATCCTTTGCCGTGGCAGTCGATATCGAGCACGTAGACCCAGCGCTTCTCGACTACGCGATCGGTGGACGCCAAAGCCATTTTGAGTTGATCGCCCTGGTGGGTGAGCTGGTCGGCCGGCAGCGCAGAGTCACCCGACGAGGTGATGAGGGCCAAGGAATAGTAGTCGTCGGTGGAGGCGTTGGCGGGACTGTTAGCCAGCTCGAGCCACCCGTGCACTTTGGCCAGCAGCGAGGAGTAGTCGTCGAGCTTAGTGCTGGCGCGGTCGATGGCGGCCGCGCTGTCGACCGAGACCCAATCACTGCGCACGGGATACTGCGAGGTCGCGGAGCAGCCGGGGCTATGCGGCGCAGCGTTGGCCGCGGGCGGGCCCGCGGCAAGCTCGCTCTTGTGGTACCACGCGTAGGCCGGCCCATCTGCCGAAACCACTCCGGTGAGCGCGTAGAGTGCCGTAGTCAGGTCGTCGGCCATCTGAACGGCGCTGTCGCTGCCTGCGGGCGCGAGCTTTGCGGCCAATTCGCGGGGAGGCGGAAGATTGGCCCACAAGCGAGCGGCGGCGGGCAGGTTCCGCTTGATGGCCGCGGCGGTGAGCGGCGCGCCTAAATCGATGGTTGCCGTCGATCCAGCCTGTTGCAGCGTCCAGTGCGCGCCGTCCCAACTGAGAACGTGGGTCCACGGTTCTTCGGCCGGATCGGAGACCAAAGTGGCGCCTGAAGCCTGCACCTGCGCGACTGCGGCCAGGACATCATCCTCGGAAAGGGTGGCCGGCCACATATAGATGCGCAACGCCGGATTGTCGGCCGGAACCCATTTGCTGAGTTCGAAGATGGCGCCGGGAGCCACTTTTGCGCCCGCCGGGCTGACTACCTCGGCCGTGGAGCGTGCGATGCCGCTGAGGTCGGTGACGCGCAGTTGAATTGCCTTGCTGGCTGGATCCACCGAGGTGAACTCGCTGCCCACGCCGACTCCGGAAACACGGCCAATGTCGAGCGTCACCCTGCCGTCGTCCCCGGTCCCGAGCGCGGCGGTGCGGATTTTGCTCGACTTGGCCGCGTCTCCGCCAAACAGCGGCTGCTGGCGCCGTGCTTCGCTGGCGTCAAGGTCGGGATCCTGGTTGGGTACGTTGCTGCCTTCAAGAACTGCCTGCACGCGTTCATACACGAGCACGGCAGGCGTGTCGGCGGGCAGGGCCTGCAGGGCTTCAATCAATGCCGCCGTGAATGCTCCATGGGGCTCGGTCGCCGTGCCGGTGGTGGGCATCTCCTTGGCGGTCTGGTCCTGCTGCACGGCCGAAAACACCAACGCGGAATTATCGGTACGGTCAGTAGGCGACGGTTTAGGCTGGCCGTTGGGCAAAGTGTCGGGCGCTTCGGCGATGTCGCGGGGATCGAAGGCCAGGGCGCGCTCACGATAGACCGGTCCGATGCCGCGGCTGATGCCGCCGGAGTGGCAACTGTCAAAGATCACGGTGAGATGAACGCCCTTGTCGAGCGCAGCATTGAAGATGCGCGTCATTTCGCGGTCGCGCACGTCGTAGCCGCCCTTGTAGGCATCTGAGGGGACCAAGGTGCTGTCGGCGTGGACGTATTTTCCGTCGACCAGCACGGTGAGCTTGTTGCCCTTGCTGTTCACGCGCAGCGAGCCGTGGCTGGCGTCGTAAAACACCACCGTGTCGCCCTTCTGGGGCAGATCGACGAGGTACTTTTGCATGGCGGCCAAGATGCCGTCGTGCGTGGTGTCAGAAGCGGGCAGGACCACCACTCCGGGGCGCGGCGCGGCCGGCGCCGGATCAGCGAGCAGAACCACCTGGCTGGCCGGAAAACCGAACTTGGGGCTGGTCAGCAGGTCGGCCATGGCCTGCGCATCGTTGACTGCGCCGTCCAGATTCTGGAAACTGCCCAACTCGCAGCGACCGTAGACGCAGCCGGCGGGATGTTCAGCCGTGGTGCCCGCAGGCTGATAGGTGTTGATGCCGATGAGCAACGCTCTCTGGGTTTCTGCCACGCCCGCCGAAGAGGCAAGCGCACAGACCAGGACAGACAGCGCGATTTTGTACGCCTTCATAAGCGCTCCAAGACTGAGATGGCGGCTCTCCGACGACCGCGCTCAGTTACGCGGCATTTTCATCGAGGCCGCGTAGATTTGCCAGGGGGAACGGCCATCAGGTTTGTGGCCGGTTCGGTACGCGGTCTGGAGCATCTTGTTCTTTTGCTCCAGTTCTGCCGGATGAAACCCTACCCCTGACAAGAAGTTGCTCAAAAAAGTTGACGGTGAAGGGAAGCGTCAAGGCCAAACACCCTTTTGATCGAACGGCGGACGAGGCATTCCGGTTTCAAACGGAGCGTTTGCACGGGTCCGCAACAGGAGCAACTTAAATGTAAAAGTCAGCTTAGAAAACAGCCTGCGATCGTCGTGAGGGGGACGGAGCAAGTATACCCCAAACGGAAAAGGCGTGAAGGTTTTCCGAGATTGGGGCCGCCAGGCGGCTGCAAAGGGAGAAAATCGCAGTTTCCCCGGGGCTTGCTGACGTCCGGCAGGTCCGGCCTTGGCTGAAATCAGCGCTCGGAGCCGGCCGCGCCGTGAGATTCTTTTCAACAGCATGAAGTCGTCACGATCACGCGAAAAGGTGCGGCGGGTGAGCATGTGGAAGACCACTCCGCGGTGGTCCATGGCCGTTTTCCTGCTTGCGGTCTTTTTCGTTTTCACCAGCTTTGGATTCGTAACTGACAGCATGGACATGGGCCGCCAGTCCGCGCTGCGCCTGGCTTTCGCGGTGGTCGCGATCGGCTTGTTTTCGGCGGTCTACGCTGCGTTGGGTATCACCCTCCGCCAGCGGTTCTGGATTCCGTTTGTGCCGCTGTTCCTGCTGCAGAGCCTGTGCATGAATCTGCTCAACCGCTGGCTGCCCGAAGCTCCCCCGCTGACCCAGCTCGATGCCGCGCAGCTAAGCCGCTTTCAGAACCGGCTGACTTTTGATGGCGCTGCAGTGATGGCTTCGGTGGTGCTGGGCTATGTGGGCTTTGTTGTGGTGTCGATTGCCGAGGCGCGCCGCCGCATCCGGCTGCAAACCGACAAGGCTGCACTGGAAACGGAGCTGGCAGCCGCGCGCGAAATCCAGCGGCTGATGGTGCCCGAGGAGCTGCCGCCGACGCCCGGCTACGCGATAGACGATATCTACCGACCTGCTGCCGAGGTGGGCGGAGATTTCTTCCAGGTGATCCCGCTTGGCGGCGGGCAGACCCTCGTAGTTATTGGAGACGTCAGCGGCAAGGGGTTGAGCGCTGCGATGATCGTCTCCATGCTGATCGGCATGCTCGACGCCACCAGCAGAACCATTCAGGATCCGGCGCAGATTCTGGCTGAGCTCAATCGCAGGCTTTTCGAGCGCAAACAGGGAGGGTTCGTCACGTGCCTGGCGGCGCGTCTTGACCCTGGGGGCCGCGTCGCGCTGGCCAGCGCGGGCCATCTGCCGGCCTGGCTCAACGGAGCCGAAGTTGCCATGGCCGGGTCATTGCCGCTGGGCCTGCTGGCCTCGGCTGTGCCGGAGCAGATCCACCTGGAAATGCGCCAGGGCGATCGCCTCCTGTTGATCACGGATGGGGTGGTCGAGGCGCGCGACGCGCAGGGGGCGTTGTTCGGCTTCGAGCGAGCCAGGGCGCTGATGCAGCAGGAAGCATCGCCGCTTGCCATCGCCGAAGCGGCTGTGCATCACGGGCAGGAGGATGATCTGACGGTGATCTCGATTGTGCGGACGGCGTGAA
>JASHQH010000220.1 GCA_030037635.1 Acidobacteriaceae bacterium
GCGCCGGGCTGCGCCTCGTCCCATGCGCGAATTGCCGCGATGCGTTCCTGGTCCACGAGCACCGTGGCCGGAACAAGTCCACCTGGCATGAGTACCCGCGTCGAACGAAGAGCGTGGAGCATATTTGTCTAATGTCGCCGGTCGGGGAGTAACGCCGCAAGGGGGTGAAGGCTGCGCTGCGAATGCGGGAGTCGTCATTCATCACGGGCGGCGTCGCGCCGAAATACAGGTCCCCGTTCGACTACGGCCGCTGCGCTCCCTTGCTCAGGGCAGGCTTTCGACAGCGCCGTTCGCCGAGGCGAACGGCCCTGCCTGAAATGACCGCGCGGAGGAGCCGGGGGCGCTACGATCGCAACCGGTTCAGCAAATCCTGCGGGTGAACGGGCTTGGCGAGGATATCGAACTCGTGCCCCTCGGCCCGCGCCTTTTCGAGCAAATCGGCGGTAGCGGCCTGCCCTGAGAAGAGCAGAACCTTGATTCCAGGCAGCAAATCGCGGATGCGGATGGCCGCTTCAATCCCGTTCAGGTCGGCCATGATCACGTCGGAGATGAGCATATCGGGCCGAACCGAGGGGGCAAGCTCCAGAGCTTTTTCGCCCGAGTACACGGCAGTGGCATCAAATCCGCTTTGGTTCAGGATCATGGCCAAGGTGTCGGCAATGACGCGCTCGTCGTCGGCTACGAGCACCCTTGGTTTCTTGTTCAGGCTGGGCATAGTCACCTACGGCATTTCTCCTCAAGATTTAGCCTTCTCCTCATTTCTGCAGGGTGGCAATTCTTGTTGAAATTGCCACGCGGCTGGATCGGCTTCGGCGTACAGCAGAAGGAGAAATGCTATGGACCCTCGAAGGAGGGGAGTTTCTGTCGGGTATTTCCACTCGGTCCCGGTCTGCCTGCACGCTTGGCGGCTTGCGCGCTGTCCCCTTGCGTGCCGCAGCAGTAGTACGCTTAACTAGTGTAATTCATTGCCCTGGGGCTGGCTCGGCAGCCGCTGGACCGGTCGCCTTAGCTCGCAAGCTCGGCCATCCGCTCTTCCAGATCGCGCCAGGGCGCCGATTCATTGCACATCAATTCTTGAAACCTATACTAACAGCGACTCCTGAGCGTTCGGGGAAGCAGCAGCTCAGGAATCCTGATAGCATCACCTGCCGCAACCCAGGCACGTAGCCATCTGCCGGAGAATCGGACATGCAGGAAACGGCGGCAACGAATCCGGCCCTCGAAGCACCCCCGGCAACGGATGTCATCATTCGCGCTGAGGGGATCGAGAAGTACTACGCGCAACCGAGCCAGAACCGCATTCAAGTGATTGCTCCCACCGATCTGAGTATTGTGCCGGGCGAGATTCTGGCCCTGCTGGGACCGTCGGGTTCGGGCAAGTCGACCATGCTGCGGATGTTGACGGGGCTCTCCACGCCGTCGGCGGGGCAGGTGTTTTGGCACGGCACGCCCATCCATGAGGCCGAAATCAACGTCTCCATCGTTTTCCAGAGCTTTGCGCTCTTTCCCTGGCTCACAGTCCTCGAGAACGTCGAGGCTCCCTTGCAGGCGCGGGGCGTGGCGCCGGCCGAGCGCCGCGAACGCAGCATGCGGATGATCGACATGGTCGGCCTTGACGGCTTTGAGGCGGCCTATCCCAAGGAACTCTCCGGCGGCATGCGGCAGCGCGTAGGTTTTGCCCGCGCGCTGGTGGTTGAGCCGGAGGTTCTTTTCATGGACGAACCGTTTTCTGCCCTCGACGTGCTCACCGCCGACAACCTGCGCAGCGAGCTGCTGGAGTTGTGGACAAAAAAGACCATGCCCACGAAAGCCGTGTTCCTGGTGACGCACAACATTGAGGAGGCCGTGCTGCTGGCCGACCGCATCATCGTCCTGGGACGCAACCCCGGCCGCATCCGCACGGATTTTCCCGTGCACCTGCCGCATCCGCGGGACCGGAAAGCGGAAGCGTTTACGCAGCTGGTGGACTACATTTACAAAGTTCTCACCCGGCCCGACGTGGCGCCGGCCGCAGCGCCGGGCCAGCCCGGGGCGGTCCGCGATCAACGCCAGATGGGTTACCAGATGTTGCCGCACGCGCGCCCGGGAGGCATTGCCGGCCTGCTGGAACTTCTGCTTGACCGCGGCGGCCGCGACGACATGTATCGGCTCGCCGACGACCTGGCCTTCGAAATCGACGATCTGCTGCCCATCGTCGATGCCGCACAACTGCTCGGCTTTCTCAAGGTGGAGGAGGGCGACGCGGTAATCACCCCCAGCGGCGAGGAGTTCGCCAACTCTGAAATCCTGCGGCAAAAGGAGCTGTTTCGCAATGCCGCGCTCGAGAATGTGCTCCTGCTGCGTCAGATCCGCCGCGCGCTCGACGCCAAGAGCGATCACACCGTGCGCGAGGACTTCTTTCTCGACTTGCTCGATGAGCAGTTCAGTGAAGAGGAGGGCCAGCGGCAGATGGACACGGCGGTGACATGGGGCCGATACGGTGAGATTTTCGACTTCGATGCCGCGCGCCGCCGCTTTGTGCTGCCTGACGCGCTGGATGAAGAGATTGCCGCCGGCGAGGACGCCTCATGAATCTGCCCCACCCGCTGGCACGATCGCTGGTTACGGTCCGCAAAGGGCCGTTTTTTATCGACCTCGGAGTAGCGGCCTGCGCGCTGGCGGCGTTTTTCGCGGTGGTCAGCACGGGCGTGTATTGGTTTCAGAAGCCCATGCCGGTGGTGCCCATCTCCAGCTCAGTCAGCGTGCTGCCGCTCTACGCTTTCTACTCCATCGTGCGCATGATCATCGCGTATTTCCTGAGCCTGGCTTTTGCGGTCACCTACGGTTACATCGCCGCCTACAATGCGCGCGTGGAGCCGTGGATGATCGCCGTGCTCGACATCCTGCAATCCATTCCTGTGCTCAGCTTTCTGCCTCCCGTGGTGCTGGCCATGGTCGCGCTAGTCCCCGGACACCAGTTGGGTATCGAGATGGCGGTCATCTTTCTCATTTTCACGGGCCAGAGCTGGAACCTCGCCTTCAGCTTCTACACTTCGCTCAAAACCATCCCCCGCGAGATGCTGGAGGCGTCGCGCATCTACCGCTATTCAGCATGGCAGCGGTTCTGGCAGCTGGAAATGCCGTTTTCGGCCATCGGCCTGGTGTGGAACTCGATTGTCTCGGTGGCCGGGGGATGGTTCGCGCTGATCTTTTGCGAGACCTTCACCATGGGCGCTCGCAACTTCCAGCTACCGGGCTTGGGCAGCTACATCCAGACCGCAACCAACGGCGGCGACGTGCACGCGCTACTGGCCGGCATCGGTGCGGTAATTGTGATTGTGGTGGCCACCGATCAACAGGTGTGGCGGCCGCTGATCGCATGGAGCGACAAGTTCAAGTTCGAGCAGGTGGAATCGGCCGACGAAGTCAAATCGCCGATTCTCGAACTCATTCGGCACTCGAAAATCTGCCAGACGCTTCCGGGCAAAATCTGGAGCCGCATCGAGGAGCCCCTATACGAGCGCCTGGCGCAGACGCGAGAGTGCCGGGTGGTCAAGCCGCTCGATGCGCAAGCAGGCAAGACCTCGCCGGTGCTATACGCGTTGGCTGCGGCCGGAGCGCTGGCCGTCTGCTGGGCCGCGGCGCAGGCCATCTTGATGCTGAAGAGCGTGACCCTCGCCGACCTGCGCCTGTTGCTGGAGGGGGCGGCGGCCACGTTTCTGCGCGTCAATGCGGCGCTGCTCATCTCTGCCGCGTGGACGATTCCGGTGGGAGTGGCCATCGGCTTGAATTTGCGGCTGGCGCGCGTGGTGCAGCCGGTGGCCCAGATCATGGCCTCGGTTCCGGCAACCGCATTCTTCCCCGTGCTGCTCATCGGCCTGGTAAAGCTGGGCGGCGGCCTGGGCATCGGCTCCATTGCGCTCATGCTGCTGGGCACGCAATGGTACGTGCTCTTCAACGTGATCGCCGGCGCTATCGCCATCCCTTCCGATCTGCGCGAAGTGGCCTCGCTTTACCACTTCACGCGCTGGCAGCGGTGGACCAAACTCATTCTGCCGGGGATTTTCCCGTATCTGATCACCGGAATGGTCACCGCGTCGGGCGGAGCATGGAACGCCTCAGTGATGGCCGAGTATTCGCACGTGCAGGGCGCTACGCTCCAAACCATCGGCCTGGGCGCGCAGATTGACGCCGCCACCGACAGCGGCAGCTTTTCCATGCTGCTGATGGCGACGATGATGATCTCTCTGATGGTGGTCACCATGAACCGCCTCGTCTGGCGCCGGCTCTACCGCCTCGCCGAAACGCGGTTTAAGCTGGAAAGCTAGAAAGAAGCAGCGGAGTCAGCGGGGTTAGCGGAGTTGGGAAGGCCAAGTGGAGTCAACGGCGGTAATCGCCAGGAGCTGTCTTTCAGATGATTCGAGCAGGTCTCATCGGTTTCGGCATGGCCGGCCGCGTCTTTCACGCGCCGCTGCTCTCTTCGGTCGAAGGCCTCGAACTGGCCGCGGTGATGGAGCGCACCTCAAACAAGGCTGCGGAGCGTTATCCAGGCATCACGGTCTACCGCTCGCTCGATGCGATCCTGGCCGACTCATCGCTCGGGCTTTTTGTCGTGGCCACGCCGAACGGGACCCACTACGCCCTGGCGAAAGAGATTCTGAGCGCCGGCAAGAACGTCGTCGTCGACAAGCCGATGAGCGTCACCTCGGCTGAAGCCGCCGAACTGATCCGCCTCGCGAAGAAGCACAATGTCCTGCTTGCACCGTTTCATAACCGCCGCTGGGACAGCGACTTCCTGACAGTTCAAAAACTATTGCATGAGGGTTCGCTGGGCCGCCTTGTGGGCTTCGAATCCCGCTTCGACCGCTGGCGTCCGGCGCCGCTCACTGAGCGCATGTGGAAGGAAAAAACGGAGACCGGCGGCGGCACGCTGCTCGATCTGGGGCCGCACTTGGCCGACCAGGCGCTGATGCTCTTCGGGCTGCCGGAGGCGGTGAGCGCCGACGTGCTGCGCGAAAAGGACGGACCGGGAGTCGACGACGCCATCACCGTCCGCTTGCGGTATCCCGGCTTGATGGTCACACTCGGCGCCAACGCGCTCTCTCTTCCGGCCGGGGCGCGTTTCCATCTGCGCGGCACCAAGGGCAACTACTGGAAATATGGCCTCGACCCGCAGGAGGCTGCGCTGACGAAAATCACGCGCATCGACGATCCTGCCTGGGGCCAGGAGCCATCGACTGCATGGGGCGCGCTGCACGTGGGCGTCGACGGCGGCTCGGTCACCCATCCCATCCCGCCGGTTCGCGGCGATTACCGGCTTTACTACGCCGGCATTCGCGATGCGCTGCTGGGCAAGGCTCCCGCTCCCGTCACAGGCCGCGACGGCTGGCGTGCGGCGCGGCTGCTGGAGTGGGCCAACGAGAGCTCAAACAAGGGCTGTGAAATCGTCTGCGACTGGAGCGCGGAAGAGAAGGAACAGGGAGTAGCCAATAGCCAGTAGAAGATGGTGCGAGCCGCGGCCCGCGACATTCCAATCACGCCCCAAGCTGTGCGATGCGCTGCGGCCGCCGAACCAGGTAGTACACCAGCGCTCCGATCAAGCTCCCGAAGATGATGATCAGAATCCAGATCAGCTTGTCGTTCCCTTGCGATGGTTCCTTCGTGGCACAGTCGATGATCATGAAAATCCAGAAAACGGTGCCGCCCACCGCGACAGCCAGGAAGAGCAGCAAGAAGAATAGTCCGATCATTGATTTCTCCTATCGATGGATTGATCAGCCGGCTTCGTCAGAAGCATCCAGCACTTTCTCATAAGGATCGAGCATGATGACCTAATGCCGCACCGCTGGCTCCTTCTGCAGCAGCGGCACCCAGAAGCGAAAGCGCGCGCCTCCGCCGGGAACGCTGACGGCCTCGATGCCTCCGCCGTGCGCATGGAGGATGGCGCGCACGATCGCCAATCCCATGCCCGAGCCCTTGTGTTTGCTGCTCCCGCGCCTGCCCCGGTAAAACTTCTCGAAGATGAGAGGAAGGTCGAGCGCGTCAATGCCCGGGCCGTTGTCTTCCACGCAGAACTCCAACCGGTCGCCGTTGCGCTGGCTGCTGAGCTTCACGCGGGTGCCCGGCGGCGTGTAGCTGGCCGCGTTCTCAAGCAAATGGCGCAGCACCCGTCCCAAGAGGTGCGCGTCGAACCAGGCCGGTTCGTTGCGGCCGGCATCACTCTGATCGTCAATCGTGACGCTCACCTTGTGCGAAGCCAGCGTCTTCCGCGACTCCTCCACAGCCTGGTCAAGCAAGGCCCGCGGAATCTGTTGCGTCATCTTCACCTGTAGTACATTGGCGTCGATCTCGGCCATTTCCACGGCCTCTCCGATCAGCAGATCGAGCCGCTCCGCCTCTTCGTCGATGATGCGCACCATGTCGAGGCGTCCGGATTCATCCAGTCCCTCGGACTCGATCAGCGTGGTAGCCGCAGCGCGAATTGAGGTCAGCGGCGTGCGCAATTCGTGCGTCAGGGAGTCGATGAGTGCGGTGCGCAGCCTCTCGCCTTCGCGGGCGGCTTCCATGCGTGTCGAAGCTTCCAGCGCAATGGAGCGGGCCACGGCAATTGCCACCTGCGCGCTGACCGCGGTGGCCACTTCGTGTGAGAGCGTCTCAGGCCGCCAGGCCAATGCGCCCACGGGCCGCAATCCCAGCATGAGGGCGGTGGCGTGGTAGCCGGTCAGCGGCGCCAGGGTGGGCGCGAGTCCCCGCGTCAGGGCGTGCATGTGCGCCTGCACGCTGGGCGGGGTTTCGCCGGTCGACGAGTAGTACTCGTCGTGGTCGCAAAGGTAGAGAATGACGCCATCGAGGGCGAAGATGCGAGCCAGCAACCCCGGCAGATCGTGCACCAACCGCTCCGCGTCTTCGAAGAGCATCATCTCCTGGCTCAAAGCGTAAAGCCGGCCCACGTCGGCCTGCCGTTGTTCCGCCTGCAAAGCTTCGCGCCGGGCCCGCTCAGAAAGGCGGCTCACCACCACGCAGCTGACCAGGAAGCAGCCCATCGCTACCCACGCCGAGGCCCCGGCCAGCCGGAAGGTGTAGAGCGGAGGCAGAAAACAGTAGTCAAACGAGAACGCGCAGAGCGCGGCAATGTAGAGCGACAGAGCGATGCCGGCCCTGGTGGCTGACCAGACCACCAGCACCAGAAACACCATGCCCGCGACGGTGGAGTTGGCGTGCAGCCAAACCAGCATGGCGGTGGTGAGGGCGGCTGCAGCCGTGCCCGCGAGCCAGCGGAGAATGTGGCCGAGATAGGCGCGTCTGCTCAAGGTCTTCTCACCCGGAATCATACCTTTCCGGCGCCATGATGTAATCTTCCCTTGAAAGAAGAAAGTCATGCCTGGAAGAATTCTGGTGATCGACGACGAGCCGCAGATCACGCGGGTGCTGCGCGCCGCGCTTTCTGCCCAGGGATACGATGTGCGCACCGCCAACGAGGCCGAAGAAGGCCTGCGCATCTTCCGCGACTGGCCGCCGGACCTGGTGGTGACTGACCTGATGATGCCGGGGATGAGCGGCGTGGACGTGTGCCGCATCATCCGCTCGCGCGGCGCAACCCCGGTGCTGGTGCTCTCGGTCCGCGAGCATGAGCGATCGAAGGTGGAAGCGCTCGACGCCGGCGCCGATGACTACGTTACCAAGCCCTTCAGCATCCAGGAACTGCTGGCTCGCGTGCGCGCTCACCTGCGCCGCGCGCCCGAACGTTCGGCGGCCGCCATCGAAGCCGGCGATTTCGTGGTCGACGCGCAGGCCCACAGCATTACCGTTCAGGGCAAACCGATTCATCTTACGCCCAAGGAATTCGACCTGCTGCTTCACCTGGCCCGCAACTCCGGCAAGGTGATGACGCACCGCGCCCTGCTTACCGCCGTTTGGGGCGCGCAGTCGGCCCATCAACCTGAGTACCTGCGTGTCTTCGTCGGGCAGTTGCGCAAGAAACTGGAAAACGAGACCGGCCGTCAATACATCCAAACTGAGCCCTGGGTCGGCTACCGTTTTGTCCCCGAGGGCTGGACCGGCAACGAGGAGTAGGAGCCGCTCCGGTACCACATGGCGAACTTTCGCGGTGGATCGGCTGCTGATGCTCAAGAGGTTGCGCGATTTCGGGAGCGGATATTTATAAATTCTTTAGCTTTTTTTTTCGATACTCAAACCTGTTGTCAGCAAGAATCAATTCGGGTTTAGTGGCTGAGCGCGGTTCGAGCCGGCCCTCGCTCGAAAACTCCAGACAGCTACGGCAGATCCGTTTGGAGTAGACGATGAGGTTCCCCGGCTGCCGACCCGTAGGTTGCGCCAGTCCGTCCGGAACGGGAGTTCGTCGATGCAGGATTCATTGATGCTGCTGTTCACCGTGGTTTTCTTCGCCGTGGCGTTTCTTTACGTCAAGGCCTGCCAGAACTTGAGGTAGCGAATGCATTTCGACTTTGTAAGCGCAGTTGCGCTTATCCTATCCATTCTGCTGCTGGGATATCTTACGCTGGCCCTGCTTTTCCCGGAGAAATTCTGACATGTCCGCCAATGGCTGGCTGCAATTTGCCATCTACTCGTTGGTCCTGCTGGCGACCGTGCGCCCGGTGGGTATCTATTTGGCACGCGTGCTGGAGGGCGAGCGCACCTGGCTCGACCCGGTGTTTCGCCCATGCGAGCGCTTGATTTACAGGATCTGCGGCGTGAAAGCCGACGCCGAGATGAACTGGCGCGAGTACGCCTTCGCTCTACTGGGCTTCTCGGCGGTCACCATGGTGCTCACCTACGCACTGGAGCGGCTGCAGGCATTCCTGCCATGGAATCCGCAGCACCTGGGCAGCGTGGCCACTGACCTGGCCTTCAACACCGCGGCCAGTTTCACCACCAACACCAACTGGCAGTTCTACACGCCCGAAACCACCATGAGCTATCTCACCCAGGCAGTGGGGCTGGCGACGCACAACTTCTGGTCGGCGGCCGCGGGCATCGTGGTTGCGGTAGCACTGATCCGCGGCATCAAGCGCACCTCCTCGGCCA
>JASHQH010000221.1 GCA_030037635.1 Acidobacteriaceae bacterium
TGCAGCAGTGGCGCAAGCTATCATCGTTCATGGCAGAAACTCCCTCCGATGATGATGTCTCGGGATCAAGAAATGCACAGAAATCGAGAATTTGCCCGCACAGTTCCTACACAGCCAAAAATAGGTGCTTTATCCACAATAAAATCAAAGTGATGTGAAAATCACATCACTCGCTCAGGATGACAGAGTGTGGCGAGGTTTTTGCGATCCCACCCTAACGGCAAAAACAAAGACGCCGTTAGGATGGGGCACCCAGGTTCGTGCTGAATCGGCGAAAGGCGGTTGGGGTTTGTGCGATCCCACCTTAACGGCAAAAACAAAAGCGCCGTTAGGATGGGGCAACGTGTTACTTGCTGTTTCACTTGCCGCAGACGCAGGACTTGAATGCGTCGGCCGAGTCGTTGCTCAGGGCGCAGACGTACGGCTGCCAGATGAGTCCCAGACCGCGGAGATCGACGCCGGTCATGTAATTGCGCAGGTAGCTCTGGCTGGCGGGTGACTGGCCCGTCGGATCGGCGTTGAAGCCGGCAATGAGGCTGCCCAGCGTGGCCGCAGTGAACGCCGGCTGGTGATAGGTGCGCGCGAAATCGTATTCCTCGGTCCAGGTGGTGGCGACGCCGGTCTGGTTCGACGCCGCAATCACGCGGTAGTCCTTGAGCGTTCCGGTGGCCGCATCGATCTGCCCAATGGTGAACGAGGGATTGTTGCCGTCGACGGGCGAGATGGAGGCGATCATCTTGATGGGGACCGGGCCGTGTGGGGCGCCGGCTGCGCCCGGCTCAAGCAATCGCATTTCATCCATGTGCGTGTGCGCGAAGATCGTCAAGCGGATCACGTCGCCGTAGCCGGCCATGGCCTCGGGCAGCTTTTCTGAGCTCAGATACATCTGCGGTGCGGCGCCCACGCAAATGGCAAGCCCTTTGTGCGCCGTGCCGTACGGATCCACGCCCGGAGGAATGTGCGACATGACCCAGACTTTCTGGCCGCTGCGCCGGGCCGCGTCAAGTCGCTGCTTGAGCCACGCGATTTGCGCCGCGGCGGGCGCGTCGTCGGGTTTGCCGGCGCAGGTCTGGTAGCGGCGCGACATGAACAGATCGTCGAGCACCACGAGACGCGTATTTTTCACCGGCGCGGGCAGGGCCACGCTGTAGTAGCCTCCGGCGGCAAAGTCGCGGGCGGCCTGTTCGTGATCGGCCGCGGGGAATCCGCGCGTAAATTCCGGAGCCAGGGAGGCAAGAAACTGGCTGCGCGCGTCTAGCTGATAGTCGCCGCAGTCGGAGTCGTTGTTGCCCAGCGCCGCGAAGAGCGGGACGGCGGGAAACGTGGTGCGCAGTTCGGCGAGCACGTAGCTGACCGTTTTCTGGGCGAAGGCTCGGTATTCACCGGGTGCGGCCTCGGGAAAGACGGCGGCGAATTTGCAGGAGAAATCATGCGACATGAGGTCGCCGCTGAGAATGATGAATCGCGCGCCGGCTGCCTGCGCGCGCATGGCGCTCAAACTCGATTGGTACAGCGGGTAGGATGAATCGGCGCCGCGGGCTTTGCAGGTCTGCTGCAATTGGTTGAACTGCGCTTCGCGTCCCGGCGTTTCAGGGCCGGCGAGAATCGAATGCCACTGGCTCAACGGCGCAGCTTCGAGTTTTTCGGCTTTGCCCGGATCCCAGAACGGCTCGAAGTGGATGTCGCTGACGAAGAGGACATCGACCGTTGCGGGTTTGGGCGCGGGCGCAGGTTGGGTCTGCGGGCGGGCGGCGGCCGAGCAGGCGAGCAGAATCGCGAAGGTGGCGCAGCGCGTCGGGCGAGCTGTCCCCGTTCTCCTCATGGTTCTCCTTGAATCTGCAGCCCGCTGTGGAGCCTGGCGCGCCTGGCTTAGGATAACCCGCTGCGCGCTCGGTCGAACTTGGGATCGCACGCGGAGAATATGGTTGGCCACCCATCGCCGCTAACTCCGCTAACCCCCGCCAACACCGCTAGCTCCCCTGCTTTGTGGTATACGTTTCCACATGATCAGACGCATCCTCCTGCCCGTTGCTGTTGCGACGTTGTGGCTTTCGATGGTCTCAGCCGTCCGCTCGCAACAGCTTGCCGCCACTCCGCCCATGGGCTGGAACAGTTGGGACTCCTACGGATTCACTATCGACGAAGAGCAGTTCAAGGCCAATGCGTCGGTGCTCGCGTCCATGCGCCAATTTGGATGGCAATACGTGGTGATCGACGAGGGCTGGTACATGGCCAATCCCGCCGGCCATAACCTTGAAGAGCGGCATTATCTGTGGAACGGCGACGGCCTTCTGATTCCCGACCCCGCGCGCTACCCTTCGGCGGCCAACGGGGCGGGATTCAAGCCGCTGGCCGACTTTGTGCATGCGCAGGGTCTCAAGTTCGGGATCCATATCGTGCGCGGCATTCCCCGCCAGGTGGTGGCCGCGAATTTGCCCATTGAGGGCAGTTCGTTTCACGCTGCCGATGCGGCCGATCAGACGTCTCCGTGTCCCTGGGACGATGGCAACTGGGGAATCAAGGACAATGCCGCGGGCCAAGCCTATTACGACTCCATGATCAAGCTCTACGCGGCGTGGGGTCTCGACTTTCTGAAGGTCGATTGCATCGCCACCAATCCTTACCGGCCGTCGGAGATTCGCCAGATCGCCGCGGCCATCCGCAGATCGGGGCGGCCCATCGTGCTGAGCCTTTCGCCGGGGCCGACGGCGCTGGAACACGCCGGCGAAGTGGGAGAGTACGCGCAGATGTGGCGCATCTCCGGCGACCACTGGGACGGATGGACCTTGCCCAACAAGCCCGGCGACGAATATCCGTTCGGGCTCGAGGGCGCCTTCGAGCGCCTGGCGCAGTGGTACGTCTACACGAAGCCGGGCAACTGGCCCGACGCCGACATGCTTCCCGAGGGCTGGATCGGCCCCAAGCCCGGCATGGGCGAGGCGCGCGAGTCGCGCGAGACGCACAACGAGGAACGCACCGAGTTCACGCTGTGGGCCGTGGCACGCTCGCCGCTGATTCTGGGCGGCAATCTAACTCGCCTCGACGACTTTGAGCGCTCGATGATCACCAATCAGGACGTCATCTTCGTAAACCAGAACTCGACCTACAGCCGCCCTGTCGACAACGCTGCTCTGGGACCGATGTTTGAAGACGCTCGTGTCTGGCGCGCCACCGTCAATGAGCCTGGCGCTCGCGGCTATGCCGAGTACTTTGCGTTCTTCAACCTCGAAGCCAGCCCTGCGACGCTGCGCGCCACGTGGAGTCAACTGGGCCTCGACAGCCCCAAGCACTCGGCCCGCAATATGTGGGACGGTTCCACGATCAAGGAGTCGAAAGAGATCAGCGTGACGTTGCCGGCTCATGGGTGCGCGCTCTTTGAGGTGCATTAGAGAGGACGAGCGGAGTTAGCGCGGCTAGCAGAGTTAGCGGGGTTAGCTGGGTCAGGTCTGCGCTCCCGCCCTAAGGATGGGGCAACCTGAGGGGGCACAAATGCAGGTCCTTCGACTGCGTTTGGCGGGCCGATGCCGCGCCAAACTTCGCTCAGGATGACCGTCCTGATTATGTTGATCGCATTGCACGAAGGTGTTAGCCGCCACATTTTCCCCCAGCGTCCTGTGCGAAACTATTATGTCCGCGAGATCGGCCGCAGCCATCCCCACCCGGCGCAATCTCCTCCAAGGGGCGCGTAATGCCAGTCCTTCGTTCTGCCTTTATTGCTCTCTCTCATAATCGCCCGCTGCGCCACTTCGTTGAACATTCATCGATGGGAACGCGCCTCAACAGCCGTTTCATCGCCGGCATGGAGCTGGAAGACGCGCTGCGCGTGGCCGAATCGGTTAATCAGCAGGGAATCTCAGTGACGATCGATTCGCTTGGCGAGAGCGTGACTTCAGAAACTGAGGCGCACCGCGCCGCCGACGTGTACCACAGGGCGCTCGACGCCATCGCCAGCCGCCATATCGACGCCAACATCAGCGTCAAGCTTACGCAGATGGGTCTCGAGCAGTCTCCCAAACTCGCCGAGTCGATCGCGGGCGACCTGGTTCAGCACGCCCGCGCTACGCAGAACTTCGTGCGCATCGACATGGAAGACTCCGGGCTGACGCAAATCACGCTGGATATTGTGCGCCGCGTGCACGCACGCGCCGGCATGCGCGGCGCTGTCGGGGTCGTGATCCAGTCCTATCTCTATCGCTCTCAGGCCGACGTGGAGCAGTTGCTGGCCGATGGCATCCGCATTCGCCTTTGCAAAGGCGCCTACAAAGAACCGCCCGAAGTGGCTTTTCCGCGCAAGGCCGACGTCGACAGCAATTTTCTGACTCTGGTCAATCTGCTCCTTGAAAGCCCTCTCTATCACGGCCTCGCTACGCACGACGAATCCATCATCGATGCAGTGAAGGAATACGCAACCGCTCACCATATCGAGCCGGGCCATTTTGAATTTCAAATGCTGTATGGAGTGCGCCGCGACCTGCAGCGCAGGCTGGTGCGCGAGGGCTATAGGATGCGCGTTTATGTTCCCTTCGGGAGGGAATGGTACCCGTACTTTATGCGCCGCCTGGCGGAGCGGCCGGCCAACGTGCTCTTCCTGGCCAAGAATTTCTTCCGCTCGTAGAGTGTGTGCCGCGCGGCTTCCCACCCTAGCCGCAAAAACAAGGGCGCGGCGAGGGTGGGGCACCCCTGTTTCGTGCTGGAAGCAGGCGAAAGACGGTTGGGGTTCGTGCGATCCCACCCGAACGGCAAAAGACAAGGACGCCGTTAGGATGGGGCAACCAGGTTTGAGCGAATTATCCGGCTGGCTTTTGCCCGGCGTCCTCATTTCCTCTGAGCTTGGCGCGTCTGCGTTTACGCAGCAGTACATCATGTCCGCAACGCGAGCAACGCCAAGGGTAGAAACCGAAGAGCGGGTAGACTCTGATCTGCAGAAAACCTTGCCGGGAAACCCTCAAGACTTTGTCACTGCCGCATTCGCCGCATTGAACCCGTTCCTTCACATCTGGTGGGGACATATGGACTATTTTCCCTGCTACGGCTCCGTGCGAGATGCTTTCGGACACCTCTGTCTCCTTGCTGGCCCTTTGATTCCCTGGCGACAAATACGCCGGCCCTCTGTCTTGCTTGAACCGCAGCTCGCCGGAATGAGCAGTTCTGCAAATGGAATTTCCGGGGGAAGCTGAAGTTCTTTGGAAGTCATATTAGCGTCAGTCCAATTTCTTTCAATAGCTAAGGTTATCAGGATGGCGGTACCGCAGTAATTCAATTCGCGAGACGAACGTAATAACCTCGTAACCTTGGAAACCCGGGCCCTTTCGCCTCTTCTCACCGACGCTCAAAGCCGCCGCAACCCCTGTCGAGCCAGGTCTGCGACGGCCTTGGCCAAGGTGGGCGAGGCATTGAGCGACTCCGGCCGCTCCAAGCGGATGCCCTTTCCTGCCGCGACCTTTTTGAAGAGCTGGTCGACATCGAACAAGATTTCCACATGATCGCAGAGGAAGCCAATCGGCTGAAGAATCAAAGCATTCACGTGCTCGGAGGCCACTTTTTCCAGAGTTTCCTCAACGCTCGGGCCCAGCCACGCTCCTCCGCTGGCGCCCTGGCTCTGAAAAGCGAACCACCAGCGCGGAATCTCCCGCACGCGCTCCGCTACCAGTTCCGCGGTTCGGCGGGCCTGCTCTGCATAGGGATCTGCGCCTTCTCCCGGCCAGAGCCGCGGACCTGCACCGGCTGAATCCTGAGCGGGTGCAACCGTTCGCATGGGCACGCTATGCGCCGTGAACAATACCGGCACGGGCTTACCCACCTCAGTGCTCAGCCTGGCCCAGGCCGGGCGGAGCCGCTCGGCAAAAGCATCGGCCAGCAGCGGGTGGTCAGCCCACGCGGGAGTAAAGTCGATGCGCAGCCCGCCAGCCTCAGCCTCCACGGCGCGCCGGTAAAGCCCAACGCTGGTGCGCGAGTTTTGCGGCGCCATGCAGATCACCGCCGCTGCTTCAATGCCATCGGCGCGCATTTGCCGCACCACATCGGGAATATACGGCCGCCAGTTGCGCATGCCTACATACACGGGAAGCGGCAGCCCTGTCGCGGCCAGCTCGGCTTCAACCAGCCGCGCCTGCTCCATTGTGATCTCGGTCAACGGGCTGCGCCCAATGAGCGCATAGCGCTGCTGGATCTCTTCCACCACGGCCGGCGGCACCGGGCGCCCGCTTACCACGTTGCGCAGATACTCGGGAATCTGCTCCACGGTCTCCGGAGTTCCATGGGCCAGCAATAAAACCGCTTGTTTAGCCACGCACCGACTCCGTGTTTTCGGGCAGGCGGAATTCGTGCACCATCTTTACCACGGCCTGCACATTCTCTACCGGCGTTTCGGGAACGATTCCGTGACCAAGATTGAAAATATGCCCCGGCCGTCCGTTGGCGGCGCGCAGAATCTCCTTGACGCGATGCTCCAACACCTCAACCGGCGCAAACAGTGTGATGGGATCAAGATTTCCCTGCACGGCGTGCCCATGGCCGACCGCTCTCCAGCCCTCGTCGAGCGGCTGGCGCCAATCGAGTCCAATCACGTCGGCTCCAGTGGCGGCCATCTGTTCCAGCAGTCCCGCGGTTTCCACCCCGAAATAAATGACGGGCACGCCCATGGCCTGCACCGCGCGCACCAGCCGCTTGGAAGCTTCGAAGGCGTAGCTGCGGTAATCGCTGAGCGCCAGCGAACCGACCCAGCTATCGAAAATCTGAATCACGTCAGCGCCGCCCTGCACCTGAAGGCGGCAGTACCCCGTCAGGACGGCAACCAACTTGTCCAAAAGCCCGCCCCACGCCGTGGGATCGGCATACATCATGCGTTTGGTTTGAACATAATTCCGCGACCCTCCGCCTTCGATCATGTAGCTGGCCAGCGTGTAGGGCGCCCCACAAAATCCAATCACGCCGAGGCGGTCGCGAAAATGGGCGGCCACTTTTTCAATGGCCTGCGCCACGTACTGCAGCTCGCCCACACGGTCGGTGCGCAGCGCGTGCACGTCCTCGGCGGTTCGCACCGGCCTGTGCACCACGGGACCCTCGCCCGTCTGAAACTCAAAGTCCAGCCCCATGGGCTCCAGAGGCAGCAGCAGATCGGCGAAAATGATGGCCGCATCCACGCCCAGCTTCTCGGCCGCGGTAATTGTCACCTCGGCGGCAATCTCGGGCCGCTTGCAGATCTCCACCAGCGTATGGTGCTTGCGCACCTCGCGGTATTCCTGCATATAGCGGCCCGCCTGGCGCAAAAACCATACCGGGGTGCGATCCACGGGCTTGCGCAGGCATGCGCGCAGAAATCGGCTCCCGCCCAGAATTGTCTCGGCTGTTTGAGGGCCCTGACTCATTGATTCCATCTCCCATTGATTCTACCGGCTCGCCGCGCCGCGGCCCGGAGCGGAATTCCGGTAGCCGACAGGCCCCGCAAGCGGTATGATGGGTCTCTGCAGTCGGCACGCCATCGCAATCCCTGCAAGATGTGAATCGGAGGCAATCCATGAGTCCTTCTGTGAACCTCGATCGGTTCGTCGCGCGACTATTTGCCGTGATCGTCTCTGGCCTGTCGGTGGCATCGGCCCAACATTCGCTCCCCGCCATCCCTCTGCCGTCGGCTGCGCCGGCGCCGGCCGGCAGCGTCACGCTCAATGTCGTTGTCGACACCAAATCCGGTCAGCCCGTGCCCAATCTTCGTCAACAGGACTTCACGGTCCTGGATAACAAGAAGCCACGGCCCATTACATCTTTCCGCATTGTGAGTCCGGCAGAGGTGCCGGTTCACGTTATTGTTGTTCTCGACGCGGTCAACACCCCCTTCTCGATGGTCGCTTACGTGCGCGAAGGCGTTGAAAACTTCCTCAAAGCCAATGAAGGCGCACTGGCGCATCCCACTTCGATCGCCGTCCTTAGCGATGAGGGCCTTCAAATTGATGACCGCTTTTCAACCAATGGGTTGGCCTTGAGCGACGATCTTGAGAAGCACCAGATCGGTCTGAGGCAAATCAACCGCTCTTCGGAATGGAGCGGAGACGAACGTCTCCAGATCTGCCTCAACGCCTTCAATCAGTTTTTGAATTTCGCCGGAACCCTGCCTGGCCGCAAGATCGCAATCTGGATTTCGCCCGGCTGGCCCCTGGTCTCGGGCCCGCAAGTCTACCTCACACAAAAGCAGGAAGAGCAGATCTTTACGGCCGTGGTTGGCTTCTCAACCCAGATGCGCAGCGCCGACGTGACGCTCTACAACATTAATCCGGTGGGGGTGGGCGAATCGCTGGCACGCGCCGACTACTACGAGGCCTTTTTAAAAGGGGTTTCGAAGGTCAACGACGTTCAGCCCGGCAACCTTGGCGTCCAGGTGATTGCCCTGCAAAGCGGGGGCCTGGCCACGCAATCGAACAGCGACGTGACCGGGCTGATTCGCAAGTGCCTGGCCGACGTGGATTCATGGTACGAAATCGCATTCGATCCGCCGCCGCCCGACAAGCCTAACGAGTACCACCACCTGGACGTCAAAGTCGACCAGCGCGATACCGTAGTGCGCACCCGCGATGGCTACTATTCGAACCCGATGCCGCTGGCGGCGAAGCACTGAGGCGGGGGATTGGGAAACATCTCGCGCCCGCTGAAGCGGGTTATTTGACTGCTCAGCGCAGAAATCTTGCCGTCACCACGGCCGCGATCATGAGCTTCACCAGCCACCCCAGCGAATAGAAGAAGACAAACGCGCGATGCAGCTTGATGAACGCGGCGTTGGTGAGGATGAGCGGTAACGGGCCGATCACCCAAATCATGACGGCCAGCTTGGCAGTGCTCCTGACAGAATCGAAGCCCAGGTGGTGCGCCAGCAAGGCAAACGCTGCGCAGGTGAGGAAGGGCAACGGGCTGGTGAGCGCGATGGCCCGCGCCTCGCTGCCTTTTCTCCAAATCTCCGGATAGGTCCAGCGCCTGTGAATCCAGTCGCCGGCAAACAACCAGCCGGTGAGCGACGACAGAGCGCCGGCGCCGATGGTGACCCCAAACAGACGCATCCAGAACATGAGGAACTCCTCTTGCGCCTCGGCTGGAAGCTTACGACGCAACGATCGAAACCGCAATATCTTCTCGACTTGACCGGGGTCCGAATTTTAGCATGGCGGTTCTATGAACAAGCCACTCAAGCCGAATCTTCTGGGGCGAGCAGGTGCTGCCTGTCACCAAGCCGCCGCTGCCTTACTTTGCCTACCCTTTCCTCGTGCTCACCTTCATCGGCTGGATCTACACGCTAACGAGGAAGACCGAGTGAGGCAGTGAAGCGGTTCAGGGGCGCACGCCAATTTTGTCTTCTTGTTCCCTTGGTCCCTCGGTCCCCTGTTCCCTGCCTTCATCATCTCCAGCGGAAGATCCGGATGGACACGGCAAAGGGGAGCACGAACCACGCCAGCAGAATGGCCAGCGACGTCATCATCTGCCCAAGCTGCATGCCTTGCAGCATGTTTCCGCGCATGGCGTTGATGGCCGCCGTGAGCGGAAGGATCTGGACGAAGGGTTGCAGGAACTCCGGGAAGCGCGAGGGCGAGAAGAAGACTCCCGACATGATCCACATGGGCATCATGACCACGTTCATCAGGCCGCTGACGGCCTCAATGGTGCGGGCGCGCGAGGCAACCAGAAGGCCCAGTGCGGAAAAAGTGAGCGACGATAGGATGCAGATGAGCGCCAGCTCGGCCAGAGGCCCGCGGAAGGGCACGCCAAAGACGATGCGCGCGAAGCCAAGCAACACCACAACCTCAATAACGAGCAGGAGGAGGCGCGCGAACAGATAGCTCATCAGGTATTGCCACTTGGGCATGGGAGAAGCCACCATGCGCTTGAGGAGCTTTTTCATGCGCGCATCGACGATGGAGAATCCCAGGCCCCACATGGCCGAACCCATCAGGTTCATGCCCAGCAACCCAGGCACCACAAAGTCGATGTAGCGCGAGCCTTTTTCGTGGACCAGCTGATTCTGGGCCTGCACCGGATCGCGCCGTCCCGCGGCCGTCTGGATGGCGCGGTCGGCGAGCATGCGCGCTGTGCGCGCATCGGGATTGGTATCGTCATACCGGAACACGACGCCGTCCGCGCCTTGCTCGGCCAGCAGCACGATTTTCCCTGTGGCCAGGGCTGCCGCTCCCGCCGCCTCATCCATCTGGGTCGCTTTCAGTCCGCGATCGCCGGCGAGCGCCTGCACGAGTTGCGGCGTGGTCGCGCCCACGGGCAGCACATCCGGCGGACGATTCCGGAACGCAATGCCGAGCCCCAGCGCCAGCAGAATGGGGAACACAAAAATCCAGAAAATGGCCTCCGGTTCGCGCAGGGTGAGCTTGAAGCGCGACAGGGTGAGTTGATAGAGACTGCTCAATTCGAACCTACTCATCGCGCAACGTCCTCCCCGTCAACCGCACAAACACATCTTCCAGCGTGGCCGAGTGCGTCCGGAACTCGCTCAAATGCAATCCCTGATCTTCGAGCGCGGCAAAAATCCGCGGCACCGCCGTGTGCAGCTCGCTCACCGAGAGCTGGTGCAGGCCATTATCTTCGCGATGCGACTGCACGCCGGGGATCGCGGTGAGCGCCGCTGTTCCCACCATTTTGGGTGCGCTGCCCGGTTTGGGGGCCCCAGAACCAACCGCGAACTCGACAATGTCCTCTCCGCCGACGGTGTCAATCAGCTCCTGGGGAGTGCCGAGCGCGATCACCTTGCCGTGATCCATAATGGCCACGCGATCGCACAGCCGCTCTGCCTCTTCCATGTAATGCGTGGTCAAAATGATGGTGCGCCCGGCCCGCTTCAGGTCTTCGACGAGGTCCCACAAATGGCGCCGCGCCTGTGGATCGAGCCCGGTGGTCGGCTCATCGAGAAACAACAGCTCGGGATCGCCCACCAGCGCAGTGGCCATCGCCAGCCGCTGCTTCTGGCCGCCGCTGAGCCCGCCCACGCGCGCCCGCCGCTTCTCTTCCAGTTGCGAAGTCTTGATGGCATCATCCACCGTGATTCCCTGCCGGTAAAAGCTGCGGAAGAGGCGCAGCACCTCTGCCACGGTCAACTTGTCGGGGAACTGCGTCTCCTGGAGTTGAATGCCGATGCGCTGGCGCAGCGCCTCGGCTCCCGTCTGCCAGTTCAGGCCGAGCAGTTCCACCGTTCCGGAGTCGGGCGCCGTCAGACCTTCGCAGATTTCGATGGTGGTGGTCTTCCCTGCCCCATTGGGGCCGAGCAATCCAAAGCACTCGCCCGCGCCTACGTCCAGGTCGATGCCGTCGACGGCGCGGACATCGGCGAAGGATTTCTTCAGCGCGCGAATGCGGAGGGAAAGGGCGATCCCCACGTCGCCGCCTTTGCCTGCCAACAGATACTCCATCTGCTCTGCCATCGTCTCAGCTTAAACGATAGGCAAAGCTTCGATGGTTAAATGATCTGCGGCGGCGGGCCCATTCAGCCGACCGTCAGGTTGCGACCAATTGCCACTGAAGCGGACAGAATTCCGCGAGCCGCGCAAAGTCCCGCTCATTGGCCGTCAGAACCTGAATGCCCGTGCGTGCGGAGCTCGCTGCGATCAGCGCGTCGTTAATCAGGCGGGCCTTGCCGATCCGCTCGTAGCCGAATTTCTGCCCGAGCCGCGCGAGCATCTTGCCAGCGTTCGCCCAGTCAGTCAAATTTGGGACCAGGATCCTTCCCGCCCTCTCAAAGTCGCGCTCCAGCCTGGCCACGACACGCTGATCGCCAGCCACCGCACCGGCATAAAGCTCTGCGAGCACCACGGCGCTCAGCCACAGGGGAGTTTGGCGCGCCCACCGTTCCAAAAGGAGAGCGCCATCGCCGCGCAGCGCCCGAATGTAAAGGGATGAATCGAACAGAACCGGCATGGCTTAGTCGTGCATCGCGCCAAACGCATCGCGCATGGCAATGCCGCTCTTGACAAACCTCCGGTTGGCGTCGGCCGCTATGCGGTTGCGCTCGTGCTCAAGGATCGCCAGGTCGAGCGCCCGCTCCACCGTTTCTGTCTCCGTGGCCGCGGCGAGCGCCTTTTGCGCGCGCTTCAGCTTCACATGATTAAGCCGGAAATGTTTATGAATCACACGGCTGCTGGCTGTGCCCATGGAAGCTCTCTCACTGGAGTGTACCACCGATGTGTACAAATCTGCAATTTATGAACATCATGCGCGTTCTGTCCCAATTTGAACCTCTCTCCCAATCTTCACAACCGTCACACAATTTTGACGTCCCTTTCACCCTCCAGCCCCAACCGCGGTTCTATCGTGGACCCATCGGCCTTTTCGCCGGCTGCACAGTTCTTTTATGCCGGAAATTGCCGCAAGCCACTCCCACGCATGAGGTGCATCTTGGTCGCTCCCGTCCTGCCCGATCTCGGGTCTGAAGGATCGCTGAAAACGCAAAGAACCGCCGCCGGCTCCGACGCGCTGGCTCATTCTTTTCTGGACAATCTCTTCTTTGTGCAAGGCCGCTCGCGCGACCGGGCCACTTTCAACGATCTCTACATGGCCCTTGCGCACACCGTCCGCGACCGCCTTGTGGAGCGCTGGATTCAGACGGTTCTGAACTATCGCGCGCAGGATGTGCGGGTGGTTTGCTATTTGTCGGCGGAATTTCTCACCGGGCCGCACCTGGCCAACAATCTGATCAACCTGGGCATCTACGACGAAGCCGACGAAGCCATGCGCAAGCTGGGCCTGGACCTAGAAACTCTGATCGAACAGGAAGCGGAGCCGGGCCTTGGCAATGGCGGCCTGGGCCGACTGGCTTCGTGCTTTATGGATTCGCTGGCCACGCTCGACATTCCCGCTGTGGGTTACGGCATCCGTTACGAGTACGGCATCTTCGACCAGGAGATTCGCGACGGCTGGCAAGTGGAAGCGACCGACAAGTGGCTGCGTCTGGGCAATCCCTGGGCGCTGGAGCGGCCTGAAGATGCTTTTGAAGTGCAGTTCGGCGGCCACACGGAGCGCGAGTCCGACGGCAAGGGCGGCTTTCGCGTGCGCTGGGTTCCGCAACGGCTGGTTCGCGGCATCCCCAACGACACGCCCATCCTGGGCTACCGCACCAACACAGCCAACACGCTGCGCCTGTGGTCGGCGCAGGCCGTGGAGTCGTTCAATTTTGAAAGTTTCAATACCGGGGATTTTTTTGCCGCAGTGAGCGACAAAGTGGACTCGGAAAACATTTCGAAGATTCTTTATCCCAATGACGAGCAGATTCAGGGCAAGCAGTTGCGGCTGGAGCAGCAGTTCTTCTTCGTCTCCTGCTCATTGCAGCACATCGTCAAAATCCAGAAGGTTGCCGAGCGCCCGCTAGCCGACCTGCATCGCAACTTCGCCATCCAGATGAACGACACCCACCCGGCCATCGCGGTGGCGGAACTGATGCGGCTGCTGGTGGATGAAAACCAGATGGATTGGGAGACGGCGTGGAACGTCACCACGCACACGCTTTCCTACACCAATCACACGCTTCTACCCGAGGCCCTGGAAAAGTGGCCCGCCAGCCTCTTTGGCGCACTGTTGCCAAGGCATCTGGAAATCATTGAGGAGATCAATCGCCGGCATCTCGCGGATGTCCGCTCCAGCTATCCCGGCGACGAGGATCGCGTGCGCCGCGTTTCCATCATTGAAGACGCCGGGAGCGGGGAACGCTACGTGCGCATGGCGCACCTGGCTACGCTGGGCAGCCACGCTGTGAACGGCGTGGCCGCACTGCACACCGACTTGCTGAAGACCAGCGTGCTGCGCGATTTTTACGACCTGACGCCGGAAAAGTTCTCGAACAAAACCAACGGTGTGACGCCGCGCCGCTGGATGGTTCTTTCCAATCCCCGGCTGGCGCAGCTGATCAGCTCCCGGCTCGGGCATAGCTGGATTCACGACCTGGAGAAGCTGCGCAAGCTGGAGCCGCTGGCCGAGGACGCAGAGTTCGCCCGCGAGTGGCGCGCCATCAAGCACCATAACAAGCAGCGGCTGGCGGCTTACATCTACCAGATTCTGGGCATCGCCGTCGACCCCGATTCCATGTTCGATGTTCTGGTGAAGCGGCTGCACGAGTACAAGCGCCAGCACCTGAAGGTTCTGCACATCCTCACCCTCTACAAACGCATCCAGCACAACCCCGAGATCGCCATGCAGCCGCGCACGTTCATCTTCGGCGGCAAGGCCGCGCCCGGCTATCGCATGGCCAAGCTCATCATCAAGCTCATCCACTCTGCGGCCGCGGTCATTCACGGCGACCCGCTGGTGCGCGACCGCATCAGGGCCGTGTTCCTGCCCAATTACAACGTGAAGCTCGGCCAACGCGTCTATCCCGCCGCCGACCTCTCTGAGCAGATTTCCCTGGCCGGCCTTGAAGCCTCGGGCACCGGCAATATGAAGTTCGCCATGAACGGCGCACTCACCATCGGTACCCTCGACGGCGCCAACATTGAGATTCGCGAAGAAGTGGGAGCCGACAATTTCTTCCTCTTCGGCCTGACGGCGCAGGAAGTGGAGCAGAAGCGTTCCGAAGGCGACAATCCGCGCGCCATCTACGAAGCCAATCCTCATCTGCGCGAGGTCATCGACTCGCTGGCTGCGGGCGAGTTCTCGCATGGCGACCGCGGCCTGTTTGAGCCGCTTGTCCAATCGCTGCTCAACAGCGATCCCTACATGCTGTTTGCCGACTACCAGTCGTATGTGGATTGCCAGGACCGCGTCGACCAGGCCTACCAGGACACCAACCACTGGACACGCATGTCCATCCTCAACGTGGCACGGATCGGAAAATTCTCGTCCGATCGCGCCATTCGCGACTATTGCTCGGAGATCTGGAAGACCTGGCCGGTGAAGATTGAGATCTAATGAGATGAGTTAGAAGCCCTCCACTCGAGGCGCGGACCAGACACGCTTCCCTCTGAAGCTCCCGCGCCTCGACGGTGCAGTCGCGCACCCGCCCACCAGCGACCCGCCCACCAGCATTCCGCATCTTTTCGATCCCTCGGCCCATCAAAGAAGAGGCTAGTGCAGGGTTGCCATGTCATCCGCAACGAGGAAACTTGAAGAGCAGGTCGCCGCGTGGCCGCGCGTCTCCGTTGCCCGGCATCGCTTCGGCGGCCGCGAGTTCCGGTTCGACAAAGCTGAAATTGGCCACGTTCATTCCTGGGGAGATGTCGACATTCCCTTCACGCGCGCTATGCGTGAAGTGCTGCTGGCCGAGCACCTGGCCCAGCCCCACCGTTGGCTGCCTGACTCGGGCTGGATCAGCTTCCATATAGGCGGTGAGGCCGACCTTGCCCATGCAGAGTGGCTGATGCGGCTGTCCTGGCTGCGCTACGCCCTTAAGTTCTTACCCGAACCCAGCCTCACGCTGCAACAGGAGTGCGTGCGTCTCCATTTAGGCGAGAATCTGATCGAACTTCTTGTGCAGTTTTTCCCCGCGCGCGCCTCAACCCGCGAGCCCATTGGCTCGC
Organism: Acidobacteriaceae bacterium; assembly: GCA_030037635.1. Taxonomy (GTDB): domain Bacteria; phylum Acidobacteriota; class Terriglobia; order Terriglobales; family Acidobacteriaceae; genus Telmatobacter. The sequence goes on from JASHQH010000221.1 coordinate 15,486, forward strand.
TGAGTGCTTGATTGCTGAATACTGCGGCTCCGGAGCCGATGACACATCAATGGCCGGCCACGTTGACCCCTATTTCTGGGTCCAAATAAAATGAAACAGAGGCCCTTATTTGCAGTGAACGAGCGCTGCTGAGTACCCATCGTCTTCGAGACTCCTGCGTCCTGCAGTCTAATCATGTCGATTACCCACATCTCGGTGCGCGGGGCGCGCCAGCATAACCTGCGCGATATCAATGTGCGTATTCCCCGCAACGCCCTCACCGTGGTGACCGGGCTGTCGGGATCAGGCAAGAGCTCGCTGGCCTTCGACACCATCTACGCTGAAGGCCAGCGCCGCTACGTGGAAACGCTCTCGGCCTACGCGCGCCAGTTCCTCGACCAGATCGAGCGGCCGGATGTGGACTCGATTGAGGGCCTGAGCCCGGCCATCTCGATCGAGCAGAAAATGACCAGCCGCAGCCCACGATCGACTGTAGGCACGATTACTGAGATCTATGACTATCTGCGCCTGCTCTACGCTTCGGTGGGCACGCCCCACTGCCCCAATTGCGGGCGGCCCATCGCGCGGCAAACCGCCGAGCAGATCGTGCAGCGCATCGTTGAGCTGGGGCGCAGCGAGCGCGTTACGGTGATGGCGCCCATTGTGAGGGGCCGTAAGGGCGAGTTTAAGGATTTGCTAGATCAGCTTGACAGCCAAGGGTTTCGCGCTCGCGTGGACGGCCAGGTGCAGGATCTTTCTGATCCGCTGTCGCTCGATAAGCGCAAGAATCACACCATTGAGGCAATCGTCGATCGGGTTCTGCTGAAGTCCGATGTTGCCCCACCCTTGCCGACTGCTTCATCTTCGACAAGGGCGGGAGCGAAGGACGCCAACCCGTCGGGTTCAGTCAACGCCAGACCCAGCGTCGAGAAGCGCCTCGATCAAGCTGTTGCCAAGGCGCTCCAACTCGCCAACGGTCTCGTGCTGGTGGCCTTCAACGGCGGCAATGAGCAGTTGTTCTCCTCGTCGATGGCCTGCCCCGACTGCGGGCTGGACGTGCCGAAACTGGAGCCGCGCAGTTTCTCGTTCAACTCCACCTTCGGCGCCTGCCCCAACTGCCACGGCCTGGGCTCGCTCTACGACTTCGACCCCGCCAAGGTGATCACCGACTGGTCAAAGCCGTTGCTCGATGGCGGTCTCGGCCCCGGCTCCTCGTCGCAGTATCTAGTCAGGCTCATCGAGCTGGCCGCTGCCCGGTACAACATCGACCTCAAGAAGCCTTTCGAAGAGCTGCCGCCGAAGCAGCAGCACATCCTGGTTTACGGGCCGCCCAAAGGCGAGGCGCCGCGTACCGGTTTTCACGGCATTCTGGCCTACCTGCGCGACAACGTGGAGGAGGCGCACAGCGACAGCTACCGCGAATACATGATGAACTTCATGTCGGCAGCGCCGTGTCCGGTTTGCCGCGGCAAGCGGCTGCGGCCGGAATCGCTGGCGGTCAAAGTGGGCGGGCTCTCCATTGCCGACTTCACGGCCCTGCCGCTCAACCGCGCCCTTTCAGCCATCATCAACCTCGAATTCACCGCGCGCGAAGCGCTGATCGCGGAGCGTATCCGGCGCGAGATCGCCGAGCGGCTGGAGTTTCTGTGCGCAGTGGGCCTCAACTATCTCTCGCTCAATCGCAGCGCGGCCACGCTGTCGGGCGGCGAAGGCCAACGCATCCGGCTGGCGACGCAGATCGGCTCGCGGCTTCGCGGGGTGCTTTACGTGCTCGACGAGCCCTCCATCGGCCTGCACCAGCGCGACAACAACCGGCTGATCCAGGCTCTGGAAAAACTCCGCGACCTGGGCAATACGGTCCTGGTGGTGGAGCACGATGAAGAGACCATCCGCCATGCCGACTATGTGCTCGATCTGGGCCCGGGCGCCGGCCGGCTGGGTGGCCATGTGGTGGCTGAAGGTACGCCTGATCAAATCATGGCTTCGCCGGCATCGCTCACCGGACGCTACCTGAGTGGATCGGCCACCATGCTGCAGCGCGGGCATCCGCGCCCGCTCAGCGGCAAGTGGCTCACCATCAGCGGCGCGCGCGAGCACAACCTGCAGGACCTGAATCTGCGCATACCGCTGGGCGTGATGACCGTGGTCACGGGAGTGAGCGGCAGCGGCAAAAGCACGCTGGTGAACGACATCGTCTACCGGTCACTGGCCAGGACGATTTACGGTTCGCGCGAAGAGCCCGGCGCGCACGACGCCATCGCCGGCGCCGAGCAGATCGACAAGGTTGTCCGCATCGACCAGTCGCCCATCGGGCGCACGCCGCGCTCCAATCCTGCTACGTATACCGGGGTTTTCTCGCCCATCCGCGACCTTTTTGCCATGCTGCCGGAGGCGCGCGAGCGCGGCTACAAGCCCGGCCGCTTCAGCTTCAACGTGACCGGAGGCCGCTGCGAGGCCTGCCAGGGCGACGGGCAGCGCCGCATCGAAATGAACTTTATGCCCGACGTCTACGTGCAGTGCGAGGTGTGCAACGGCCGCCGCTACAACCAGGAGACGCTGGCCGTAAAATTCCACGGTCACTCCATCGCCGACATTCTCGACCTGACCATCGAAGATGCGTTGCCGGTGCTGGCCGATGTGCCCCAGGTGCGGCAGAAGCTGCAAACGCTGGTGGATGTCGGGCTGGGCTACGTGCACCTGGGCCAAAGCGCGACGACGTTGTCGGGAGGCGAGGCGCAGCGCATGAAGCTGGCCCGCGAACTCTCAAAGCGCCAGACCGGCAAGACCCTCTACCTGCTGGACGAGCCCACCACCGGGCTGCACTTCGACGATGTGCGCAAACTGCTCGAGGTCCTGCACCGGCTGGTCGACCTCGGCAACTCGGTGATCATCATTGAGCACAACCTCGACGTCATCCGCAACGCCGATTGGGTGATCGATCTGGGCCCGGAGGGCGGCGAAGATGGCGGCCGGGTGGTGGGCGAGGGCCGTCCAGCCAGGATCGCTGCTACGCCGGGCTCCTATACCGGCCAGTTCCTGAAGCGCTACTACAACTCGGCAGACGGGCGGCTCACGGCCGTCGACAGCCGGTTGGCACCGGCCGGCCCTGAAGACGAAAAACCGCCAGCCGGGCGTCAAAATGGTTCCGGCCTCGATTTTTCTTCGCGCGATTTGGAAACTCAACCTGCTGATTCCACGTCTCACTCCAATAGGACCCTCCCAGACCAGAAAACTCACATGCAGCGAACCCGCGCAGCAAGAAAAAGACCGGCCAAGGATGACAGAACTTCCCGAAGACGACCTGCGTGAGCCCCTCGTTTCGCAGGCGAACGAATCCGCACCCGTTGAAGCTGCGGGCGCGCCTTCCTTTGCAGGGGAGGGGCTGGCCGGCTCTGGCGCCGGCATGGAAGCCACGTCTCCGCCCGACGGATCGCGGCCGCACGATACCAGCTACGGGCCGACGGCCGCCGAGCCGCCGATGTTCCAGTCCTGGACCCAGCCGCCGGTTCGACGCCCGGCGCGCATTCCTCACTTCGGGCATGTTGTCTTTCTCATCTTTGTGCTTTTGCCAGCGGGATTGGCGGGCACCGTCATTGTCATGGCCGTTGCGTTGCACCGCCATCTCTTTGGCGTGGCCACGACGCAGGGCGCCGCAACCGACGTCCGCTATCTGCTGGGCGGCGAAGCCTTGCTTTACGTCTTCACCTATGCAGCCTGCCTGTTGATCTTTCCTCTGTTCTGGCACGAGAGCCTGATGGCCGGCCTGCAATGGAACGGCGCCACTGCCCTTCGGCGCCGCTGGCGATTAGGCGGGGCCGCGTTCGCGTGCTTTCTGCTGGCGCTGGTGAATGGCGAGCTGATGCCCGGCCCCACCAATGCGCCCATTGAAAAGATCTTTCGCACTCCGGGAGCAGCCTGGCTCCTTTTTGCCTTCGGCGTCACCGTCGCACCCTTCTTTGAGGAAACCCTGTTTCGCGGATTCCTGCTGCCCGCGTTCTGCACGGCATTCGACTGGCTTGCTGAAGCTCTGTCTGTCCACACGGAAAACCCAGGACCTGTTGCGGGAAGGCCCAGGTGGCCGCCCGCTGCGCAAATGATCGCTACGGCCATGATGGCGATTCCTATTGCGGCCACTTGCGCCTATCCACGATCGGGGCACTATCGCATCCGCCTGCTGGTTTTTGTGCTTTGGGCCTTTGCCTTGACGCTTGGATGGGTGATTGGACGGTCAGAATTGAAGGCCAAACCGCCGAGGTTTGCTGAGGTCGATGCGAATGGCCACCCCGTCTGGTCTCTTTCTGCCATGGCTGTCGGCTCTTTCCTGGTGAGTGTGCCGTTTGCGCTGCTGCACGCGCAACAGACGGGCTATTCTGTCGGCCCGTTTCTGCTCCTCGTGGGAGTCAGTCTGGTGCTGTGTATTGTGCGCCTCTGGACGCGCTCGCTGGCTTCGAGCGTAGTCGTTCATGCCTGCTACAACTTCTTCCTTTTCTCGCTGATGTTCATCGGGACCAGCGGCTTCCGCCACATGGACAAGATGTAAAGGGCAGGAAGCAGGGATCAGGCAACAGAGACAAGAGCGATGCAGCTATCGGGCGGTTTTCTGTTCCCTGCTGCCTTAGAATCGTACCGATGCCCACCCTCTACGCCGACCAGCTTCTGGCCCTCCTTGCCCGCGTGAGCTTCCGGCTCGGCCATTTCAAGCTCTCCTCGGGCGCCACCAGCGATTACTACATCGACTGCCGGACCACAACCCTGCATGCCGAAGGAGGGCGCCTCAGCGGACATTCGGTGCTCCAGCTTTTGGATGAGCACAGGATCCAGGCGGACGCCGTCGGCGGGCTCACCTTGGGCGCCGACCCCATCGTCTCCAATGTGGCCACCGCCAGCGCTTGGCGCGCGCTCTCGCATCCCGGCGCACCGCTTCTCCACGGCTTTCTGGTGCGCAAGGCCGAAAAAGCTCACGGTACGGGCCGACGCATTGAAGGCTTTTGCCTCCCGGGCGCGCGGGTGGTGATTGTCGACGACGTTTGCACCACGGGCGCTTCCACGATCGCCGCTATCCAGGCCGCGCAGGAGGCCGGCATGATCGTCGCCGCAGTGGTCTGTATTGTGGAGCGCGAAGAGGCCAATGGACGCCCGGCAGTGGAGGCTGCTGCGAAGGACGCTCCGTTCCTGAGCCTCTTCACCGCAAATCAGGTCAGGGCTGAACACGTCAGGCAGCTTGCTGCGGGCGCTTGAGGTAATCCGGTTGTGACGTGCGTTACATAACGCATTATTTTGGGCCGTAACAGTGCGCGCGATTTGGCGTGTCATCTTCGGCACGCACAAAAGAAAAGGGCAGACCCCACGCCAATGAGGGCCTGCCCTTTCGTCGAGCAACACGCCTTAGCTGACTTTAGATATGTGTTGCCGCCTTACTCCTCAGGAACCGGGGCCGAAGCAGTTGGCTGGCCGTTGGTCGCCGGCTGGCCGGTGGACGCCCCTGGGCCTTGGGGCTGCGGCTGGGTCTGAGCCGGCTGCATTTCGGGCCCGTTGGGAGCCGTCATGTTCGAGAGCAGCTGCACCTGGACGCGCCGGTTCTCTTTGCGTCCTGCCGCGGTTTTATTGTCGGCCACGTACTGGTCCTTGCCAATTCCGATCAGGTAGAACCGGTGCGGGGCAATGTTGTACTTGGCCGCGAGGTACTGCACCACGGCGTCGGCGCGGCGCTGGCTCAGATCGTAGTTATACTGCGCCGGTCCGGTCGAGTCCGTTCCTCCGGTGACTTCGAGAATGTAGTTCTGCGTGGAGCCGAGCTGGCCGGCGAAGCTGTCCAGTTGTGCCTCGTCGTCCTTGGTGAGGACGGCCTTGTCAAAGCCAAAGGTCACGGAAACGTTGCCCATTTCCTTGTAGTTGTCAAGACCCTTCACTACGCTGTCGAGCGTGTCGGCGCGATGCGATACGTCATTCGCGGCCTGGTCGGCGGTGTTGGCCGCCTGGGTCGCGTTCTGGGCGTTCTGGTTGGCCGTGTCGGCCGCGCCCTGCGCCTTTTGGATACCAGCCTGCGCGCGATCGTTCACATCGTGAATCGCGCGATTATTGTCTGCCGTTTTCTGGTCTAATTGGTCGGTGTGATCCGCCAGCGGTTGCGTTTGCGTGCGCACATAATTCTTGGTTGCGCATCCTGTCACTCCGAAAACAACGAGCGCCGCCGCCGTCAACGCAAATCCGAATCGATGCATGGGGTTGTCCTCATCTCTCCGTCCTCGCCTCCATGACACTGCACACCTTGGGCCCGGACGGACCTTTTCTCTGTGTGAAAGGTGCACGTCAAAGTCCAATTGCGGGCTATGGACTAACCATTGTAGATTCAGCGATATATCAAATCGCGCGCACCTTTTCCGCAACTGTCGCCAGTGCGTAATTTTTACCCGGCCCGGTAAGGTTTGCCTTATCTTGATCCCGCGTGCTTTCGCGCCCTTGGGATCGCGCGGCCGCTCCGCAGCACGACCCAAGGAACCGCTATTCTAAGAGTTGGCCCGGCCGCGCGGGCGCCGCACTCTGGCCGCGTCTTTGTTTTTGCGAGTGAATGGGTTCGTCCTCCAGCCTATGGATCTCTACGAAAAAATCCGTACACTTCCCACCCAGCCCGGCGTGTATCTCTACAAAAACGCCGAGGGCGAAGTCATCTATGTGGGCAAGGCTAACGACCTGCGCGCGCGGGTTCGCTCTTACCTGCTTGAAGCCTCGCAGGCCAACGCCAAAACCGGCTCGCTCATGCGCGAAGCGGTCGATATCGACTACATCCTTGTGGCCAACGAGCACGAGGCGCTGGCCCTTGAAAACAACCTCATCAAGCAGCGCAAGCCGCGCTTCAACATTCTACTGCGCGACGACAAGACCTACCCTTACGTCAAGCTCACGCTGGCCGACCGTTTTCCCAAGGTGTTTGTCACGCGCCGCCTGCGCAAGGACGGCTCGGCCTATTACGGCCCGTACTTTCCCGGCAATCTTGCGTATCGCGTGGTCGAGCTCATCCATCGCAGCTTTCTGCTGCCGAGCTGCAAGGTTGATCTCTCGCGTTATCACCCGCGCGCGTGCCTGCAGTTCTACATTCATCGCTGCCTGGGCCCTTGCGTCGAGGGTTTGACCACGCCCGAGACCTACAAGCAGGCCGTTCGCGATGCGCAGCTCTTCCTCGAGGGCCGGCACGCCGAGCTGGAGCGCACCCTTACGGCGCGCATGATGGCCGCATCCGAAACCGAGCAATTCGAAACCGCCGCACGGCTGCGCGACCAGCTCTCCACGGTGCATCAGCTCCAGGAAAAGCAGCGCATTGCGACCGCCGAGCTCGACGACGACGCCGACGTCTTCGGCTACCACTTTGAAGACGGCTCGCTGGCCGTCAACCTGTTTCACATGCGCAACGGCAAAATCGTCGACCGGCGCGAGTTTTTCTGGGAAGATCTGCCGAGCCTTTTCGACGCGGGCGTCGAAAAGGCGGCGACCAAGGGAGCAAGCCACCTCATCGAGCAAAAATCGCTCGCTGGGGACCCCGGCAGGGAACAAGAGAACAACGGCTCCGAAAGTGAAGATCGGGTATTCGATGCGGGCGATGTCTTCTCTGCCCTTCTCAAGCAGCTTTACATCGATCAGCATTACGTGCCGCGCACCATTCTCGTACCTGCCGATTTCGGCGATCGGGAGAGCCTGGTCGCGTTGCTCGGCGAGCGCACCGGCCACAAGATCGAGATCGCTGTGCCCCAGCGCGGCGAAAAGAAGTCTCTGGTCGATCTTGCCGGCCAGAACGCGCACCAATCCTACGTGCAGCGCTTCCGCGTTCTCGAGCCCTCGCGCAAGGCGATTCAGGAAGCTCTTGCCGATACCCTCATGCTGCCCGAGCTTCCTCGCCGCATCGAGTGCTTCGACATTTCGCACATCCAGGGCGCTGAAACTGTGGCATCGATGGTGGTTTGGGAAGACGGGAAGATGAACAAGTCAGCCTATCGCAAGTTCAAACTGAAAACCGTCGCGGGAGTAGACGATTTTGCCGCCATGCGCGAGGTGGTGGAGCGCCGTTACCGCCGGCTCAAGGAGGAAGACCAGCCCATGCCCTCCCTGGTGCTCATCGACGGCGGCCTGGGGCAGCTTCATGCCGCGGCCGAGGCCCTTGAATGTCTCGGTTTCACCTCGCAGCCGCTGGCTTCCATCGCCAAGAAGGAAGAAGTGATCTACGTCTATGGCAGCGAGAACGACCCCGTCGTTCTCGACCGGCGCTCGCCTGTGCTCCATCTTGTCCAGCTCATTCGTGATGAGAGCCACCGCTTCGCCGTCGGCTACCATCGCCAGCGCCGGGCCATGCGAGATCGAGATTCCGAGCTGCTGAACATCCCCGGCGTGGGAGCGCAAACCCGCCAGCGGCTGCTGACTCACTTCGGCAGCCTGCGCGACGTGCAGCAAGCCACGGCTGAATCATTGGCGGCGGTGGTCTCGCGCAAGACGGCAGAGACGATCTGGCAGCATTTTCACCAGACGCAACCGACGGGTGCATCGGATTAGCATCCGCGTACGCCTGACTTGCAATCGTCCGTTCTGTGAACTATAGTTAACAGATGCTTGAGGTCCGCCAGACCGACCTCTTCGCAAGGTGGCTGCGCAAGCTCCGCGACGAACGGGCTAGAGGTCGCATACAAATTCGCATCCGCCGGCTTTCACTTGGCAACTTTGGAGACGCGAGGCCAGTCGGCGGGAGCGTCAGCGAATTGCGTATCGATTACGGGCCCGGATACCGCATTTACTTCAAACGGGTCGAAGGCTTGTTAGTGCTTCTCCTCATCGGAGGAACAAAGAAGACACAGGACGCAGACATCGCCAGAGCAAAGAAACTCGCACAGGAGGCTCAAAATGGCGCTTAAGACAACTCGATGGGATCCGGCGGAATATCTCGACAGTCCCGAATCCATTGCCGCCTATCTTGAAGCCGCCTTCGACGATGGCGACCCGTCTGTCATTGCGGCCGCCCTCGGCGACGTTGCACGCGCGATCGGAATGACACAGCTGGCAAACAGGGCTGGAGTCACACGCGAGGCACTTTACAAGGCGCTTTCCCCCGCAGGCGACCCCAGGCTGTCAACGCTCCTCGGCGTCATGAAGGCGCTGGGCATCAAGCTCGCCCCCCGCGCGGCCTGAATTCCGCTAACCGGCTGTCGTCCCGCGCAAGACGGCAGAGACGATCTGGCAGCATTTCGACCAGACAGAATCGGCACTGTGACAGGCGCTTTCGCGGCTCAATGAGGCAGCCGCATCTCCGCGAGGCCCAGTGTGTGGAACCATTTCGCCTTGCGTGGTGTCTAATCGGACAGGCTGGCCGGTTCTTCAGCCCTAAGCCGAACGGATGGTTTTCGCCTCTCCCACCCTTTCCGCGACAAAACTGCGGAAAGGATGGGGCAACGCGCGTTCTTCTTTCCAAATTCGAGTTCGCATGGAACGCATGCTCAGCTGATCGCGTATCAGTCCAGACGGAGGGAGTCTATGCGGGCAGGGATCCTGCTGCGAGAGGTTTTGTTGAGCGCGGCAATGCTTGCGCTGTGCAGCGGCGTGCGCTTCGCGAATGGGCAAGGCGTTTCCAGGCCAGGGATTGCGGGGCCGGGCAATCAGCTGGCAACTTTGGCCGACGATCCGCCCAAGCAGACGCGGCCTGCAGTTCCGGTGACGACTCCTGCTGCCGCCGATGCCGAATTGCCGGGTGCGATCTACAAGGATGCGATGCATCCACTGGATGTGGTGCGGCAGTCGCTGGAGAACTGGTCGGACTCTGAGCTTGCCGCTCTCAGCATTGGGGTGCATATGGCGCGCGAAGCATGCGACAAAATGAACCCGGAGAACTACACCAACGACGATTTGTATGATCTGGCGCACCTTTGCGCCTTCGGGCAGGACTGGGGCCCGGCCAATGCCGCCGCACAACGTTACATCGCCCTCAAGGCGCCGGAGCACAGGGCGCAGGCCTACGCCATCAGCATTGGAGCATTCGTTCACATGAATGCGATCGACCTGGCTGTGGCGACGACGCGAGAGATGTTGCGCGTGGAGCCATACGACGCGGAAGTGGCCTACACGCTGCGCTACATGAAGGACTATCTGGAACTGGACGGCAGCGCAGACGCGCTGAAACTTGCCGAAGAAGAGCATGGAAAAATTCTGGATGCGCTCGATAAAGGAACTCCGCTGAAAGCCGCCTATGGCGATGCCGTGGTGAATACCGGCCTGCTTTACCAGATGGCCATCGAAGCCGCCTTTTTCGAGCGGTACGCGGGCAACGATGCGCAGGCGGCAATCGACTTGAGCGACGTAGAGCGGGCGCTGCCGCCCCATGCTGTGCTTACCGGCGAGGACCGGCAGGAGATCGATAGCGCCAAGCTGCAATATCACCTGCTGGGAACCGAGCTGGAGCATATTCCCGTGATCCGGTCGTACAAGGCGACCATGAAAGCGCAGATCAATTCAAGTTTGGACGAAAATTTCGGCGCAGCCACTGCGCTGGTGGTTTTTCCCGACTGGTGCGTGCAATGCCGGAAAATGATGCCGACGATGACCGAGTTCGCAGCGGCAAATGCTGACACACCGATCCACGCCTATGGACTGATCTTCAAGGAAAACGGCGAAGACGCCGCCTCAGACACGCAGAAGCAATTGCTGGGCACAGACGTGCTGGAAGTTTCAGCGGAAACTGCGCACAGCTTCGGGACATCCGACTATCCGCTGGGCATTGTTGTGGATCACACCGGCGTTATCCGCTTTATTGGCGCACTGCCCAGCGACGCGTTCAACGGCGACGGCTACATCGAGAAGGTGATCACGCGCATGGTGGGAGTTGAAGTCAGGACTCTACCGGGCCCGCAGGGACAATGAGGCGCGTGGCCCGCAGAAAGCGCCCAAAAAGATTCCTGTCTCGATTCGGCTCTCTTCCGATGTGGCGAAGGGGCTTCGTGCTACTGGGAACGGATGACAGCGCCGCGCAGATCAAGCCTTGCGCGCCTGGCTCCGGAAACAGAAGGTCGCCGCTGGAAGGTGACCGCCGGTTGGCCGGCGGCCGCTAATGGCTGGCAGAGTGTCGCGCCAGACTGGCGCCTACTCCGCCTTCATCATTTCCCGGTCGCGCAGCTCGATCCGCTTGCTGCACGCGTAGCAATAGAAGGCGTCGAGCATGCCCACGCTCGAGATCCTGGCCCCGCACCACGGGCAGTTGCCGCGAACTGCGCTGATGCCGACAATCGGCCCAAGAAACGGGGCACAAATTCCCCCAATGATGAGCGGAATGCCCACTGCCATCCACGGCCCCACCATCAGGCACAGCATGGTCCCGCCAATAATCATCGGCGGAGCCACGAGCACCCCCAGGAGCAGGCCGCTGAATCCCCCTAATACGGGCGCCTTCTCAGGCTCGTGCGGCGCCGCGGCTTTCGCCTGATGTTTATACGGCGCTGCGCAATGCGGGCAGAATGCCCACTCCGTCTCCAGAAGCTTTCCACATTTGGTACAGGCTTCGATCATCGGGAAGCCCTCCCCGGCTGGCAAAGAGTATGGGCCGGCTTGAAGTGCATTGCCCGTGATTCCCATCACGTCGTTTCTGAACCGCGCTCGGCGCACGCGGCCGTTCGCAAACAAAACCCTTTCGCGATTTGGCCTGCTGTGATTTCATTGAGACACCCCCCTTCCCTTTCACACAGGAGCAGACCTTGCCGCAGGTTTCAGCACCATCGCTGCACGCCCGCGCCGTCTTCTGGAATGAGTTGCAACTGCCTGCCGTGATCGAAGCGCGCGCGGGAGAATGCCTGCAAGACCTGCTGGCGGCAGAGGCGGATGAGATGGCCGGCCTGCTGCGCAAGAACGGAGCGGTGCTGTTCCGGGGATTCCGGTTGGATACAGCCGAAGATTTCCATGCCATTGCCGAGCGCTGCTTTGGAAATTCGTTTCATTCCTATCTGGGCGGCATCAGCCCGCGCGGCCAGATTGCGAAGGACGTGTACGAATCCACGCACCTGGCCGCGCACCTGCGCATTTCGCAGCACAACGAGATGGCTTAC
>JASHQH010000222.1 GCA_030037635.1 Acidobacteriaceae bacterium
ATCCTCGACTGCACGCTTATCGATGACCTGCCCGAGGCGCTGGTGGCTGTACCGGCGGCGCACAGCCTGCGCGCGTATCCGCGGGTTCGCGCGGCGCTGCGCTATAAAGTCGAGCCACGTGATCGCGGCGACGTGCGCGCGGGCGATGTTTTCATCCGCTACGCCTCTCCGCTCGGCCTGGTTGAAAAGTGGGCAGCGGCGCCGCTCCAGCAAACCGTCCGCGTGTATCCCGCGCTGCGCCAGGGCGAGGACCAGGAGATCTTTCTCGCGCGCGGCCGCCAGATCGAACTCCAGCTTCGCCAGGTGCGTGAGCGCGGGCTGGGCCGCGACTTCGAAAGCCTGCGCGAGTATCTCGAGGGCGACGACCTGCGCGACGTGTGCTGGACCGCGACCGCTCGGCGCGGGCAGTTGATCACGCGCCGCTACCAGAACGAGCGCAGCCAGGCGGTGTGGATCGTTCTGGATGCGGGAAGGCTGCTGCAAGGAAGAATTCTGCGCGATGAAAACGGGCCTGACCAGCGCGGGCACTCCAAGCTCGACTACGCGTGCTCCACCGCCGTGGCGCTGGCGCAACTGGCTCTCTATTCCGGCGACCGCGTCGCGCTGCTGGTCTACGGCCAGCGCGTGCAGCAACGCGTGCTTCCCGGCCGCGGACCGATGCACCTGCGCCAGATCGTGGAGGCGCTGGCCCAGGCGCACACCGAAGGCAACGAGGCCGATCATCTGCGCGCCACAGCTACCCTCAATCGCTGGCAAAGGCGCCGGGCGCTGGTTTTGTGGATCACCGACCTGGCCGAGACGGCCATGCGTCCCGAGGTGATCGACGGCGCCATGCAGTTGCTGCATCGCCACGTGATGCTGTTTGTGGCCATGGCGCAGCCCGACGTGGATGCCATTGCCAATGCGCGCCCCAAAACGGTGGAAGAGATGTTTCGCGCCTCGGCAGCGCAGGAACTGGCCACGCGGCGCGAGCTTCTGCTGGCGCGCTTGCGCGAGCAGGGCGCGCTCACCCTCGATCTCGATCCCGATCGGCTCACCGCTGCGGTGCTGAATCAATATCTAAAGGTGAAAGAGCGGGCGATGGTGTAGCCGCACGCACTCGAAAATCTGGCTGGGACGGCTTTGAGCCACTTGTTGACAACAAGCCAGGTGTCATGTAGTTTATAGACTACGTTCGCCATGATGGACCTCAGGCAGACCGAGACATTCCGCAAGCGGCGAGCCAAGCTTAAGGATGAGCGAGCAAAGGTTATCACCGCGTCACGCTTGGACCGGCTCGCATTTGGAAATCCTGGGGACGTGAAGCCTGTCGGACAAGGCGTCAGTGAGTTGCGGATCGACTTCGGGCCCGGTTACCGAGTCTACTTTCAGAAACGCAGGAGCAGAATCATTCTCTTGTTGTGCGGCGGAGACAAGCGCTCGCAACAGCGGGATATTGAAGCGGCAAAGCGCCTTGCAGCGGAATGGAGCGATCAGAATGGCTGAGAAACTGACAAAGTACGATCCTGCCGAGGATCTGACATCGAAGGAAGCAGTCGCGATCTTCATGGCAGAGGCTTTAAAAACTAACGACCCCGCTTATATTGCTCACGCGCTGGGCGTAGCGGCACGCGCAAGCGGAATGTCACAGATCGCTAAGGAAACCGGCCTTTCGCGCGAGCAGCTTTACCGCTCCTTCAGCGCAAAAGGCAATCCTACTCTTAAAACAACCCTGGCCGTCATGAAAGCTTTGGGGATCGAGCTCACAGCTTCGGTTCCGAAAGCGGCTTGAGTTTGCGCGGCCTTGGGGCCCACCCGGCTCTCACTCATGCGCCGTTCTCCATCATCAGCCCCGCTTCAAAATTATGATCACAAGGAGAAACACACAGAGCGCGAGGAACGCGTAGAAGACAGTGTCTCTAACCCTCGGAAGTCTCGTTCTCGGAAAGAGACTCGCATACATGGAAGCGACCTCATCACCACCCTTTCGCCACCACAGGAGTTTTTCCGATCGCACTTCGCGGCTTGTGAGACGAACGCGCATAAAGACGTCGGTTGCGACAGATAGGAGAACGGCGGCACATAAAATAACTACGACAAAGGTAAACACGAGCGACCTCTCATCTGCTCGGCTTAGTGGCCGCCCGCACCGGCCGGAACAGCCACACCAGCAGCAGCGTGAACAGCACTCCGCCCACCGCAAATTTCAGCCGGACGGGAGCGTCCGACGGCGAGAAAAATCCCTCCAGCGAGCCGGCAATCACCAGCAGCGGAATGATGCCTGCCACCAGGCGCGTGGCCTCGGCTCCGGCCAGGGCAACGGAGTCGCGCCAGCGGTAGAGCCCCGGAAACAGCACGCCATGGGCCAGGCGCAGCCCCGCGGCTCCGGAAAGAATGATCGACGGCAGCTCCAGCGAGCCGTGCGGCGCAACAAAGCTCCACAGATCCACGGCCATGCCGTGCTGCTGGCAGGCCACGCCGATCACGCCTAGCAGCATGCCGTTCTGGAACATCGAGTAAATGGTCAGCAAGCCGCAGAAGATGCCGCCGGCGAAGGTGACAAAGCAAACCGTGAGGTTGTTGGTCATGATGCGGCTGCTGGCATACGGCTTGACGGCGACAATCGAGTGCGTCCACATCTCGTGGCGCTGGATGGTTTCCACCATCTGCGGTCCCAGCATGTGGCGCATGAATTGCGGCCGCGCCAGCGTGAGCACCGAGCCCAGCGTCGCGCCGGCGAGCAGCAGCACCAGCGAAAGCAGCACATAATGGATCTGCCGCTGCACCGTCGCCGGGTACTCGTCGCGCAGGAAGAGGAAAATCTTTTTGAAGCCTTTGCGCCGGCTGGAATAGATGATATGGTGGGCGCGAGCCAGCAAGTGGTTTACGTGCTCGGTGTAGGCGCGCGCGGTGGTGTCCTGGCGCAGAGTGGAAAGATCGCTGGCGGCCTGGCGATACAGCAACGCCGTCTCGCGTAGCTCGGCGCGCGAAAGCTGCCGCACTCCGCCGGCTCCGGCCTGGCGCAGCAATCCCGCCAGGCGATCCCAGTAGGGGCGGCGTTTGTTGAGCCACTGATTGGAGAGAACGACGGCCATGGAGAAGATTGGAGACCAGCTTAACATCGACACCCCGGAGCTGGTGGCCATTGAGATGCCGGTAGCCGGAATCGGCAGCCGCTTCATCGCCATTCTGGTCGACTCGCTCATCCTCGGCGGAGCTCTCTTCCTTGTCTTCATTCTTTCCGCAGTCATCCTTCCGGCGCTCGGCCTTTTCGGTCTCACTTCGGCCAGCTGGGGCGCCGGCATCTTTTTCCTCATCTATTTCCTGCTGGTGTGGGGATACTTCGCGCTCTTCGAGGCATTCGGCCACGGGCAAACGCCGGGTAAGCACGTGGCCAAAATCCGCGTCATTCACCAGTCCGGCCGCGGCATCACCTTCTTCGAGTCGCTGGCGCGCAATCTTGTCCGCTACGCTGACTTTTTGCCGTTCTTCTATGGAGTGGGCATCGCGGCCATGTTCATGAGCCGGCGCAGCCAGCGCCTGGGCGACATGGTGGCCGGCACGCTGGTGGTGCGCGAGCGCGAAGCCGATGCGCCCACCTGGGGCGAACCCTCAAGCCGCACCTTCACCGCGCCGGCCGTCGCCGCCAGCTCGCCCATGCCGCAACCCCAGCCCGCACAATCGGGCTCTGGCGTGTGGGGTGGTCCGCCGCACCTGCGCGTGGTGCTGCCGGCGCCGGCGCTGGCCAAGCTCTCGGCCGGCGATCTCGAAGTGCTGGAGAATTTCTTCACACGCCGCTTCGACATGGACCTCGCGACGCGCAGTGCGCTGGCCGGCCGCATTGCATCGGCTCTCTGCGCCAAGTCGGGTCTCGTCATTCCTCCTGACACCAGCGTAGAAACCTTTCTCGAAGCTGTGGCGCACCAGTTCCGCGAGCTGGGGCGCATGAGCTAGCCGGCCCCAATGCCTCTCGAATGCCTTCAGGCTGCGCCTCGGGGGACCGAAAAACGTCTCTGCCAACGACTTTTCCGCAAGCGGAAATTAACATGGATGCATGGCAGCCAACCACATCGATGCACCCGACTGGTCCACGATCCCCGCACCGGCGGACGATGGCGCCGCGCGGCATCTGCTGGGCAGGACCATCGCCTCAGTTCCATTGCCGGCCACCGATGGAACTGCGGTTGACCTGTCGGCGCTCCCGGGATGGACGGTGGTCTATATCTATCCGCGCACGGGAAGACCGTGGGAGCCGAATCCAGACGGCTGGGACCTGATTCCAGGCGCACGTGGCTGCACACCGCAGAGCTGCTCGTTTCGCGACCACTTTGCCGCATTGCAATCGCTCGGTGTCGCGCATCTGTTCGGTCTTTCAACCCAGGATACTGAGTATCAACGGGAAGCGTCGGAGCGCTTGCGTCTGCCCTTCCCCTTGCTTTCAGACCAGCGCCTTCGCATGGCATCAGCCATGCAATTGCCAACATTTGAAACCGCCGGGATGAGACTCTTGAAACGCCTCACGCTCGCAATTCGAAATGGCGTAATTGAACACACGTTCTATCCGGTTTTCCCGCCGGATCGCAGCGCCGCAGATGTGATGGCGTGGTTCAAGAGCCGGGGTTGACGATGATCAATCTCCGGCTACGGCACTCACGGTTGCCGCAAATGGATCGGGCAGCAGCTTGACGTCGATTTTGCCGTTGTCGGTCAGAGGCAACTTCTCCAGTTGCACAAACCAGCCCGGCACCATGTAATCGGGCAGCGATTGGCGCAGACCGTCGCGGAGCTGCTGCACGCTGGGAGTTCCGTTCGCGGTGTAGAAAGCTGCCAGGTGTGCGTCGCCCGGCTCTCTTTCGCGCACCACGACCACGCACTGCTGAATCCCGGCCAGCCGCGAAAGCGCCAGCTGCACTTCGCCCAGCTCGATGCGGAATCCACGCACCTTCACCTGAAAATCGTTGCGTCCGATGTACTCGATGCGGCCGTCACGCCTCAGCCGCACCATGTCGCCGGTCCTGTACATCTGCCCGTGTCCGGCGAACGGATTGGCCACAAAGCGTTCGCGGGTCAAATCATCGCGGCCCAGGTACCCACGCGCGACGCCGTCTCCTGCCAGCCAGAGTTCGCCCAGGCAACCTCGCGGCACCCAATGGCGATCGTGGTCGAGCACATACGCCTGCGTATTGCCGATCGGCTTACCGATGGTTACCTCGTCGCCGGTCACGCGGTCGATGGTTGACCAGATGGTGGTTTCCGTCGGCCCGTACATGTTCCATAACACGCCCACGCGCGGCATCAACATGGCCGCCAGGTCGCGCGGCAACGCCTCGCCGCCGCAGAGCGCAGTCAACTTGCTGTCACCCTCCCAGCCCGCCGACAACAGAACTCTCCACGTCGAAGGCGTGGCCTGCAGGAACGTGATCCGCGCCTCACGCAACGTGCGCGCCAGGGCCTTGCCGTCAACCACGATGGCACGATCGGCAATCACCGTCGTGGCGCCGGCCAGCAGAGGAAGCCACAACTCCAGGCCGGCGATGTCAAACGACAGCGTGGTGACTGCCAGCAGCCGGTCATGGTCCGCAATGCCCGGCAGCTGCGTGCGCATGGTGGTGAGGAAATTTACCAGCGCGGAATGTGGAATCTGCACTCCCTTGGGTTTCCCGGTCGAGCCCGACGTGTAGATCACATAGGCAAGGTCGCTTGGCGTGCGGCGCGGCGCAGAGTGGCTTCCGTTGCCGCCATGACCCGCCAGATCGCCCACGTCGATCGCTTTCACCTGGCCTTTCGGCTTCCATCCGATTTCTTTCTGCGTCAGCAGCACGCGCATGCCCGAGTGCTCGATCATGTAATCGAGCCGCTCCACTGGATACGCCGGATCGAGCGGCACGTAAGCCGCACCGGCGCGCCAGACCCCTAATAGAGCAGCCACCATGTCCGCCGAACGCTCCATCATCACGCCCGCCAACCGCATCGGCCCCAGCTCTTCGCGCAGCAGCGCCGCCGCAACTTCGCCTGAGCGCCGCCATAATTGCTCGTAGGTCAGATGCTCCGATCCCCACTCCACGGCTACCTTGTCGGGCTTTTCCTGCACGGTGCGCTCGATGAGTTGATCGGTGCAAAGGCTGCGCTCAAACTCCATCGCCGTCGAGTTCAGGCCTGCATCCATCTCGCTGATCTGCGCTGCCGGCGTCACGGGCAGCTTGCCAACCGGACTGTGCGGCTCGGCCGCAATCGATGCCATCAGTTGTTCGAACTGCTTCAGGCGAAAATGCATCTCGAGCGGATCGAAGAGCGATTGGTTGAATGCCCATTCCAGGATCAGCTCGTTGTTCTCCACCACGCAATTCACCGAGATCTCGAACGTTTCAGCGTTCCGCACATTAAAGAAATGGCGCGCCTTGAGCTTGTCGAAACTCAGCGTGCCCTCGTCCATCCCGGGATCGTAATTAAACGTCACCTGGACAAGCGGCGCCCGGCTTTTTTCCGCCTGGAAGCCGATCGCCTGCAGAACTTCGGGAAGCGTAACCCACTGGTGCTCGTACGCAGCCAGAAAACGCTGCATCGTCCGCTTCGCAAAGGTGACAAAGGTATCGCCTTCCTCAATTTCAAAGCGAACCGGCAGGATGCGCGAATCGTGGCCCAGCAACTCGCTCTTGCCGCTCGCAATCTGGCCGGCAGAGGGCACGCCGATGACGAAATCGTTCTGCCCTGCGATGCGGCCGATGTAAAGCGCGAACGCTGAGAGCAATGTGACAAACTGGCTCAGGCCGCTTTTCGCTCCCGCTGCCTTCAGCCCATCGTAGATTTCCTGGTTTACGTAGAAGTCTTCGCGCAGCGACTCGTAGTTGCGCAGCGGCGGGCGCCTGTTGTCGAGCGGCAGCTCCAGCGCAGGCGCGCCGCCGGCAAACACCTGCTGCCAGTGGGCGCGAGCCTTCTCTGCCCGGTCGCGCTCCCGCCCGGCTGCCAGGCGCGCGTACTCGACATACGAAGCCGGCGCCGGCAACTCCGTGGTCTCGCGTCCCTGCGCCAATTCTGAATACAGGCGCGCCAGTTCGGCCAGGATGATCTTTAGCGACCATCCGTCGACAACGGCATGATGGCAGTTGAACACCAGCACATGATCGTGTTCGCCGCGCGCCACCAGGACCGCCCGGAACAGGGGACCTTCCGCAAGATCGAAAACGTGCCCGGCTTCCTTCGCGATCAGTTCGTCATAGGCCGTTTCCTGCTCAATCGCCGGCAGATTGCTCAAATCGATCAGCGGCACTTCAAATGCGATGCGCTCGCGCACCAGGAATTCAGAGCCATCCACCGAGAATCGGCCGCGCAGCGCCTCGTTCCTGTCGAGCAGATTCAAAAGGGCCGAGTAGAGCGCGTCGCGATCAAGCCGGCCCTCGAGGAAGATCGAAATCGATTGATTGAAGGCGCGCGACGCGGGCGCGCTGTCGAGCGAAGCCTGGAAGATCTCCCGCATCGCCCGGGTGCTGGGAACGGCCGTCTCGGCGCCGAAATCCCCGGCCTCGAGCGCCTGCCCTTGCTTTGCCCGAAGCAACGGCTTGGCGCTCGGCGGTTTTGCCTTCGCGCCCGGGGCTCCGCGGGCCGGCAACGCGAATGCCGGCTCGGGCTCTGCCGCGTTGGGCGCGGCGGCCGCGGCGCGATTGCGAAGTTTCGCGGGATCCGCGTTGGCCAGGACCAATTCACTCAGCCGCCGCAGTGTGTTCACTTTGAACATCAGATCAGACAGTGAAGCCGCGACTCCATAGCGTTCGTCCAGTTGGGTCGCGATCCGCATCATCAGCAAAGAATCGAAGCCCAGCTCGAGGAACGTGGCATCGAGCTGATCGATACTGAGCCCGGAACATTCAGCCAGCAGCCTGGCTAAGTCGGCCGTCAACGGGTCTTCGCCGCTTGACACGGCGCCTTCCAGAGCCGCCATCCCGGAGGTTTTTGACTCCGGCGCGGTCTCCGGCTCGCTTTCCCTCACCGACCGCAGCGCCGCTTGCCTGCCCTCAGAGAAGCGATAATCCTTGCGCTCGAACGGATACGTCGAAACCAGCGGCACCTTGCGTCCACCGGACCAGATTTTCTCCCACTGCAGCTCCACACCGGCGCACCACAACTTGGCCAGCGCCGCGCCCACGCCGCCGATTTCGGCCTGCGCCTCAGGGCTGTCTGCCAGCATCGCAATCGCGACGCGTTCCCCCTTGGTGGCGCGGGCAAAGTGCTGCACCGCCAGGCTGGTCAGCGTGGTCCGCGGACCGGCCTCAAGCAAGACATTGACGCCCGCTTCCAGAGCGCGGAAAAGCGCCGGGCTGAACTTCACCGTATTCCGCAGATGCCCCGCCCAATAGTGCGGGTCAGTCGCCTGAGCCGCGGTGAGCAGCTCGCCGGTCGCAGTGGATACAATGTTCCGCTCCGGCGCGCGCAGGGTCACGCCCTGCACGAACTCGAGAAACGGCGCCACCACCGGCTCCATCATGCTGGAATGAAACGCATGCGAGGTGTGTAACGGCCGGCACGCAATTCCCGCCGTCTCCAGCTTCTGCTGTATGCGCGCCATCTGCTCGTTGCCGCCCGACAGAACGCAATGGATGGGGCTGTTCAACGAAGCAATATCCACCGGCTCAGCCGCCGTCGCCAGCACCGCTTCCCGTTCGCCGCGCACCGCCAGCATGCGTCCGCGCGGCAGGCCGGCCATCAGCCGTCCGCGCGCCGCAATCAGCCGCAGTGCGTCTTCGAGCGAGAAGACGTTTGCCAGGTGCGCGGCCACAAACTCGCCCACGCTGTGGCCCAGCATCCACTCCGGCTCAATGCCCCAATCCACCAGCATGCGGCCCAGCGACACTTCCATGGCAAACAGCGCCGGCTGCGTGTAGCGCGTGTCTTCCAGCGTCTCCCGGTTCGCGGGGTTGAAGATGAACGCCTTGAAGTCCATCCCCATCTGCCGGCTCAGGACCTGGCAGCAGCGCTCAAACGTGGCGCGAAACTCCGGCAGCTGCTGGTACAGGCTCTTGCCCATCTCGATGTACTGCGAACCCTGGCCCGGAAACAGAAAGGCCATGCGCGGTTCCTCGAGCGCCTGCAGTGCGGGCTGCACCAGCAGGTCTTCCACGTCGAGCTGCGTCAGGCGTACGCGCGCCCCGCGATGCGGGAATCGCGCCCGCCCGTACTGCAGCGTATGGGCAATATCGCGGGGCCAGTAGCGCTCCGCGGTCAATCCCGCCACCAGCCGGTCGCGCTGCGCAGCCGATTTGGCCGACACCGGCCAGATTTCGAAGGGGCGCTCGGCTCCGCGCCCGGCTTCTTCAATCGCAGGCGCCTCCTCAAGCACCACGTGGGAATTGGTGCCGCCGATGCCGAACGAGCTCAGGCCCGCCCGCCGCCGGCCCTCGCTGCGCGGCCAGTCCAGCTTGCTCCCGACCACATAGAACGGTGAATTGGCCAAATCCAGCGCGGGGTTCGGACTGGTGAAATGCACCGTCGCCGGAATCACCCCGTGCCGCAGCGCCAGCGCGGTTTTGATGAGGCCGGCCACTCCCGCCGCCGCTGTGGTGTGGCCGATGTTGCTCTTCACCGATCCGATTCCGCAATACTGCAGCTTCTGCGGCTCTTTGCGCGACGCGAAGGCCACGCGCAATCCCTGCACTTCCACCGGGTCGCCCACCGGCGTCGCCGTCCCATGCGCTTCCACATACTGGATGGTTCCGGCATCGACGCCCGCGTCGGCCAGCGCGTCGCGGATGCAGTTTGCCTGCCCGGTGACGCTGGGCGCGGAAAACGACGCCTTTTCTCCGCCGTCGCTGTTAATGGCTCCGCCTTTGATCACCGCAAAGATGGTGTTGCCATCGCGGATCGCGTCCTCGATACGCTTGAGCACCACCATCCCCGATCCATCGGTGAAATTCGTTCCCTGCGCCGCGCGGTCGAACGGCCGGCTATGGCCGTCGGAGCTGAAGACCCCTCCCTCCTGGTAGTGATACCCTTCCGGCGTCGGGAAATGAACCGATGCTCCACCGGCCAGCGCCAGGTCGCATTCGCCATAACGCAGGCTCTTGCACGCCATAATCACCGCCACCAGCGAGGTGGAGCACGCCGTGTGCACGCTCACCGCCGGACCTTTCAGGTTGAGCTTGTGCGCAATGCGCATGGCAACGTAGTCCTTCTCGTTGCCCGTCATCACCGCAAAGCGCCCGGCGCGGCGCTCAGCTTCAGGGAACACCACAATTTCAGAGCGGTAGTAGCTGTTATCTTCGGTGCCCGCGTAGACCGCCGTGCGCTCAGGCAGCCTGCCCACTGCTTCTCCCGCGTGCTCCAGCGCCTGCCAGGCCGTCTCCAGCAGGACCCGCTGCTGCGGGTCAGTCAGCTTGGCCTCCATCGGGTTCACCCCGAAGAATTCCGCGTCCATTCCATACGGCTGGTCGATCAGTCCTGCGGCGCGCACGTAGCGCGGATCATCGCCGAGCTCGGGTGGAACCGCGGGGCTCAGCTGATCGCTTCTCAGGATGGTAATGCTGTCGCGGCCGTCGAGCAGGTTCGCCCAGAACTCATCGATATTCCTGGCCCCCGGAAATCGGCAGGCCATGCCGACAATGGCAATGTCATGCCCCGCTCGAATGGTCTCGGATACCGCCGCCTCGCTCCTCGTCCGCGCCGGCCTTGCGGGGCTTTGCCGGGCTTGGGCGCCCTCAATGAGATAGCGCAGGAACATGCGCAGGGTTGGATACTCAAAAACCCGCATCACGGGAACGGTCAGGCCCAGCCGCCGCTCCAGTTCGTTCACAAAGCGGTTGGCGGATAATGACGTGCCGCCCAGATCGGCGAAGCCCCGGTCGAGATCGATCTCTGAAACGGCCAGGGTCTCCTTCCAGATTTCAATGACGATGTCTCGCTGTTCCGGCGCAATTCCAGGCGATTTCATTCTCGATCAATATTGAGCTGAGGCAGGCGCAACTCTCCCGGATCAAGATACCACGGAGTTCGCTAAGTCGGTGATCCCAAAGTGCTATTGGGCAAAAGAAGCTTTCGCGTCAGTTTCAATCAGGTCCATCTGTCGCAGTTTTGAACCCTTCGAGCTCCCGCTTGATCAGATGAAAACGTGTTTGGAGCCATTTGCACTCAACCCGTTGCAGAGATGGGAATCCTGCCTGAATGGACGCTTTTTCCGTCTGATTTTTTTTTGAAATCTCGCCCCTGCGATTTGACTTTCGTTATCATCGTGTTAATCGAGCAAAAAATGGCGGATAAGAGGTCGCGAATGAGACCAGGCCAATCCATCGGCTTGCCCTTTTTTCTGCTGTGCTCGAATCGCGTCAGGGTCCTGAGCGATGCGGATCGCGGTTTCACATTTCGGTCGATCCATCCAGTTGACTGCGAATGCATACCCGGGAGCCTGACCGACGCTGAACCTCTGTTGATTCTTGATAAAGTGCCTCGCGGGAAAGCTGAACGATGAGCCAGTCACAATCGACAGTCGAACTCCTCGCCAGGTTGCGGACGTTGAATGTTGAGGTGTCGGCCCACGAAGGCCGGCTGCGTTACAACGCACCTGCAAAGGTCCTGACTCCGCAGCTTCGCGCCGAGCTCGCCGAGCGCACGCCGGAAATCCTCAAAATCCTTGAGAACGGCTCCGTCAAATCTCCGCACCCATCCGGCCGCATCCAGCGCACGCCAAGGGATGGCAAGCTGCCTCTTTCGTTTGCGCAGCAGCGGCTGTGGTTTCTGGCGCAGATGGAGGGAGCCGGCAAGGCCTATCATGTTCCGCTCGTCCTCCGCCTGAAGGGCGCATTGGATCATGCCGTCCTTCGCCGCGCGCTCGATCGCGTCGTGGCCAGGCATGAGGCGCTGCGCACGACGTTCACGGTGCAGGACGGCGAACCGGTGCAGTGGATCCGCCCGGTTGAGGAAAGCCGGATTCTGCTCGCCGAAGATGACCTTCGCGCTACTGAAGACGCGGCCGAAGAGACCGATCGGCTGATCAAAGCGGAGGCAACGGCTCCCTTCGACCTTCAGACGGGACCGCTGGTTCGCGCCCGGCTCATCCAGCTATCCGATGACCGGCACTTATTGGCGATCGTCATCCACCACATTGCCTCCGACGGATGGTCGACGCCTTTGCTGATCGGGGAGCTGAGCCTCCTGTACGAGGCATTTCTCGGGGGGCACGACGATCCCCTGCCCGATCCTGAGGTGCAGTATGCCGACTATGCGGTGTGGCAGCGCGGATGGATGGAAGGCGAGCCGCAACAGCAACAAGCTGCCTACTGGAAGACTGCGCTGGCCGGCGCGCCCGGCCTTCTGGAGATTCCTGCGGACCATCCACGTCCCCTTCGGCAAAGCTATGCCGGCGCCTTTGAGAATCTGCTGCTCGACGAAAATCTGACCGCACGGCTCAAGGAGCTCAGCCGCCGGCGCCAGGTTACGCTGTTCATGACCTTGCTGACGGGCTGGGCGGCGTTACTGTCGCGTCTCTCCGGACAGACGGATGTGCTCATCGGCATGCCAACCGCCAATCGCACGCGCAATGAAATCCGCGACCTGATTGGATTTTTCGTCAATACCCTGGTGGTACGGTTCGATCTCAGCGGCTCGCCCACCGTGATCGACCTCCTTGAACAAGCCCGGACGCGCTCGCTGGCTGCGATGCAGAATCAGGATGTCCCTTTCGAGCGTGTGGTCGAGCTCCTCAATCCGGCGCGCAGCCTCTCCCATTCCCCGCTCTTCCAGGTGATGTTCGCCTGGCAAAGCAACCCCCAGGAAAAAGTCAATTTTGCGGGAATTGAAGCCGAGCCATATCTGCTGCCAACCGCGACCGCCAAGTTCGACCTCCTTCTCGACCTGAAGGAAACCGGCAACACCATCACCGGCGGCGTCGAATACGCAACTTCGCTGTTTGAGCAATCGACCATCCAGCGCTACCTCGAGTCCTTCCGCACCATCCTCGAATCCATGGCGGCCGACGAGACGCAACGGGTCGGCCAGCTTGGCATTTTGCCGCAGGGCGAACGCCATCGCCTTCTGCAGGAATGGAATCAAACCGAAGCTGCCTATCCAAAGGATGATTCGCTGGCGGCGCTGGTTGAAGCTCAGGTAGAGCGAACGCCCGATGCCCTTGCCGTGGTGGATGGAAGTGAAAAGCTCACTTACCGGGCGCTGAACGATCTGGCCAACCAGCTGGCTGAGGAATTGCGCAGGCATGGAGCCGGTCCGGACGAAATTGTCGCGCTTTTTGCCGGACGCTCGGTCTTCCTGGTGGTCGCGCTTTTGGCCATCATCAAATCGGGGGCCGCTTATCTGCCGCTCGACCCGCTCTTTCCTGCGCGCCGCCTGGCGTACATGCTCAATGACTGCAAGCCGAAGGTCTTGATTACAGAGCAAGCGCTTCGTGCTGCTCTACCGCCTTTTTCGGGGACCACGATTCTTCTCGAGGACCCCGCCTGGCGTTGCCATGGTTCTCAAAATCTCCCGGCCGCCGTGACCGGAGATAACCTTGCCTACCTTCTTTACACTTCCGGATCGACCGGCGAGCCCAAGGGAGTGGCCATTCCGCGCAAGGCCCTGGCGAATCTGCTCTGGTCGATGCGCGGCCTGTTGCAACTGAGTGAGCGCGACCGCTTGCTGGCGGTGACCACGATTTCGTTTGATATCGCCGGAGCCGACATGTGGCTGCCGTTGCTGGTGGGTGCGCAAACTGTGATTGCAACCCGCGAAGATGCGTCCGACGGCGGCCTCCTGGCCCAGTTGATCGAACGCCACAAAATCACTTTTCTTCAGGCCACTCCCGTCACGTGGCAGCTGCTTCTTGAATCGGGCTGGAAAGGCAAAAGCGATTTGCAGGCAGTGTGCACCGGCGAAGCCATGCCGCCCGAGATCGCAACCCGGCTGGGTCCTCTGGTCAGGCGGTTGTGGAACCTCTACGGACCGACGGAAACCACCATCTGGTCCACCGCATTCCATGTCCCCGCCGGGCCCTCCCCGATCCTGATCGGCCGGCCGATTGCGAACACGCAGATTTACATCCTCGACCGGCTTCTGCAGCCGGTGCCCATTGGAATTCCGGGAGATTTGTACATCGGCGGCGACGGCCTGGCGCGCGGATACCTCAACCGCTCCAAACTGACAGCGGAGAGATTCCTGCCCGACCCGTTTCGCGGCGCCGGCGCCAGAATCTATCGCACCGGCGACCTGGCGCGCTTTCGTCCCGACGGCAGCATTGAGTGTCTTGGGCGGAACGACCACCAGGTCAAGCTGCGGGGTTATCGCATCGAACTTGGCGAAATTGAGGAAACACTCAAGACGTTGCCCGGAATTGTCCAGGCGGTTGCCGCGGTGCGCGCGGGATCGACCGGCGACAAACAGCTGGCGGCGTATTACACCACTGCGGCCGGCGCGGATCGACAATCTCTGAGCTCCAGCGAAATCCGAACCTATCTGTCCCGGTCTCTGCCCGAATACATGATTCCCGCTGCATTTGTCGCTCTGGAGTCGTTTCCCCTGACTCCGAATGGGAAGCTCGACCGCAATGCTCTGCCGGCGCCCGATCGCGGCGCCGCTTCCATTCACAATTTCGAGCCGCCTCAGGGCGAAATGGAAACCAAACTGGCCGGGATCTGGGCCGATGTGCTCAAGGTCGACGCGGTTGGACGCCACGATAACTTCTTCGACCTCGGCGGGCACTCTCTGCTGGCAGTGAAGCTTGTGTTGCGCGTGCAGGAGATCGTTCCCGGCGAGGCTTTGCCGCTGCGAGCTTTGCTTGAGGCTCCCACCATCGAGCGCCTGGCGGTCTGGCTCGAAAACCACCAAGAAGACCACCAGCCGATTCTGGTGCCCATGCAGCCCGGCAGTCCGGCGTGCGCGCCCTTTTTCTGTGTGTGCGCGCCGGCCGGCACCGCCCTCGGCATGCGTCCCCTGGCCAACGATCTGGACAAGGATCTGCCGTTTTACAGCATCCAGAACAAGGGACTGGACGGCTCCGAACCTTGCGCATCCTTGAAAGACGCGGCACGCCTTTACGTCGATGAAATGCGCAAGGTGCAGCCGAACGGCCCTTACTGGCTTGGCGGATATTGTTTTGGCGCCCTAGTGGCGTTTGAGATGGCCTGCCTGCTCGAAGAGGCCGGGCAGCAGGTCTCCGCCCTGTTCCTGGTCGATATCGCAAATCCTGCACAACTTCGCTTTCAATCCATCCGAAAGTCCGTTTTCCTTTTCTTGCGTCATTGCTACCGGCGCACAATTTTCCACGTGCGCACCATTCGCCGCATGCGAATGGCACGCAGGTTCAGCTATACCTGGGAACGCATCAAGGCAATGTATTTTCACGGCGAGCGAATCGTGAGAAAAGGACCGCAGAAGAAATCTCTTCGCGAACTGCCGGCGGTTCTCAAATCCATTCCCGCTTCCGCGGGCCGCTCAGTTCAAATCATGGAGTCGATGGAGCGGTGGGGCCGAAGGGTTACGGGTCAGTTCGTTCCTCGCCCCTTTAGCGGCAACGCCATTGTGTTCCGGTCAAAAGAGCGTTTCGCTGATCCTTATTTCGACCAATTCCTCGGCTGGAAGCCGGTGGTGCGCGGCTCCATTCAATGCGTCGAAGTCGAGGGCAATCACGACAACATTACCGTCGAGCCGGCCGTAAGCATCATCGCTCAAATGATCAACGCTGAGGTTCGGGAATCCTCGCAATCGAAGCGCGAAGGATCCGGCGCTGCCCTCGCGATTCATTAGCTCATTGGCAGCCCCGCAGACGTCTCCAGACATCCTTGCAACGGCGGGAACGCGCGATGCCAAAAAGGTTTATACTCTCGGAGATCGCCAGCGATTCCATAAAGGAGTATCCCCGCAGGTCCATTGGCCGGCTACGAAGACCTCCTCGCACCGTGTTTGTGAAAGCGAGAGAGCCAACTGTGACGCCTGGAAGTTGCAGAGGGTGCGCAAATTGTGACGGCCCAAACGAGAAGTGGCACTGAGAATTAGCAGAGGACAGAGGAGAGCAGGAACATGGCCAAGAGCGTGAATAAAGTCATTCTTTTAGGAAACGTGGGCAAGGATCCTGAGATTCGATCGACGGGCGGAGGCACTATGGTGGCCAACTTTACCCTCGCCACCAGCGACCGCTTTCAGGATGCCCAGGGCAATTGGCAGGATCGCACCGAGTGGCACAATCTTGTCGCCTTCAAGCGCCTGGCCGAGATCGTCCGCGATTATGTGAAGAAGGGCTCAAAGCTCTACATCGAGGGCAAGATTCAAACCCGGAGCTGGGACGATAAAGAAACCGGCGCCAAGCGCTACCGCACCGAGATTATCGTCAACGATCTCTCGCTGCTTTCGGGGCGCGACAACGGCGGCAGCGCCTACAACCGCCCGGCGGCCGCGGCCAAACCGGCGCACGAGGATCAGCGTCAGCCCGGCGGAACGGACGAATACGCGCAGTCGGCCGAGATCTCCGACGACGACATACCGTTCTAAAGGGCAGGGACCAAGGGAGCAAAGGAGCGGGAAAACAACCCGCGCCTCTTGCAATCCCCACTTAACACCATAAAATGGGTGCCCCACCCTCGCGACGTCTTTGCCTTTGTCGCTAGGGTGGGATTCCTGGAACCCAGCGCAAGCTATGAGCTCTCGCATCACGGAGAACCAAATGAAGAATCTCTTTCTTGTCTTGCTTCTCGCTTCGTGCCTGGCGCTGCCTGCGCAGGAGACGCGACGCGAGGTGACCCACGCCACCGGCAATCCCGCGATTGACTCCAAGCCCAACAGTCCCGACGTGCCCGACGTCTTCGCCGTGAGCGGCCACCTGGAGCGCATCGTCGTGCTGCGCTTCAAGTACGGCACCGATCTGCTCGCCGGGCTGGAGAAGATGATCGCGCAGGAGAAAATCAAGAACGCCGTCATCCTTTCGGCGTTCGGATCGGTACGCGGCTACCAGCTTCACCAGGTGTCGAACCGCGATATGCCCGCGAAGCTCATGTACGAAAAGAATCCCACTGCGCCCGCCGACATCATCGGCATGAGCGGCATGGTCATGAACGGCCGCCTGCACCCGCACATCACGCTAGCCAATCCCGGCAAGGCCTTCGGCGGCCATCTCGAGCCCGACACGCAGGTTTTCACCTTCGCCGTCGTCACCCTCGGCGTGCTCGACGACTCCATCGATATGAACCGGTTCGACGACTCGTCGTACCGGTAAAACAGGCAGGAAGGCAGCGAGGGAACGAGAAAGCCGGCGCGGCCTGCGACCGTAATCCTCCAATGCTCAGAGGCCGCTGGTGTGCAGGCGCTCTCGCTCACTTGCTCCCTTGGTCCCTCGCTCCCTGTTTTCCCAACGGGTCGTTGTCGCGATCTGTCACCTCGGCCAGAGCCGCCAGACGCGCCGCCATCTCATCGCTCCAGCAATTCTGGGGCGCGCGCCAGCTCCAGTTTCCCGTGGCAACGGCCGGCGTATTCATGCGCGCTTCTGAGCCCAGCCCCAGCAAATCCTGCGCGGGAACGATTGCCGTCTCAGCCACGCTGCCCTGCGCGGCACGGATCAGCGGCCACGCGGGCCGGCCGTTGACGGGACTAACCAGTGCTTCAACCGCTTTGCGCTCTTTCTCCGATGCCGCATCCCACCAGCCCTGCGTAGTGTCGTTGTCGTGCGTGCCCGTGTAGGCTACGGTGTCGGTCTTGAAGCGTTGCGGCAAATGAATGTGCGCGCCCTTGCTGTTGAATCCGAACTGCAGCACCTTCATGGTCGGCATGCCCAGCTCCAGGCGCAAGGCATCCACGGCGGGCGTGATCATGCCCAGGTTCTCGGCCACCAGCGGCAACGGCCCCAGCGCCGATTCGAGCGCGCGAAACAGCTCCAATCCCGGCGCCTTCACCCACTCGCCGTTGACGGCGGTTTCTTCGGCGGCGGGAATCGCCCAGTAGGCTTCGAAGCCGCGGAAGTGATCGAGACGCACGATATCGTAGAGCGCAATCGCGCGGCGGATGCGGTCGATCCACCAGTCGAATCCACGCTCCTTCAACACATTCCATCGGTAAAGCGGGTTGCCCCAGCGCTGGCCGGTTTTTGAAAAATAATCGGGCGGCACGCCGGCGATGCGAATGGGCTGCAAATCTTTGTCGAGCTCAAAGATTTCGGGGTGAACCCACACGTCGGCCGAATCCATGTTGACGAAGATCGCCACGTCGCCCAGAATGCGAATTGCATGCTCCGCGGCGGCATCGCGAAGCCGGTTCCACTGCCGCGCAAACGCAAACTGCAGCGCTTTTTCGATGGCCACTGCGCGCTCATTCTGGGCAAACGCCTCCTCCAGCGCTTTCGCCTCGCGGCGCCGCAGCGGTTCCGGCCACTCAGTCCAGGCGCCGGTGTTGAACTTGCGGCGCAGCACGGCGTAGAGCGCGTAATCGTCGAGCCACGCGGCCTCAGCGCGGCAAAATGCCTCAAATTCCGCCCACTGGCCGGCCAACTCGGGCGAACCCAGACCACGGTCGAGGAAATTCGCTGCGGCTTCGGCAAGCAGCGGCAGCTTGCGCTGCTCCACGGCATCGAAATCGACATTGCCGGTGCGGCCGGCCAAGCCCGAAATGCGCTTGGCGTCGATCCATAGCCACTGGCTCAAAATCTCCAGGCTGATGAGCGCAGGATTCCCGGCGAAGGCCGACGAGCCTGCGTAGGGCGAGTTGCCAAATCCGGTGGGGCACAGCGGCAGAACCTGCCAGATGTGCTGTTTGGCGCGCGCAAGAAAACCCGTAAACTCGTGCGCCGCGGGGCCCAGATCGCCGATGCCTCCACACGAAGGCAGCGAGGTCACATGGAGCAGGACTCCGGCGGATCGTTGAAATTTCATCTTCTCTTATTATCCGATGGGCGAACCGGGCGATTCCATCAAAGCGCAGTTCCGGCTGCGACCGTCTTCTCGCGCCGCCGCTGCCGCCGAGGCGTTTCCGCGCTTTGCCGGCGCTGACACGGCAATCGCGTAGTTGTCGGACCGAAGCTGGTTAATCTATATCGGAGGGCGGCAGATGTTCTCAAGATACGCATTCTTCGATGTGGCTGCGGAGTTGGTGCTCTGGGGGCTCACCATCCTCGGTGTGCTTGCTGCTCTGGCGAGCTGGACTGCGGCCGGGCCGGATCGCAAGGAAGGCGCACTGACGATTGGCGGCCGGCGCCTGGCGTGGGCCAGGGTTTGCCTCACTGCCGGCTGTGTCGCGATCTGGGTCGCAACTTTTCTCGGATCTGAAGTGAAGAGCCCCCAATCGCCCTCCTTGCCATTCGGGTTTTGGCAGGACTATCCCGTAGCCCTGCAAATTCTATTTCTCCCGATCGACGCCGTCTTTGCCGCTTCGGTAATTCTTGCGTTTCAAGCCCGAGGCCGTGGCAGGCTGATTCTTTTGATCGCTGCACTCATCATGGCGGCCGCCTCCCTGGCCGGTTCAATTTTCCTCTGGTCGCCTTGAAGCCGATTGGCGGCAAGCGTCCATCGGCGGCGATGAAGCTATAATTCGTGTGTCTTCCGCAACGGAAAACCAATCTTTCAAGGAAGCATGGGGCACGTCGAGTGAAAATCCGTTTCCGCCGATTTCTCATCTCTGTCTTCGCAGCAGTGCTTGCTCACACCGCTGCGGCGGCTGCCGCTCCGCAACCTGTGGCCGTCGACACCGGCTGGCAGTTGCAGGACGTGGCCAAAGTGCCGCAGCCCGGCACGCAGGTCGCGTCGGGTTCCTTTGACGCGCGCAGCTGGTACGCGGCCACGGTTCCGGGCACTGTGCTTACCACGCTGGTCAATAATCACGTCTACCCCGAGCCGCTCTACGGCGAGAACGATCGCGAGGACGTGATTCCCGAAAGCCTCGTTCACACATCGTACTGGTACCGGACGGTGGTGCGTGTGCCGAGAGCCTACAAGCATCGCCGCACCTGGCTCAACTTCGACGGTATCAACTATTCGGCCGATGTCTGGGTGAACGGCACACAGGTGGGCTCCATCCGCGGCGCCTTCATCCGCGACATCTTCGACATCACCGCGCAGGTGAAGCCGGGTGAGCCGGCCGTGGTGGCTGTGCTGGTGGCGCCGGAGCCGCATCCCGGCGTTCCCCACGAGCACACGCTCCAGGCCGGCGTCGGCCCCAACGGCGGCATCACCGCCATCGATGGTCCCACGTTTCTTTGCACCATCGGATGGGACTGGCTTCCCGCCATTCACGACCGCGACACCGGCATCTGGCAGAAAGTGTTTCTTTCGGCAACCGGCCCGGCCACGCTGAAAGATCCGCTGGTCACCACCGATCTGCCGCTTCCCCGAACCGATTCCTCCGACGTGGCCGTGCAAACCACGGCGGTGAACGTGAGCGATCAGCCGGTGAAGGGCGTCATCGAAGGGGCGATCGAAAACATTCATTTTCAGCGCGAGGTGGAGCTGGCGCCGCACAGCACACAGCGGGTCGCTTTCGACGCCCAAAATACCCCCGCTCTGCACATGGAGCACCCGCGCCTGTGGTGGCCCAACGGCTACGGCGAACAGAACCTGTACCATCTGCATCTCGATTTCAAAATTGGCCGCACCGTCAGCGACGCGCAGGACGTGGACTTCGGTGTCCGCAAAATCACCTACTCCGTCCCCGGCACTGACACGCTCACCATCGGGGTCAACGGCGTGCCCATTTTCATCCGCGGAGGCGATTGGGGACTTGACGAGGGCCTCAAGCGCATTCCGCGCGAGCGCCTCGACGCCCAGATCCGCATGCACCGCCTCGCCAACCTGAACATGATCCGCAACTGGGTTGGACAGAGTACGGGCGAGGATTTCTACGAGCTGTGCGACAAGTACGGCATCATGGTTTGGGACGAATTCTTCCAGCCCAATCCCGGCGATGGCCCCGATCCCGACGACATCCCCACCTATATCGCCAACGTGCGCGACAAAGTGCTGCGCTTCCGCAATCATCCTTCCATCGTGTTGTGGTGCGGACGCAACGAAGGCTATCCGCCGCCTGAGATCGACGCCGACCTGCGCAAGCTTCTGGCCGAGATCGAGCCCACGCGCCGCTATCAGCCCAGCTCCACCGACGGCGCCGGCGTACGCTCCCACGGACCCTACTCCTGGCGCACGCCGCGCGAGTTCTATACCGTCACCGACGATTACTTCAAGACCGAAACCGGCAGCGTCAGCGTGCCTACGCTCGAATCCATCCACGGCATGATGCCCAAAAAAGACTGGGAGACCATCAACGACGACTGGGCCATACACGACTTCACCAAGGGCAACTCCCACGCCGACCAGTACCCGGCCGAGATCGCCGCGCGTTACGGCGCCTTCCGCAATCTCGCCGACTTTGTGCGCAAGGCGCAGATGGCCGATTACGAAGCCTTCCGCGCCATGTACGAAGGCCGCAACGCGCAGCTCTTTCATCCCACCACGGCCGTCATCACCTGGATGAGCAATCCCGCGCAGCCCAGCTTCGTTTGGCAAATCTACCACTACGATCTCGAGCCCTTCGCATCCTTCTTCGCCGTGATGCACGCGTCAGAGATGATTCACGTCCAGCTCAACGAGGCCAACGGCCAGGTCCAGGTGATTAATAACAG
>JASHQH010000223.1 GCA_030037635.1 Acidobacteriaceae bacterium
GGCCTCGCCCAAGCGGGGGCCCCTCGCATTGAAATGAGAGGTACCGCAGGCGTGAACAGGGGCTTGCTGGATAGCTCCGCTCCCGGCAATGTTGTGGTAACCGCCGTAGTACGCCGTTGGAGCCCAGTCGAGAGCCGCGGGCAAAGGCACCGGGGCCAGATCATCAAAGTCTTTGTTGGCATAAACCACCTCGCCGCCAACGACGGTTAGGGCGGATTGCAGTTGCTTGATTTCTTCTTCGGGAATGTTGAAGTAATCCGCTGTCAAAACGGCGAAATCCGCAAGCTGGCCTGGAAAAAGACCTCCCTTCTCACCGCTCTCGTTGGAGAACCAGCTGCTGCCTTGCGTGTAGAGGCGGAGCGCCTCCTGGCGCGACAGGCAGTTTTCGTCCGGATACAGCCTCAAGCCGCCGACGGTCTTGCCGGAGACGAGCCAGTAGAGCGAAATAAAGGGATTGAAAGTGGCCACCCGCGTTGCATCTGTACCTACTCCAACGGGCACGCCCTGTTCGAGAATGCGCCGAATCGGCGGAGTTCGCATCGCCGCCTCTTTGCCGTAGCGCTGAACGAAGTATTCGCCCTGGTACGCCATGCGATGTTGGACTGCGATTCCTCCGCCCAACGCTGCTACGCGTTCGATGTTTCTAGCGGTGATGGTTTCCGCATGATCGAAAAACCAGCGCAGCTTGTCGATGGGAAGGTCTTTGTGAACTTTCTCGAAAACATTGAGGAATCGCTCAATGTCTTCGTTGTAAGTGGCGTGCAACCGGAAGGGCCATTGCTTCGCCGCGAGCACGCGAACCACTTGCTCCAGATCGTGTTCCAGGGCCCCCGGAAGTTCCGGCCGCGGCTGCAGAAAGTCCTCGTAGTCCGCCCCGGAATAGACCAGCATTTCTCCTCCGCCGTTCAGCCGCAAAGTTTGATCGCCTTGATAGAGCTTGGCCGTGCTTGTCCAATTCGTAAAGTCTTCGAGCTCGTGCTTGGGCCGCTGCGTAAAAAGGTTGTAGGCAATCCTCACCGTCATCTGATTGCGGCGATGCAGTTCGCTGATCACGCGATAGTCGTCGGGGTAATTCTGGTACCCTCCCCCGGCGTCGATGGCGCTGGTGACACCCAGTCGATTCATCTCGCGCATGAAGTGGCGGGTAGAGATTAACTGGTCTTCATACGACAGTAGTGGCCCTTTGGCCAGTGTCGCGTAAAGGAGCGTGGCGTTCGGGCGGGCGATCAACACTCCGGTCGGATTGCCATTCTTGTCACGCTGGATCTCCCCACCAGGAGGATCCGGGGTGTCCTTGGTATACCCGACGGCGCGCACAGCAGCCGCATTGAGCAGCGCGCGATCGTAAAGATGAAGGACGAAAACTGGCGTGTCCGGCGCTACTGCGTTGATCTCATCGAGCGTCGGCATGCGCCGCTCGGCAAACTGGAACTCAGTCCACCCGCCCACCACGCGCGCCCATTGTGGCGGGGGCGTTCTTTGAGCCTGTTCCTTGAGCATTTGCAGCGCATCTGCCAGCGACGGGACTCCATCCCAGCGCAGTTCCAGGTTGTAGTGAAGGCCGCCACGAATGATGTGCAAATGAGAGTCATTCAGGCCCGGGATAGCCGTGCGCCCTCCCAGATCAACAAGATCGGTATCGCGTCCGCGCAACCGCAGCACCTCGTCATTGGTTCCCACGGCGCTGACTTTTCCGGCTTCGACGGCTATTGCCTGCGCAAAGTAAGGCTTGCTGTTGGTCGCAATCTTTCCATTTAAGAAAATTCTAGTTGCCATAAAAGCGCTCCGCGTGGTCAACAATGTGAATTCGAGTTCTTCGCTCGTCCAAAGCAGAGCAAGTGGCGTGCCAGTTTTCCGCCTCTTTAGGGCAATTGAAAACAAGCTAGATGCCAATGCATTCGCCCAGATACGAATTCAGGCGTCAGATTTTCCAGTGTCAAAGGTGTCAGAGATTGACACTTCGTTCGACTTGGGCGCGTAGGGGTTCACGCTTTTGCGATGAAAATGATGGACTGGATAAGGATGTCAGGACTGGCAAGAACGACGCGATCGAAGCGCGCATCGGCCACGTGATATCGAACGACATTATCGGCTCCGGAGGAATAAAGTTCGCCGTCAGGTCCGAAGGTGATGCCACGCGGCATTCTTGTCACGCGCCGCCCTAATGCATCCACTCCGGCGTCAAAGACTCGCAACAGGCGGCCTGCTCTGTAGCCGTATTCGCGCACGGTTGTGATAGCTCCAGGGTGGCCGAAAGGAAACTCACTCGCAACAAACACGTTCCCATTGGGGCCGATCTCGAGATCGAGCGGGCTTAATTCCTCATCGTCCACATGAAATGAATCCTCAGGTCGGCCCCAAGGGTCAAAGTGAAGAATCGTATTACGGCTTTCGCCGGTGGCCGGGTTAGTACCGCTGGCAACGTAAAGATCGTTCCCCGGCGATATAGCTATGCCTCGAGGAAATGCAACAGAGTCTGGCAACGCGAACGCCGATGGTTCTCGTTTACCCGAAAGATCAAACGCAACCACACTCTTCAGCGTGCGGGACCCGACGTAATAGCAGCCGTCCCGGGCAAATTTTCCTCCGCCGGGATTCAGCTTTTCAAAAGGAGGCAGTGCGTCGATCAAGACCCCAGTTTTTACGTCCAGCTTGAGGATTCTGTCATTGCCATTGTTCACAGCTATGAACTCACCACCTGGCGACAGGCGAATCCCACGCGGATCACGGATTCCCGCGCCGGTTCCAAATGCGCCCAGCAGTCGGCCGGTTTCGGCGTCAAAGCGGAATAGCCCGTCCCGCAAGGGGCCCGAAGCAGCGGCAGCACTTGAAACAAGAATGTCGAAGGTTCTTAGAATCCCGAATCCGGTCGTTGGCTCCGTCATCGTCGTGCTTCCTTATCGTGCATGGGCGGCTCTATCAGACAGCAGTACGTCCTCCGTCCACTGCCAGCTTCGCACCATGAATGAAGCTGGCGCGATCCGTCGCCAAAAACACGATCGCCTCGGCAATCTCATCTGCCGTTGCCGGACGGCCCGCCGGTGCCTGCGCAGCCAGCTGCTCAAGGCCCTCGCCCATCACCTCTGTACCCTCAGTGCGCGTTGGCCCTGGGCTCACCGCATTCACTCGCACGCCTTTCGGTCCATACTCAGCAGCCCAACTCTTGGTCAACAGGTTGATGGCGGCCTTGCTTGCGCCATAGAGGCTCATCCCCGAAACTCCGTAGTCGGCAACCATCGTCGACACATTGACAATCGCTCCCCTGCCCCGCTCGGCCATGAGCGGGGCGAGTTCCGCCACCAGGAAGAAGGGCGCCCTTACATTGACGTTGAAAACTCGGTCGAAATCCTTCTCGGTCATCTCATGTGTTGGCCCGAATGGAAAAATCCCTGCATTGTTGATCAGGATATCCACTTGGCCCTGGCCGAGCTCGAGCGCCTTCTTGGCCACGGCGCGCGCACTGGCAGCGTCCTGAAGATCGGAAGAGATAAAGTCTGCTTTGCCTCCTGCCGTGCGGATTTCATCCACTGCGCTATTGCCGCGTTCCGCATTGCGTCCCACCAAAAGAACGTGAACGCCCAGCTGCGCAAGTTGTTTCGCCGCGGCACGGCCGATTCCGCTCGTTCCGCCAGTGATCAACGCTGTAGACCCGTCGGCTGCCATTTGCAATCCTCCAATGCGTGAATCCGTGAGACTCGAGCGCGCTTTTTGTCTATATCCATCGCCGCCAGCCGCCGGCGTGCCCTGTGGAGCCGCGCTTTGACCGCTGCGACCGAGAGATTGAGTGCCTGACCGATTTCTCTAATTGACCGCCCGCGCAACGTTTGCATTCGAAGCGGAGCGCTCAAGTGAGGCTTGAGCGCGTGCATTGCACGCAGGAGTCTTAGCCGACGCTGCTGCGCATCGGCCTGCTCTTCAGGATTAGGCGCGGAATCTTTGAGCCCGATTCGGCAGGAATCAAGTTCATCTTCACGCTGCAGATCAAACAGTTCCTCGGGCCGGACGCGCCGCTTGCGAAGTATCATCAGGGCGGAGTTAATGGCAATTCGAGTTAGCCATGAGTAAACGCTCGATCGGCGCTCGAAGGTGTGGATTGTCAAATAGGTCCGTAAGAATGTTTCCTGCAACGCGTCCTCGGCATCCTCATGGTTCTTGGTAATGGCGAGAATGGTTCTGTAGAGGCGCTTGGAATAGAACGCGTGGAGTTGCGTGAATGCTGACGGCGATCCGGCCTGAGCTGCCGACACGACGTCGTCAACAGAAGCTATACCATCCTCAACTCTGTACAAATTTAGCGCACTGCCAAGGTCTATGCTCATGGCTCTAGTTCCCTCTTCTCGACCTCTTATGCAAGTGCCGCGCCAAACGATCGCCCTTAGGGCTGGACGCCTAAGTCCTCGGATCTACGGACTCATGCGTGCCGCGCGCCCAAACATGGGTCAGTCTCCTGGCGCCACTTCGTCGCCCCTCATCCTGCGGTCGCGGATGGATTCCGCATTCCTGGCCGGCTGCGTGTACACGCGGCGCCGGCCAGATGGATTCCCCTTGCTTATGCGACTTTTGCTGTCATAGCCTGACGTTCGGTTTTGGCCTTACTTGATTTCGTCAGGTCTGCAGCGGACGCTCCTTCGAGTGAAAGTCCGTAGCCCACTTCCCGCGCCACGCGCTCCTTCAATGGTTGAATGAAATGCACCCGTGTGTTGCGGCGCGTGACTTCTGGAGCCTTCAAGTAGAGTTCGGCCAATTCCCGCGCCCTGCTGAGCGCCTTGCCATTCGGCACGACTTCGGCGACGACTCCCCACTCCTCTGCTGTGCGCGCGGGTAACGGCTGCGGATTCAGCAGGAACGCCTCGGCTCGCCCCGCCCCAGCACGGTAACTCCATGTAGTAAAGATTCCGTCCCCCGGCGCCACGCCAACGGCAAAGTGCGCCACATCCTGAAAGGTCGCGCCTTCCGCCGCCACGATAACATTGGAAAGCAGCGCGTAATCAGAATGCACATGGGCGCGCCCCTCGATCGCGGCAATGAGCGGAACACGTATGTTGGCTATATTTTCCAAAACCTGAACGCCCTCGTCGTGAATCTGACTCCAGATTTCGGGATCAGAGGGGTCGCCGAAAGATGCCCAATCGACGTTGATGATGAAGTCGCCGCCGGCTCCCGTCAAGATGACGATCTTGTTCGCGCGATCCTGAGAAATGCGGTAGAAGGCGTCAACAAACTCCGTATGTGTCTGTGCGGTCATAATGCACGGGCCCCCATTGCTGTGGAGTTGAACGACCAGAACACCATTAGCGTCTCGCGTCAGCTTCACATGGTGATAATCGGTAAAGTAGTCGGCTTGAGATGTTGGCATAGGAAGTCTCCTGTGGGTTCGAATGACAAGCTCGTTCTCGATAATTCCAGCAGCAAGTATGTTGCCACCCCAACGCTTTAAGGGCGAGTCGTGGTTACAAGGATTTAGAACTTTATGCGATTCGGGGTCCTTACCAGGGTGTCGGCTCCTTGACGCCAAGTCAATCGCGACGATTGACGCCTTGCAGACGCGGCCAGACGTCAGAATCATGTCGGAAAGAGGTGCAGTCACTTGGACAACGCTCCAAGCGACTGCTAGAAGGCCAGCTTGACGAGCGTGCGCACAACCAGCGTGCCCGCAGCATAGAGTGTGAGAGACAGGATATAAATCCCCAGAAACCAGAGGCGGCGACGCGTGGTGGCTGTCATTCGCCCCATCCCTTCGCCGGTGTGCGGCCGCGAAAAACCCAATAGGCGTAGGAGCTATATGCGAGCACGACTGGCGTGACGCACGCAATGCCAACCAATACAAACTTCTCGCTGGCGGAGGATGCAGCCGCGTCCCAAAGCGTCAAGTTAAACGGGACGATGTCCGGGTAAATGATCAGGATAATTGCCGCCATTCCCAGAAGAAACAGTCCCGTACCAGCGACGAGTGGCCGCAAGGGCTGTACGCCGACGGAAGTCGCGGCCAGAAATATTGCGATGACGGCAAAAAGTGCGCTGAGGATCGAAAGTGCGAGGTAGTGAAATCCCCAGGCTGCGCGGATGGCAGGCTGCACTCTCAGTGCTGTGAGACCAGCTACAAACAGGACCGAAATGAACACAAGTGTCGCGCTTCGAAGAGCATGAACGGCGAATCTCAGAAGTGGTTCATTTGCCTTCAGAAACAGCCACCCTGCCCCGAGGACGCAATAACCCGCCGCAACCGCAAGTCCGGAAATGAGCGGCAAAGCGCGAAACACATCGAAGACACTTCCGGCGAATTCTAAATTACGCACATTCACTCCTTGCATGAGCCCGCCCACGATTGTTCCCTGCATGAAGCCTGCTACCAACGATCCAGCCGCGAATGCGTAGTCCCAGCGCCGGCGATGCTTCCTCATCTGAACCCTGAATTCGAAGGAAACTCCGCGCAGGCCGAGTCCCAAGAGCATGAGGATGACCGGCAGATAGAATGCAGGCATGAGGATGGCGTAGGCAGTTGGAAATGCCGCGAGCAGAGAAATTCCTGTCATGACCAACCAGGTTTCATTGCCATCCCAGGTGGGAGTAATGGAATCGACCATGTGATCGCGCGAGGCTTGTTCAGGGCGAAAGAAGAGCAGGATTCCGACCCCAAGGTCAAATCCATCCAGGACAACGTAGAAGACAAGGGCTAAGGCGGCAAACGAGGCCGTGAGTAGCGGAAGATCCATTTCCTACCTCCTCACCGGCTCAGAGCTGTCGAGAACATACGGTCGGAGGGCGTTCTTTAACGAGCCGGAAGCTTCCGCGTATACAGAGATTTCCATTGGTCCCCGACGGATGATGCGAAGCGCGAAATACAGGAATGCGGCCAAAAACATGGAGTAAACGCAAACAAAAGCAATGAGTGTGGAAAGAAAAGCGTGTCCTGGGACGGGCGAGACAGCATCAGCCGTGCGCAACATGCCCCAGATGACCCAGGGCTGTCGGCCGGTTTCCGCGACGTACCAACCTGCGAGCGTCGCGAATATTCCGCAGGGAGTCATCCAGACAAGGAGCCACAGGAATCCCCGCGAGACAAAGAGCGTGCCCTTCAGACGGTGCCAGATCGAGGCAATGCCAACGGCGAACATCAAGATTGCGATGCCATACATGGTGCGAAACGAATAAAAGACCATCCCCATGATGGGCTGCCGGTCAGGCGGGGTGTTCGAGAGGCCTGCTACTCGACCGCGAAGCGAATGGGTCAACCAGATGCTGCCCAACCAAGGAATCCCGATGGCAACGCGATTTCGCTCATTTTTCTGGTCCGGAACAATGATCCAATAATAGGGAGCTGGCGATTGGGACTTCTTTGGCCAGAAGCCTTCCGCCGCCTGCATCTTGGATGGTTGATAGTGAAGCATCGTTCCGTAGAGGATATCGCCCAGAAAAACCTGAACGCCGATGAGGACCGTCGCAAATGCCGTGCCCAGGGCGACCGATTTGCGGGCAAAGGCCAGGTATTTTCCGCGAAGCAGGTACCACGCGCCCACGCCGGAGACGAGGAAAGATGCCGTCAGGAAGGCAGCCATGAACATGTGCGGAAGCCGGAAAAGCCAGGAGGGGTTCACAATCACCCGGATCCAATCGACGACAACCAGGCGGCCGTTTTGAAAACTCACGCCGTCCGGAGTCTGCATCCAGCTATTGGCGGAAAGTATCCAGGAGGCGGACAGCAGCGTGCCCACCGCCACCATGCAGGTGGCAAAAAAATGCAGCCGCGGCCCCACCCTGTTCATGCCAAAAAGCATGATTCCAAGAAAACCTGCCTCCAGAAAGAAAGCAGTTAGCACTTCCATAGCAATCATTGGCCCAATTGCGGGCCCGGCTATCTCAGCGAATCGCGCAAACCCTAAGCCAAATTCGAAGGAAAGAACAATCCCTGTTACAACCCCCACGCCGAAGGACATGGCGAAGATGTTGAGCCAAAATTTGTATATTTGGAGATAGATTTCATCCTTTGTCTTCAGCCAGAGCCCTTCAATGATGGCGAGAAAAGAAGCCAAACCAATCGAAATCGTCGGGAAAATGATGTGGAAACTAACCGTGAAGGCGAATTGTGTGCGCGCAATGACACTTGGGTCCATCATTGTGGTGCTCCTTCTGCTGGAGCGAGACGAAACACTACAAGCGAGCAGACCACGAAGACAATCAGTCCAACGATGGCGAGGCTCAAACCGAAGACGCCGATGATGTCAAAGAAGAACAGCCCACCGATAATCAATGCGGCAATTGAATAACAAATTCGGGCCACTCGATTTGTGCCAATCATTTGAAGCTCCGGACAAACAGCTCACTCAATGCGGGAATCCATGTCCCTTCGACATCGCGTAGCCTGATGGATATGGCCTTGCCCCTTCTCACGACCGACATTCTATGACTTGTCCTTTTCCACCCTCGGTGATTGCCGTAGCAAGTACCTTGCCAATCCCGTGCTTAAGAGAGATGGCAGGCGTTTAAGGAATTACCACATCACGCAAGTCGGGTAATTTGGTACGTGTCGGTCTTCTGACGTCAGGACGCGTGACGAATTGACATCTCAGGTGGGGAAGCGCGGAAAGAAAAGCAGGGCCTAAACCTACATAGGAGTGGCCCAAGGCCAGAGCGGATAAAGAGTTGGTCACCATTACGCACGAGGAATCAGGAGCTAGAACTCGGCCGACAACTGTCTTGAGTCGAAACGCGCCACGAGTTCATCCATTCCGTGGCTACGATTAGGTCGGTTGATGCCAAGTTTCCTCATTTTGTAGAGCAAAGTCGTACGCTTGAGCCCGAGCTTGGCTGCCGCACCTTCCGGGCCGCCGATCAGCCAGCCCGACGCTTCAAGTGTGTGCAGAATGAAAGCCCGATCAAGGTCTTTCAGCGCCGTTGCTTTCGAGATTGTTGCCGTCGCGAGAGGATTCGATGGGAGCGGATTGGGAAGTACGCCGTCACAGGAGAGAATGACCGCGCGCTGGATCAAATTCTGGAGCTCCCGAACGTTCCCGGGCCAGCCGTAAGAGCGGAGCGCCCACATGGTTTCTTCAGGAATATGTTCAACCCGGTTCCCGATCTGACGGCTGTAGAGATCTACGAAATAGTTGACCAGGTCGGGCACATCTTCGCAGCGCGCGCGCAAGGGCGGAAGCAACACTGGGAACACATTGAGACGATAATAGAGATCGCCGCGAAACTCGCCCAGCTCTACCATTTGTTCGAGATTGCGGTGCGTAGCTGCCAATATCCTGACATCTACGTAGTGCGTCCGAGCGCTTCCAAGGCGCTCGAACTCCTGTTCCTGCAGGACGCGCAGAAGCTTGGGCTGCAAAGCCAGTGGAATATCCCCAACTTCATCCAGAAAGATTGTCCCTTTATCGGCAAGTTCGAAGCGACCCGCTTTCTGCGCAATAGCCCCCGTAAACGCGCCTCGCTCATGGCCGAAGAGTTCGCTTTCGAGCAAATCCAAAGGAATAGCAGCACAATTGACCTTGACGAAGGGCCGATCATAGCGTGGGCTCATATTGTGAATTGCTTTTGCAATCAGCTCTTTTCCGGTGCCCGTCTCACCGAGGATCAACACTGTTGAGACAGTCCCAGCCACCCGCTCGGCCTTCTCAAGAACAGCTTCAAGTGCAGCGCTTTTCCCGATGATCTGATCAAACTGGCGAATTCCGTCTTCCTGGTCTCCAGCAGATCGAGCAATTCTGAAGTCGGACAAAGCATCCCTCCGGTCAACGTTCAGTTAAATCCGGTTTTACTCTTCGTTTCCCAAGGCCGCTCGAACTCCCTCGAACAAGACTGCGCTGTCAAATGGCTTGGCGAGAAACTTAACGGCCCCGCCTCTCATCGCTTGCAGCCGCATTTTCTCGTCTCCGTGCGCGGTAATAAATATGATTGGAATGGGACAATGGTCCGCGTTTAGCCTCGCTTGAAGATCCAAGCCCGACATTCCAGGCATGCGAATATCGGTGATGAGACAACCGGTCTCGTGCTGCATGCCCGACTTCAGGAATTCTTCGGCAGAAGCAAACAATTGAACAGTAAATCCCGCTGACCGAAGCAGACGTTGCAACGCAAGCCGGCAGGATTCATCGTCTTCGACTACCGCCACCATCTTGGGCTCTCTTCCAGCAGCCATTCAACGAGGATTCTAATGCGCGTATTGGGCAGCGCAATTACCGGTTTCGATATACGTAGATATAGGAATGTATAGGGGGCTGGCTGCAGAAATTTGGCAGTCGAAGGAAGCGACGCTGCGGTCCGGAGTCAGTTCGCTACCGGTAAGTCGAGCTTTTCCGCAATTCTTCCGAGTTCGATGGGGGTGTTGACGCGCATTTTATGCATCACCTGGCCTCTATGCACTTGTGCGGTCACTTCGCTAGTTCCAAGTCTGGAAGCGATCTGCTTGGTAAGCATCCCGGAAACCAGCAACCCCATCACTTGTCGTTCGCGCGCAGTCAATGTCTCATAACGTTCTTTGAGCTTCCGAATCTCGCGCCTCTGTTGTCGAGTTTCCCCTTCCCGCTCAAGGGCTTGTTGAATCGCATCCAGCAAGTCCTGATCGCGAAACGGCTTGGTCAGAAACTCAACCGCCCCGCTCTTCATAGCCGTGACCGTCATCGGGATATCCCCATGACTGGTGATAAAGATAATAGGGATCCGTGTTTCAGCTTCGTTCAACTTCTGCTGGAGTTCTAAACCACTCATTCCAGGAAGGCGTACGTCCAGAACAAGGCAACTGACGACATCTGGAAGCTTATGCCGGAGGAACTCTTGAGGCGTTGCAAATGCCTCCGAATGTAGACCGACTGTCTTCAACAGGCGCTGCGTAGCCGCACGCATGCGATCGTCATCATCGATGATGAATACGACGGCCTGATCGGAAGGGGTCATGCGG
This sequence comes from Acidobacteriaceae bacterium, assembly GCA_030037635.1. Taxonomy (GTDB): domain Bacteria; phylum Acidobacteriota; class Terriglobia; order Terriglobales; family Acidobacteriaceae; genus Telmatobacter. The sequence goes on from JASHQH010000223.1 coordinate 10,901, forward strand.
CAGCTCTCGTGCTGATTGGAAGGCTAAAGTGAAACGTTGTCCCGGGTCCGGAGTTTGCGGAGGCCCATACGCGGCCACCGTGCGACTCAACGATGGAACGCGTGATCGCCAGTCCCAGGCCGGTTCCCTGCGGCTTGGTGGTAAAGAACGCGTTGAAGATCTGATCGGCAGTTCCGATGGGCAGGCCCACGCCTGTGTCGCTGACAGAGATCAATGCGTGACCGTCTTCACCCATCTGTGACTTGATGCTGAGTTCGCCGCCCAGATCCCGCATCGCCTCAATCCCATTCAGCGCGAGGTTCATCAGCACCTGTTGCAACTGCACGCGATCAGCTATCACACTGGGGAGCCCCTCCGCAAGATCGATGCGGACCGCGACCGCATGTCGAGTCGCCTCATTGTTGAGCACAACGACAATATCTCGAATGAGTTCGTTTAGGTCGACAATGTCCGGTTGCGATGGTCCTTTCTGGTAGAGCAAGCGGACGCGATCAATGATTTCGGCCGCGCGCCTGGCGTCTTTTGCCATTTCGAGCGCCGCTTCTCTGGCATCAAGCAGTTGCGGTCGATCGCGATCGAGAAATCGAGAGCACGCTTCAGCGTTTGTGACGGCTGCCCCAATGGGCTGTTTGATTTCGTGCGCCAGCGCGGCAGTCAGCTCGCCCACCGTGCTCACCCGGTTGATACGCGCCAGCTCTGCCTCCAGCTGGCGAAGCCGGTCGCGGGCTTTTTCGGCTCGCTTGAGCTCCTCGATATCCGTATTCGTTCCGTACCATTTGACAATTTTTCCATCGTCGTCGAAGGATGGAGTTGCGCGAAACAGAAACCAGCGATACTCCCCATCGGAACGGCGCAACCGCGCTTCGAACTCGCCTGGCGTCCCAGCGGCTAAAATGCCTTTCCAGTAATCCAGGAGTCCGGTCGTGTCGTCCGGATGAAGAGCGGCTGTCCAGCCCGTTCCCTTCGCTTGATCCGGCGAGAGTCCCGTGTAGTCGAGCCAGCGCCGGTTGAAGAATTCTACGGACCCGTCTGCTGCCGCGGACCATGCCATGCATGGGATTCTTTCGATGACCTCGCGCAGTTCCTTCTCACTGCAACGCAGCCGATCGTTTTGACGTTGAAGTTCCGCGCGGGCATTCTCCACCAGTTGGAGATTGAAATTATCATCGATCGCAAATGCGACAATTCTGGCGACAAGCCGTAAAAAGCTGACATCGTCATCGCTGTAGACAGTTCCTTGAGACCCGGACATGCCCAACGCGCCCAGTCGCCGGTGCGGCGTGGTGAGAGGAACAAAAACCAGAGGGCCTACGTCCAGTCCCAGGGAGGCGATCCCCTCCTTAAGGCGGGCCGGCACTCGTTCATCGGCAGTCCAGTTATGAATGTGGAGCGGCTCTTGGGTCACGTATGCCTGCCAGGATGGGCTCTGTTGAATTGGAACATCCCTGTACCCGGCAGAGACGAGACTCTTCTCGACACCTACGACCGTGCGTTCGATTTCCTCAGAGTTTTCCTTGTAAAGGACAATGTAAAACTGCAGAAACTCGAGCAAGCCGCGCAGCTCTTGGGAGAGGATTTTTGTCAGGTCCTCCGGATCTTGACATTGAGACAGAGCTTCGCTGAGTCGAAGCACGGCATCATAGCGCTCCCCAGCTCGTTCTAACGGAGCGCAAACTTCAACACCGACTTCGCGTTTGGGTGGGGATCCCATAGACTCGACTGCCCGACGGGCAGATCAAATTGCGACCGGATGCCATTCAGCCTGTGGCGCCGCGTCGGCCACTGACAATTCACCGATTCTATGGGATTTCAGCCCCGCCCTTCAAATTCGTCTCACTTCGAGTGCAGTAGGAGGCGACCTCGGCCCGGCGAAGTCTTACCTGCCCCGAGCCCAAGTTGCCTAGCTGTGGACCAGTTCCGCGGGCGCCTCCCAACCGGGGTAGACAGTAGGAGGCGCATCTTCAATCATCGTGATGTAGTACTCGACTCCCGCGCCGTAAGCACCGCCGTGGGCCTTCACCACATCCATCACCGCCGAATAAGTCTCCTTATTGGCCCAGTCGCGCTGCCACTCAAGCATCAGTTGAATCCAGGTGAGAGGCTTTGCGCCGGCCTGCTCCACCCTTCGTATCGCCGCCTGGTGGATATGCTCATTGAGGTCGCCGCAGAGGTCCTCGACGACATACACTTCGTAGCCATCGTTGATCGCCTGGATAGTCGGGAACGCAACGCAGACTTCGGTCCAAAGCCCCGAAAGCACGATCTTCCTACGTCCCGTCTTCTTCACTGCAGCAACGAAGTTCACGTCGTCCCACGCGTTCATGGTGCTGCGCTCAATTGGCTTGTAATCGGGGTAGATTGCCTGCAATTGAGGCAAAAACTTTCCGCTGAACGGCGTGGCTACCGTACTTAAAATGACAGGGATGTCGAAGATCTTCGCGGCTTTGCCGAAACCCACGACATTGTTCATCAGCGTCTTCCTGTCGATGTTGGTCACGTTAAAAAACATTTGAGGCTGGTAGTCAATCAGAGCGACGGCACAATTGTCGGGCGTCAGCAGCCCTTTTTCACTTCTCGGTTGCAGTTTCATATCTCCTCCTGACCGGTCGTTGGACCGTTTGCCGTGCTTCAGCCCGTTCTCGCGTTCGTTGATTCCGATAGCAAGTGTGGTGCCATCCGAAGCGCTCGAGAGAAACGCCTGAACACGAGGATTTTTGAAATCGCGAAGCTTGGTTGCCTCGTCAGGTGTCGGCCCTCTGGCGTCAAGATGGCGGACCGATTTGACATTTCGCGGACGTATGGCGATGTCCGGCGTCGTCGCCGGATTATCGAGTCGTACATGTACGGGCTGACCTGCTTTGCGAACAGAGCCCACACGCGATTGTGCAAATCAGCAATGCGCAATTCGCGACTGGCAGCCAGGGCATCACGGCGCGACATGGCGATGAACAGGGGATGCTCCGCCAGCCGCAGGAACGTCAGGGTGGGGGTATCGGGAACCCCTGTGGTGATCGCGAGATCGAGGGTTCCGACGCTGACTTCGTGCGCCAGCTCGTGGGAATAACGGCTTGACCAATTGATCCTCAGGCACGGGTAGAGCGGCAAGTGAACGGAACGAATTACAGCGGCCAGCCACGGGTCGGTATAAGCGGACCTGCCGATGTTGAGAACC
>JASHQH010000224.1 GCA_030037635.1 Acidobacteriaceae bacterium
GGTTGGGGTCTCCGGGAGCCGTCTACAGCGGTTTCACGATTGCCTTACACCGGAGCCGGAATTGAAGTGGCTTTTTCATCAAGAAAAAGCCACTAGTCGAAGATGCCGCAGAGCGCACCTGAAACCGCTCTAGCGATGGCGATGCCAGAGCGGTTCCGTAATCAGGCCGATGAGGGCATAGGTGGCGGCATTCATCAGGATGACTTCGTAATAAGTCATGGGGACCCTGTGGCCGATCCATGAAAGAGGAACCGTAAGTGCGACGAGAGCTGATTGGCCGAGATTGTAATGCGGCCCGATGGTGGCGGCGATGAACGCCCAAACCACGGCGACGCCGAACCCAGCGAATGCCCAAAGACCAATGCGCTTCATCATGGAGTAAACCTCCTTTGGCCCAACATCCGCGCACACGCGCACTTGCTCCTGCCGCATGCTGCGCTGAACGCGCCTAGACCGCGGCCGGCTGGCGTTGCTCGAGCTCGGCGAGGCGTTTGGCGAGCAGCTTCTCCAAATTGACCAGCGCTGCGGAGAAACCTTCGATGCCTTCTTTCAGCTTGTCGTTGGCCATGCGATCGTCGGCGTGCATGCGATCGAAGGTCGCCTTGTCCACGTTAATTCTCGCGATGTTTTGTGACTGGGCGGCCTCGGGCGAAAGCTTGCGGGGCAGGTCGCCCTCGGTCGATTCCAGTTCGCCGAGCAGTTGCGGCGAGATGGTGAGCAGGTCGCAGCCGGCCAGCTCGCAGATTTCGCCGATATTGCGGAAGCTGGCGCCCATGACGACGGTTTTGTAGCCGAATTTCTTGAAGTAATTATAGATGTGCGTGACCGATTGCACGCCCGGATCGTCGGCGCCATGGTAATCCTTGCCGGTGTCTTTTTTGTACCAATCAAGGATGCGACCCACGAAGGGCGAGATGAGGGTTACGCCTGCGTCGGCAGCGGCGATGGCCTGGTGCAGGCCGAAGAGCAAGGTCAGGTTGCAGTGGATATTTTCTTTCTCGAGAACTTCGGCGGCACGAATGCCCTCCCAGGTGGAAGCGATCTTGATGAGCACATGGTCGCGGCCGACGCCGGCATCGTCGTACTGCTTGATGATGCTGCGCGCCATGTTGATCGTAGCCTGCGTGTCGTAGGAAAGGCGGGCATCGACTTCAGTGGAGACGCGACCCGGCACGATGGCGAGGATTTTCTTGCCGAAGGCGACGGCGAGACGCTGGAAGGCGAGATTGGCCACGGCCTGGTCGGTAGCGCCTTCACCAAGCTCGTTGCGCGCGTCCTTCAGCACGCCGTCAACGATGGGCTGATAATGCGGCATCTGCGCAGCAGCCGTGATGAGGGAGGGATTGGTGGTCGCATCCTGGGGATGGAATTTCTCCATTGCTTCCATATCGCCGGTATCGGCCACGACCACGGTGTACTGGCGCAACTGGTCGAGAAGATTCTTTGGTAAACTCTGCGGCATGATTCCTCCTCGGGGACAATCTTCACTTATTGGATGCTCGAACGCAGCCAGTGTACACCTCAATTGTTGCACTCCGAGTTGACGGTGCGAAGCGAGCGGGTGGGGCCGAGTGCCATCCCTCAGGGGCTAAAGCCCGCGGTAGTTTTGCGCGGCTCATGGCCCGACTAAAGTCGTGCCCTTGTTACAAAGCCGCCTCCGACTGAGTTTTTCAGCATGCTCTGAAGTCGTGCCCCTTCAAAACCGCACTTATGCAACCAGTCCCAGCTCTTGTTGTTCCATGGCTCAAACGTAGACCTCGGGGATGAAGTTCTGCTCCTGAATCGGCGGGCGCACGTAGCTGGACCTACCGACGGGTGGGAGCTTCAACGGCTCGGGTGTCAGGTCACGATAAGGGATCATCGAGAGCAGGTGGCGGATGACATTGAGGCGCGCGGACTTCTTATTTTCGGCATTCACCACGTACCACGGAACCTGCTTGGTATCGGTCACGGCGAACATCTCGTCCTTGGCGCGCGAGTAGTCGGCCCAGTGCTTGCGCGATTCCAGATCCATGGGGCTCAGCTTCCAGCGCTTGGTAGGCGTGCGCATGCGATCCTGGAAGCGCCGCTCCTGCTCTTCGTCGCTGACGCTGAACCAATATTTGACGAGGATGGTGCCCGAACGCACCAGCATGCGCTCGAACTCCGGGCAGCTCTGCATGAAATCGACATATTCGCGCTCGGTGCAAAAGCCCATCACGCGCTCCACTCCGGCGCGGTTGTACCAGCTGCGATCGAAGAGCACCATCTCACCCGCCGCGGGCAGGTGCGCCACGTAGCGTTGAAAGTACCACTGGGTTTTTTCGCGTTCGGTTGGCGTGGCAAGCGCGACAATGCGGCAGACTCGCGGGTTGAGGGACTCGGCAATGCGTTTGATGGCTCCGCCCTTGCCTGCCGCATCGCGTCCTTCGAACAGGACCACCACACGCAAGCCTTCATGGCGAATCCACTCCTGCAGCTTGACTAGCTCGATGCGCAAGCGGCTTAACTCTCGCTCATATTCGCAGTTCTTGCCCAGGCGCATGCAAGCGGAGGCGCGATTCACGCCGAGAAGGGGAACTGCGGAGCGGTTTCCGCTTCCGTTTGCGAAGTCATTTTTATGGTTTCCAGCGGCGGCGTTGTTCTTCCAGCTTTTGACGGTGTGTTCCCGATGCTTTCTGTTCTTCTTAGCCATGATTTTTTCCGCCCCTCCGAGTTGCACCGTGGGTTCCGCGTGCGCGAGGTTAACTCATTTATCGGCAGAAGGCGGCGGGGTATGAAAAGGCGCAGCCAAGGCTGAGGGCTGCCTTTCCAACCTGCTGAAAAGCCCAGGCGGCGCTGTCGTCGAAGAAAACCATCCCTCGGCGGCTAAAGCCGAGGCGTTTTACGGCGCCGATCGGCACGGATAAATCCGTGCCCTTTCAAGACCGTGTTCTGCGCAGTGTTTTTCCGCAGCCCGTTTATCCGCGCACGGAGACACCGGAGAACGACAGAACTGCCAATCCGCGAACCGGCTGGCCGAAGAAGCGGGCCGGCTCAAAGCGGCTGAACAGCAGCAGGTTCTCTACCTGGGAGCGGGTTGCGGCATCCGTGGGACCGGAGACAATGCGGTAGTCGTACACCTCGCCGGCATCGTTCACATAGGCCTCCACGACGACCGAGTTGGAGATGCCACCCATCTCGCTGCTGCCCGGAGCGGTGGAATAGTAAAGCAGATGAGGGGCGGTGGCATCGCCGAGTGGCTCGTCGGGGATGGCCTGCGCTTTTTCGGGCTGAGCAAAGACGGTGACGAGGAACGCGACGGTTCCCAACAGCAGCACGGCGCTGGCGAGCCCGGCGCCAGCCTGAAACAAAAACGGGCCGACGGTGTTTTTCCACGCCAAATCCCAGGCGGTGAAGATGCTGCGGCGGCTGCGCGCGCGTTCCTGGCTCACGGCCACACGAATGCGCAGAGGCAGATCGGCAGGCTCGGGCAGGGGCGCGAGCCCAGCCAGCGAGGCCTGCAGCTCGCGAAGCGATCTCCATTCCTGGGCACACCCAGGGCATTCTGTCAGGTGCTTGTCCATCTGCTGCATCTCAAGCCCACTCAAGCGCCCATCCAGGTATTCCGTCATGCAAGTTTGCATTTCGTTGCAGCCGTTCATCGCGCCTCCTCTCGAAGGGACAATTCAATCCCCGTTAGCGCATGGGGCCGCGAGCCCGGTCTGGGCGCCGTGAGCAGCGCCTTCAAATAGGCACGCCCGCGCACCAGCCGCGACTTCACCGTTCCCAAACTGACGCCCATCATCGACGCCACGTCTTCGTAGACAAATCCCTCGATATCACGCAGGATCAGCGTAGTTCTGAAAGGCTCAGGCACCTGGCGCAGAGCCCCTTCTACCAGTTCCCGGTTCTCCTGGTGCAAGGCCTGGTCATAGGGCGACTCCGCCGGATCCACCAGCACGTCCTTCAGACGCACTGGCCTTCCGGCTTCCCGATCTGCGGTTTCCTGCTCGATCGGAATCTCCTGCTGGCGATGCCGCACCCACCAGCGGCGCTGATTCGACGCCTCGCGCAGCGCAATGCGATAAATCCAGGTTCGCAGCGACGACTGGCCATGAAAGCCGCGAATGCCGCGAAAGATCTTGACAAAGACTTCCTGGGTCAGATCGGCCGCCTCGGCCGGATTGCGCACGGTGCGCGCCAAAAGCGAATAAATGGGTTGATGGTAACGCGCGATCAACCACGCAAATGCCTCTTCAGAGCCGGCTCGCAATTCCTCGACGAGAGCCGCCTCATCCGCGTGAAGCGCCAGTGCGCTGGCAACGTTGGCCATGGTGAGGTCCGCCTGCAACTCAGTTTCCTCTCACGTTACCGCACTTCGGTCCCTGTTTCCACTGGCCAAGGCCAAGGCAGGGCCGCTTCTATTCGACCGGCTCCAGGTCCTCCTTGGAATGGAAGGAAAACCAGCGGAATTTCGGCATTTTCGGGGTTGGCACGTGCCCAATCCGCACGCGCACCCACGTTTCGTTAGACACCGGAACCGTAGAAAGTGTTCCCAGTCACTCAAATCTTCTTTTCTCGTGTTACGAAAGTTTCCTCAATGGTTTCAATGACGAAGGGGAAGTCAGACCGTAAAAACGACTCTGCGCCCTTTCTCTTCACGATTCCATGCGGACTCAACTTCAGTGAGTGGGACGGGCTGGTCGGCAATTTTCAGCTTGCCCTCGGCCGCCATCTGGAAGAGTGTGGGGATGGCGGCAAGGATTTGGTCGATTCGAGCCGCGCCGAATCCGCTGCCCATGAGCGTGAGGTCGACGCTGCGCAGTATCGCACCAGGCAGCGTGATATTTCCTTCCGCCATCGTGCCCACTTCAATCCAGCGAGTACTGTGCGTGGCCGCTACGTTGAAGCCCCTGGCAAGGGCCTCGAGCAACAATTCCGACGGCCAGCCCCACAGATAATCGACCACCACATCGATGCCCTTCGCGGACTCGGCCGCGAAAGCGTCGCGCAGCGCGTCTTCCGGCTGGCCCAGCGCAATGATTGCATCCACGTCCGCCCCGGCGAGAGCATCCACGTTCCTTCCCACCGCGATGATGCGCTTTGCTCCCAGCAGCCGCGCCGATTGAATGGCTAGCTGGCCAGCCACACCCGTGGCGCCAAGCACCAGAACCGTCTCGCCCGCGGCCAGCTTGGCACGCTCCTTCAGCGAGAGCCAGGCCGACATGCCGGGATTGGCAATGGCGGCGGCATGCACGTCGTCAAGGTTTTCCGGCAGAGGGATACACATCTTGCGTGGGGCCGGGGCAAGCTCGGCCATGGTTCCCCACGGCTTGCGGAAGAGCCCGAAGTACACGCGGCTGCCGTCATCGCGAAGGCCTACGCCGTCGACGCCCGGCACCGAAGGGGTGTGGCTATCTTTGGCGCTGGCATAATGCGAGCCGCTGGCCAACGCTTTGACAATGCGGTGCAATCCGGCGGCGCGCACCCGGACGAGCGTCTCGCCTTCCTCGGGTACGGGGTCGGGAAACGACTGGTATTTCGGCGGCTGGCTGGGATCGGTCACGACGGCTGCGTGCATGGCTTTCCCTCCGGAAAATCTGCGGAACGTCTTTTCAGCGGGATCGAGCGCCTTGGCCGCGAGCCGCAGATCTTCAACTCAGTTTAAGTTCTTTGCCTCCCGATTCCGAAGTCGCTCGGCTGCGGCATAGGATGAAAAGTGGAGAGGCATCGCCTATGTTCACCGCTCATCCCATCGGATTCATTCATAGCCCGTATCACGAGACCTCAGCCATTCCCAAAGGGCTAGGCGCCAAACACGACGCAGAGGGCGCTGTCGAGTTGCTGCGCGAGTTCGAGCCGGGTCTGGCCGATATCGAGGGCTTCTCGCACCTTTTTGTGGTCTGGGAATTCGATCGCGCCGAGGGATACGATTTGATCGCCCATCCGCCGACCGACAAGGGCCGTCCGCATGGCGTCTTCGCCACGCGCTCGCCGCGCCGGCCCAATCCCATCGGCCTGACGGTCGTGGAATTGCTGCGCCGCGACGGAGCTGCGCTGCACGTGCGCGGCGTGGACATGCTCGACGGCACGCCGGTGCTCGACGTCAAGCCGTATCTTTCGAGTGTGCCGGCGGAGCAGTTGCGGCGGGGATGGCTGGCGGAGGCGGAGGACAGAGGTCAGGGATCAGGTCTCGGGGATCGGTAAGAAGATCCGAACCGCGGAGCGCCTCCGAACCCGCGTGCACCTTGCGCCAGGATTTCTTGCTCCCTCGCCCCCTTGTTGCCTTGTTCCCTGTCGCTAGGGAATTCCGAGAAACTTGTGCGTTTGCAGGCTCAGCCGCCACTGCGGGTGATCGAGGCAATAGCGCAGCGCGGCATGCGTGTTGGGGTCGCGCTGGGGGCCATCCATGGGCTGGAGAAAGAAGTAGCAAAACGCGAGGCCCTCGAACGCGGCTGGATCGGCGCCGGACTGCGGATAAATGAGTTTCAGCTCGTCGCCAGATTTTTGGACGAGAGTAGAACCGGCTTTCGGGCTCACGCAAAGCCAGTCGATTCCTGGGGGAGCCGCAACGGTCCCGTTCGTCTCCACGGCAATCTCGAAAGCGCGCGCGTGCAGGGCATCGATCAGCGGCGCATCGAGTTGCAGCAGCGGCTCGCCGCCGGTGCAAACGACAAATCTTCTCAATGGAAAAGACAAATGCAGGTCCTTCGACTGCGCCGCTCGCGACGGGCGGGAGCGCCTCCGCTCAGGATGACCCGCCATTGAAGGCCCGTTCGGCCATTTCTCGTCAATCGCGTCAGCAAGCTCTTCAGCCGACGTGAACCTTCCCCCTCCGGGCCCATCGGTATCTGCAAAGTCCGTGTCGCAAAACCGGCAGATTGCGGCTGCGCGGTCTGCTTCGCGGCCGGACCACAGGTTGCAGCCCGCAAAACGGCAAAAGACCGCCGCGCGGCCCGTTTGCGCGCCTTCGCCCTGCAGCGTGTAGTAAATCTCTTTGACGGCGTACATAGAGGCAGCTTTCAGCTATCAGCTCTCAGCGATTAGCTCATCGCGGAACTACCCAAGCCGTCAGGCCGGCACGAACGGGCTGAGAGCTGACGGCTGAGAGCTATCTTCTCACCAGCGGGTCTTCAATTCCGTTCTCGCGAAAACCCTTCTGGCGCAGAAGGCACGAATCGCACTGTCCGCACGGTGCGCCGCTGGGCGAGGGGTCGTAGCAACTGCTGGTCAGCCCGTAGTCCACGCCCAACTCGATACCGGTGGCGATGATCTGCGCCTTGGTCATGGCGATCAGCGGGGTGTGAATCTTCAGCTTCTGGCGGCCCTCCACGCCGGCCTTGGTGGCAAGATTGGCCATCTTCTCAAAGGCGCTGATGTATTCGGGACGGCAATCGGGGTAACCCGAGTAATCGAGCGCGTTCACGCCCAGGAAAATGTCGTTTGCGCCCAGCACCTCGGCCCACGCCAGCGCGTAGCTCAAGAAAATGGTGTTGCGCGCGGGCACATAGGTGATGGGAATGCCGTGGGTCATCTCTTCGGGCGCGCGTCCCTTGGGAACCGCAATGTCCGCGGTGAGCGCCGAGCCACCGAACGCGCGCAGATCGATCTGGGCGATGCGATGTTCGGCCACACCGATGGACGCGGCGACGCGCTTGGCCGCTTCAAGCTCCCACGCGTGGCGCTGGCCGTAGGAGAACGACAGTGCGTAGAGTTCGTAGCCCTCAGCCTTGGCGATGGCCAGCACGGTGGCCGAGTCGAGGCCTCCGCTGAGGAGGATGACGGCTTTTTTCTTCGCGTCCATTCTGGGTTCTTCTTCGATCGTGACCGATCAACTCCGCCGAGGGCCAAAAAGCAACGCAGATCCTTCGACTCCCTCGCAACGCTCGGTCGCTCAGGATGACAGCGTTAGGGTTGATCGCCCGAAGTTTTATTCTTACTTCGGATCGGCTCCGCCTTTGCCGATGTCCATCGACGGCGGGATGGGATTGCGCTCATCGATGTACGCGTTGATGCACTGGTCGAGCGTGCCCTTGGCCTCGAGAATGAACTCGACGGCGTCGCGCGCGGCGCCGTAGCCGCCCGAGTTGGGCGTGACGTAGTGCGCCTCGGCCTTTACGCGCTCGCGCGCGTTGGCCACGGCGATGGCCAGACCCACTTCGCGCATGGCGGGCAGATCGATGACGTCGTCGCCCACATAACAAATCTCGTCGAGCGCTGCGCCGGATTTCTCCATGATTTCGCGGATGGCCTTCATCTTGAACGCGCAACCCTGGTAGACGAATTCGAGTCTCAGGTCGCCGGCGCGTGTGGCAACGGTTTCGCTAATGCGTTTGGTGATGATGCCGCACTTGAGCCCACCGATGCGCGCCAGCGAGATAGCTGTGCCGTCGTGCGCGCTGTACCCCTTGGCTTCGACCATGGTGGCTGAACTTACGCCGAAGCCGATGGTCTCCTTGCCGCGAACCTCCTCCAAAAGGCTGCCGTGCGCAGCACCCGGGACGAGCCAGATGGTGCCGTCGGTCCAAACGCCGTCCACGTCGAAGAGAATGATCTTGATTTTGCGGGCGCGGTCTCGTGCGGAGGGGTTCATGAGTTGATTGTATCGGGGCAGTGGGGCCTCCCCACCCTAACGGCAAAAACAAGAACGCCGTGAGGGTGGGGCACCCGCACGCGAGAATAGAAGGATGGACCGCGATTCTGCCCCCGCGCCGCAACCGCCGCCCGGCCTGGAGCCTGAGGACTATTACTACGAAGGGCCGTATATTGTGTTCACGGCCGCGTATCACCTCAAGCGTGGAACTTGTTGCGGGTCAGGATGCCGGCACTGTCCCTACCAAGGCGACGATGGTCCTGCACGGGGTCCGCAGGCTGGGGAATGACCTTGAAGTCCCGCAGGTTGTCGAATTCTCCGGTGGCTCAACAACGCCCGGGGATGGTATAACTCCGGAACTGCGTTTTCAGGCAGCCGCCGGCCTCCGAACCCGGAGGCATTCCCTGGGTGCCGATGCCGCAGGAATTCAGTGACTTCAGACACGAAGGGAGCGGAACATGGGCATTCTCCTTTGGCTTCTTTGCGGCCTGATTGCAGGCTGGCTCACCGGCAAGATCATGAAGGGCTCGGGCTACGGGTTCTTCGTGGACATTTTGCTGGGCATTGCCGGAGGCTTCGTGGGCGGTGCTATTGCGCACCACCTCGGACTCGACCCGCACGGCAGACTCATTTACAGCACCCTGGTCGCAATTGGTGGCGCGATCATCCTGGTCGCGATTATCCGGTTGATCAAGAAAGCCGCCTGATCAAAGAAGACCTGCACGGGGCGTCGACGCTCGCCGCATCTGATTCTGGGCCGTATTCAAAGACAAATGCGGACCTTCGACTCGTGCGCCTCGCTGCGGACTGGCTTAGGATGGCCGAGCGTTTTTCGCACGTCCCTTGTGCCGAGGCTAGAATCTGCCGGAGCCGGTAGAGGGCGACGCGGGCGGCGTAGATGCGGGCGTAGAGCTGGGCTCAGTCCCAGGAGCGGTCGCGGCCGCAGGCGCGGGCTCGCGTACCAGCACCGCGAAGCGCGGGAACGCGAAGCTGCCTGCGGCGTCGTCGATCACGTTAAGCTGGCACAGATATTGGCCTGGCTTCAGCCCGCTCAGCGGCACATCGAGCTCGAACGAAACGGCATCGCGGCCCTCCACGTTCACGGCTTTCGCCTGCACGACCGGCGTCTCGTAAACCTTGGCCGCACCCTGAATCAGCTCCAGGCTGCTGAGCAGGTTGATCTCTGCTTTCGGAGCCTTGGGCTGGTTTTCCGCCGCCTTTTGTTTTGCGGGATCGTAGACCTCGTAGAGCAGGTACATGTGCTGGTCCTGGCGAAAAACGTGGCTGATGTTGGGCACGTACTCCTGGCCGTCGTGCACCAGCGGGTCCTGTTTCTTGCTCGCGGTCCGCTGCGAAGCCAGCACAATGGAGCTGATCTTGAGCGGAACCTTCTTCATGTCGGGCAGCGACACCTCGGCGATAAACGAGCCCATGCGCCCGGTTTCGTTTTCGCGCACCACGAATTTGATCTGATATTTTCCCGGAGGCAGATCGAAGCTGGTGGTGTATTCGATGTTTTTCTGGCGCGCCTGCAAAGCTGCGTCCAACTTGAGCGGCACGGTTTGGCGGACGCGGCCCACGGGCCGCTTGTTTTCGTCGATCACCGCGCCGATGATGTCAATCGTTGCCTTGTCCTTGTCGCCGCCCTTCACAAACGGGATTTGGGAGCCGGGCACGACCAGCGAAACCGGCATGAAGAAGCGGTTAGCGTCGAGGAGGAAGTACATGGCGTCCATGTAGACGGCGATGTCTGTGGCGGGCAGGTCACTGGCCAGCTGATCCTCGAGTTCCTGCTCGCGGTCTTCCTTGCCCGAGTGCTTGAAGTCAGCGGGCGCGTAGTAGCCGGGGCGGTATTCAAGCTTGATTCCCGGCTTGTCGATTTTCACCATGAGCTTGCGGTACTTGCCGTCGCGCGCCGGGTTGGTGGAGTGGAAACCGATGGCGTAGTAGGCCGACGTGTCCTTCTGGACTTGCAGGAAAGCGGGCATGAAATCGTTGGAATCAAAGAAGGCCTTGCCGCCGGTATCGCTGGAGAGCGTGGCCATCACTTCCTGCGTGGCGAAGTTCTCTTGCATGTTGTTCGTCAGCGCGGCGCCGTTATAGCCGCCTGTGCCGCGCAGGCTGCCGGTAGACGCATCGCCCAGCGGCCCGATGGCCTGGAGCCCGCGCGCGTCCACGCTGTAGACGGCCAAGTCGGCACGCACCGCGGCGTTGATGGCCGCGCGCAGCGAAGCTTCATTTTCAATGCCATCGCGCGAGATGCCGCCTGAGAAGTAGAGCAGAGACTTTTTCTCGTTGATTCTCGATAGCGATTGCGAGATGGCACGCAACGCGAACAGCTCGCGGTCGGTATTGAGGTCGTTGTACTCGCTTTCGTCGGGCGTGTAGCCGGTAGTGTCTTCCACCTGATTGGAGTTGGCGTTGGCGCCTTGCGCAAAGCCCTGTCCCTCGGTGCCGTTGTAAACGCCCACTTCGCGGATGAGCGCATCCTTGTCGGCGGTAAAGTCCTGGTCCACGCTGAGCGTGTCGCCGAGGGAAACCAGCGCCACCAGGTCAGCCGGCTGCAGCTTGGTTTTCAAGAAGGCCTGCGCCGCGTCCACGGCGCGCTCCAGGTCTTCAGGCTGCATCGAGGTCAAGTCGAAGAACATGACGATGAGCCGGTGGTTGCGCAGCTCCTCGGGTTTGGCCACCACCACCGCCTTACTGCCTGCGGGGCCGGCGGCCAGCCCGCTCACCGTGTCTTCTTTGAGCGGCGCAGCCATGTCCACGCTCTCGAAGTCGAAAGTGTCGATGGTCTGCTCTTTGCCGTTCTCGTAGATTTTGAAGTCGCTCTGCTTAAGGCCCTTCACCAGTTCGCCCGTTTTGGCGTCGCGCGCCACCACGTTGGTCAAGACCAGCTCAGCATGAGCCTTGAGCGTAAATCCGCCTTGCGGCGTCGACGTGACCTGGGACCCCTGCGGGGGATTGGTCGCGGCTGAAGCGTTGGCTGGCTTGCTCGAGTTTTGCGCGGGGAGCGGCGGCAGACCGGCAATGCTGAGTGCCAGGAAGGAAATTGCCGCAGCGATTTTTCGGGTGATGCCGGCCATACAATTTT
>JASHQH010000225.1 GCA_030037635.1 Acidobacteriaceae bacterium
GCTCGAAGGCCGCGCCATCGGCCGGCCCGCGCTCGTGCTCGACCGCGAGGCGATCCTCGAAGATCGCCGCCGCGGTCAGAGCCTGGGCCAGATCGCCCGCACCTACCGCATCTCACGGACCACGGTGCGTCGCGTCCTGTGCGAGAAAAAGCCCCTCGCCAGCCCTGTGCCAAAAGGCCTCGAAAAACCCGCCGCCTAAACCCCACAGAATGAATAGCCGAATCTTCTCGATCCGGCTGTGCCCAAACCTATACCTTTTAATACAGCTCAACCCCTAAAGCACCTGCAGTGTGCTTCGTCGAGTTTCGCTATTCCCGCCGCTTCAAGAACCTAAATTCTCGCCTCGCTATTTGCCCAAAGCCTGCTTCAAGTCATGATGTTCAAAGGCGGACGACATGCGGTCAATTTCTGCTTTGCTCAATCCATAGCGAAGAGCGTCCCTGCGCCACATTGCCACCGATTGCGCCACTTCGATTGAGACGGACTTCGCTCTCGCCGCATTCAGCTCAAAATAGCCTGCAACCTCCATCGCCAGCTCGAGCGATGCTGTTGAATCATCCTCCGTTATCATCGTCGACAAAACGCGGGGCTTGAGATCGACCGGGGTCGGATTGAGGTCATATGCAGGCGAGAGACGCCATCCCGCCGGTCCTTCATAGAGGAAGCCGTGATTGCGCAAATGGTCATCCGTATTGGAGATGAGAATGTTGAATACAAGTCGACGCCAGAGCGCCTCGATGTCTTCTTTCGGTGAGGCTCCATGCCGGCGCAAGGCGTCCACAATTTCCAGATAGCTTCTCGGCTCCTGGTCCCTCGCCCCAAGCATGCTCATTGCCGAGAGGAAGGGAATGCGCAGCGTTCCCTGCCGGTCAAAGCGGCGCAATAGAAGAACAGGCTTCTTGGCTACCCCTACCAACTGTACCGAGGGAACCACGATCCCTGCCTTGTCAGCCAGAGACAAGGCCACCCGTTCCCAGGCCACCGTGTTGATTTCGTCGTCCTTGCGCGGAAACTTGGCGATAGCCAGTTGACCGTCCTTGTCCCGAACCGAGGCCTTCGGACGGGCGCCGCCCAGCGATGAACCAGGGGCGATCAAGAGCCGCAGATCGTCGTCCGTTTCCTTCTCTTCAATAACACGCTGTGATGCCGAAAGCAGTTTCGGCAGCCCTATGATCGGCGGGATGCGTTTCGGATCCTCTTCGCGAACGAATGGTCCGCCTTCGCGCTCCGCGAAACGCAACGCCCCCTGCCGCGTCTCGTCGTCGACGAAGAGTAAGTAATCGATCTCCCTCAAAGTACGCGGTGCCGTTTTCTCGCGCTCGGCTCTCCGGCGTTCCATCCGACGCATCAGGGCCCTGCCCCAGCGATCCGGCGCCGAGTCGCCGATGGCACCGAACATTGGCAGGTCGCCCGATGTATGAAACGGGCCGGGACCGAGTTGTAACGCGGGTTCCAGTGAGAAGCGCGAGGGATTCTCGAGCCATGCCGGGTCATATTCGAAGGTGGCGCTCTCGCGGTCCTTGCGCACGCGTCCCCACAGCCGCCCCACTAATCGAGGCTTGCGGCCGAGATCGACATAGACGAGCGCTTCCCTGTCCATTACGCACTCTTCCTTCGGTTTTGCCTGCTGCGAATCCGCTGTGGCAGGTGTTCTTCCTCAAGTTGAAGGCCGACGGGGTCGTTGCGCACATCGGCGATATTCGCCAGCCGGTCCGCCAGCCCCAGGACAAACAGAACCGTCGCGTAACTGCCGATAGAAACCCGGTGGTCGCCGCGCTCTATCCGAAGAAGGGTAGGCTTGCTGATCGACGCACGCTCGGCCGCGATAGCGATGGCAATGCGCCGACGCCTCCGCGCATCCTTCATGTCATGCCCCAGCTTTCGCAGGGCGCGAGTAACCGGAATAGGCTGAGTCAACATGGTCGAGCCTCCATTGGATACGGTCATTTATAAGACACCTTATCAGCTTTACGATAAAATATAAGATACTTTAAGTCAAGAAGGCTCGATCCGCCTCTCCCCACACGCGCGCGGGAGCGAAGCAATTGCGCAGAGGCACCGAATTCATGGCATCAATTGGGAGGATTTCCTGGTGCACGGCCCTCCAGGAAGCTAGCCGCAACGGACCGCCAAGAGGACGCTCAATGATCCGTTCACATCAACCCGTTACGGCTGATAATCAACCATACAATAGTTGATTATCAGCCATGATATGGTTGAATATGAGCGTATGATTAAGCGTTTTCTTGCCGTTCCGTTGCGAGAAGCCCTCTCCGACACCCCAGCCGTTCTGATCAACGGGGCTCGCCAGACGGGGAAGAGCACTCTTGTCCAATCAGGGGATGTGGGGCGGGAAAACCGACAATATCTGACCTTCGACGATCCGGGTCTTCTTGCCGCTGCCCGACACGATCCCGTCGGCTTCATTGCCGGCCTGAAGCTGCCCGTCACACTGGATGAGGTTCAGCACGTTCCAGAGCTTTTCCCTGTGATCAAGACTGCCATTGATCGGGATCGTCGCCCAGGACTGTTTCTGCTGACCGGCTCGGCGAATGTGATGCTCTTGCCTAAACTCTCCAAGTCGCTGGCCGGACGCATGGAGGTTCTTACTCTGTGGCCGTTTTCCCAGGGAGAGCTTCGCGGAGTGAGGGACAACTTCGTCGAGATACTTTTTCAGAGGAATCATGCAAACTGGTCGGGCAAACAGCCCCGGATCTCCTGGGGAAAATTGCTTGAGATCATAGTGACAGGCGGCTATCCGCCCGCCGTCGCCCGTCACAACCCTGCGCGGCGCGAAGCATGGTTCGAGTCCTACGTGATGACGATGCTGCAGCGCGATATTCGCGAGCTAGCCAGCATCGCCGATGTCACGGCAATTCCTCGTCTGCTCTCGGTCGTTGCTACCCGCGCAGGCAGCTTGCTCAATCTTGCCGACCTGTCGCGCACCATGGGGCTCCCCCAAACCACGCTGAAGCGCTATTTCGCCCTGTTGGAGGGGACATTCTTAGTGCAACTCTTGCGCCCTTGGGGCCGGAACTTAGGCAAGCGTGTCATTCAGACTCCCAAGGTCTACCTCAACGACAGCGGTCTATTGGCTCACACGCTCGGCGCTACTGTCGACCGTCTGCAGACAGAACGAAGTTTGGCAGGTGGTGTGCTCGAGAACTTCGTCCTAATGGAGTTGCGCAAACAGTGCAGCTGGAGCGCAATCAGTTCCGAGCTGTTTTACTGGCGGACAGCTTCCGGCCAAGAAGTCGATTTCGTGCTGGAGGATCGCACCGGCAAAGTGGCGGGAATTGAAGTGAAGGCAGCAGCTACGCTGGGAAGCAATGACGTGCGCGGATTGCAAGCGCTGGCGAGCGCCGTTGGGAAAAACTGGACCAGAGGCGTCGTGCTCTATTCAGGAGCCGAGGTTATACCGTTCGCGGCCAATTTGCATGCGGTCCCGATAAACCGGCTATGGTCCGCATGGTAGGGAATTGTTCATTGCTCTCTTTGTTCTGCCTCTCCTGCTGCGAATCCGCTGCGGCAGGCGTTCCTCCTCAAGTTGCATAGAAGCACAGAATATTGGGAGGATTTCTTGATGTACGGATCTCCAGGAGTTTGCCGCAAAGGACCGGCAAGAAGGCGCTTAGTGGTCCGTTCATATCAACCATATTCCGGCCGATAATCAACCATTGTCTGGGCGATTATGAGCATGCCAACTCGCCCCATGCACGGACCAGTGGGTTAGATAAGTTGAAACCCATTCAGACGTTTCGCAGCGTTTTGGTCAAACGTCAGAGTTGCTGAGCAACCCCACCAGACGCCTAAACCGCCAATCAGAGCATCTTCGAACGTCCCGGTTCCGTTTCTGAGCGCAATGACACCTTGATAGACTTCCTGCTCGTTTTGAACCTGAATGGTGTCGGCCGCCAATATCATTTCGAGGTGGTCGGAGATTTCCCAAGGTGAGCGCTTGTATAAACTGCCAAGAACCCAAACGATTTCCAGTGTGCACACGAGACTGACAAATCCAGGATCCTGCCTGGTCAGGCGGCGCTCGATGATCTCAGTCGCCTTGCGCGACTGCGTCGGATCGTCTTGTACCAAATACCGCAAAACGACGTTCGTATCAAGAGCGATCATTTCTCCCGCCGAAATCTCTCCGTGGCACCGGCCTCAATCGCGCTATCAATCTCTTTGCGAGAGACCGATCGTGCCAGCTTAGGAACGCTGCCCTTGAGGCGTTTGGTAGGAATCTTGGGCAGAATGATCACACCGTCTGGGTGGAAGAAGAACTTGAACCGATCACCTGGCTTGATCTGCAGTCGT
>JASHQH010000004.1 GCA_030037635.1 Acidobacteriaceae bacterium
CCTAATGTTGCAGCGTGTAGTCGGCCTTCGTGGTTTTGGCACCGACCTGCGCCGGGGTGGGAAGCTGGGACCGGTCCCATCCTCCGCCCAACGCCTGCACCAGTTCTACGGCTGAGGTCATTTCGCTCACCTGCAGGCTGTTTAACGTCTCCTGATTGGTCAGGAGCGTAGTCTGCGCAATCACGACATCGACGTAGGGGTCGACGCCGGTGTTATAGCGCACCAACTCCAGGTTGAGGTAATCCTGAGAGTCCTTGACCGCCTGTTGTTGCCGGATGATCTGTTGCGAGTAATTGCGGGTCGCCACCAAATAATCTTCGACCTGCTGGAAAGCCGTGAGCGTGGTCTGGCGATAGGTGGCGAGGTCAGCATTGTAGGTAGCGACATACTGGTGCAGCTCGGCTTGATAGAGCCATCCATCGAAAATCACCTGCGAAACCGACGGTCCAAGGGACCAGAAGCGGCTTGGCCAGCTAAACAGGTTTGACAGTGTGGAGCTTTCAAATCCCCCGCTGGCGCTGATGGTCACTTGCGGGAAAAAGGCACCGTACCCGATGCCGATGATTGCGTTTTCTTCGGCAAGCGTGCGCTCGGCGGCCGCGATGTCGGGCCGGCGCTCGACGAGCTGGGAAGGCACGCCGGTGGGAATGGGCGGCGCCGTGTAGAGCATGGGTTTGACGGGAATGGAAAAGTCCGTCGGGATCTTACCCAGCAGCATCGCGATGGCGTGCTCGTACTGCGCGCGCAAAAGGCCCACACTCACCGCGGTTGCTTCCGCCGCTTCGAGGGTGGTTTTGGCCTCGGCCACTGAGATGTAGTCGCCCACGCCGGTGTCGTACTGCGCCTGGTTGTAGTCCAGCGACTTCTGGTCGGCCGCCACCGTTTCATCGAGAATCTTCTGCAACATGTCCTGGCCGCGGATCTCAAAGAAATACTCCGCCAGGCTGGCTTGCTCGGTAAGCTTCTCGACTTCGAGATCGGCTTCGCTCACTTGCGCTGCATACTGGGCCTCGCGTACCTCGTTGCGGATCTTCTGCCAGAAGTCCGGCGTCCATGAAACGTCGATGGGCGCGGTCCACAATGTCGTTGCCTTTCCGGTGTTGGCCTGCGACGAATTACTCAGCGTGCTCGAACTCCTCGACCGGCTCCACGAGGGAGCGGCGGTAATGGTCGGCCAGTACTGGGAGCGCGCTTCGGCGATCTCGGCGCGTGCCGCCATGTAATTCTGGAAATATTCCTTCAGGTTCTGGTTGTTAATGTTGAGCTGCTCTTCGAGCGCGTTCAGCTCGGGATCTTGGAACACTTCCCACCAATTACCGCGGATCATGGCGTCCTGTGGGCTGGCCACCTTCCAGCCTTCGGTATCGTGGAAGTTCACCGTCGATTCCTTGTAGTTGGGAGCGGTGACGGTGGGCGGGGCCGGGGCCTGATAGGGAGGGCCGACGCGGCATCCCCCCAGCAGGATGGAAAGAGCGAGCACGGTGCGGGCGCATGTGCAATGGATTCGTATCTTTGTCTCAATTAGGTTCATGATCTTTCCCGTATTACACTGCGGTGCCTTCCGCCACTTGCGGCAGCTTATCGTGCGTTCGACCGAGCGCGCGCAGGCGGAGCCGGTCCATATACAGGTAAATGACAGGCGTGGTGTAGAGGGTGAGCATCTGGCTCAGAACCAACCCGCCCACAATGGTGATGCCCAAAGGTTTGCGCAATTCCGAACCGGTCCCGGTACCGAAAGCCAGCGGCAGCGCGCCGCAAATTGCCGACATCGTGGTCATCATGATGGGGCGGAAGCGCAACATGCAGGCGCTGAAAATGGCGTCGCGGGTGGTTTTACCTTCGACGCGCTCGGCCTGCAAGGCGAAATCGATCATCATAATGGCATTTTTCTTCACAATGCCGATGAGCAGGATGATGCCGATGATGGAGATGACGTTGAGGTCCATCTTGAACAGCATCAGAGACAGCATGGCTCCGACGCTGGCAGATGGCAGCGTGGAAATGATGGTCAGAGGGTGAATGAGGCTCTCGTAGAGAATACCCAGCACGATAAATACAGAGAGCAATGCGGTGATGATCAATATCGGCTCCGTCGACAGCGATTGCTGGTAGGCCTGGGCGGTGCCAGCAAAAAATCCACGCACTGTCCCGGGGAGTCCCAGTCGTTGCTCCATCTGATCGACTTCACGCACTGCGTCGCTGAGCGAGGCTCCATTGCGCATGTTGAAGGAACAGGTTACGGAAGGGAAGAGCCCGGTGTGGGCCACTTGCAACGGCGTGGTATTGGTTTGCGGCTTCAATATGCTGGCCAGGGGCGATACCTGATTCAATCCCGCGCCGCTCGAGGAACTGCCTGAACTGAAGTAGATATTCTTGAGCTGCGTCGGGTCCTGCCAATAGGGCGGCGCCACTTCCATCACCACGTAATACTGGTTGAGCTGCGTGTAGATGACCGAGACCTCAGACTGGCAAAAGGCGTTGCAGAGCGAGCTATCGATGGATTGCGCTGTTTGTCCGAGCCGCGCCGCCGTAATGCGGTCGTAATTGAGCAGCTCCTCAAGCCCTTGGTTCTGCTGGTCGGTATTCACGTCCGTCAGGTCAGGAAGCTTGGTCATATTCTCGAGCACAATGGGGCCCCAATGCGCCAAGTCGGTGATGTTGTCGGATTGAATCGTGTACTGATACAGTGCTCCGCCGCCGCGTCCCCCGATGCGGAGGTCTTGCGCCGGCTGCAGGAAGGCAGATGCGACCGGAAGCCGGTTCATCTTGGGTCGCAGACGGTTGATCACGTCCATGGCCGAAGTCTGCCGCACCGAACATTTGGGGCCTTCCTTGCAACTGCTGCCTAGCGGCTTCAGCGCCATGAACATGAAGCCCTGGTTGCCGTTGCCGGTGTAAGACAAAACGTGGGCCACGGCAGGATCGCTCTTGACCACGTTCACCAGCGAAATAGTGGAGAAATCCATGAAGGGGAAGGACGCATCCTGCGGACCTTGAATCTGGCCCATGATGACACCGGTGTCTTGTTGCGGGAAGAATCCCGTGGGGATCCTATAAAGCACCAGGCCGTTGAGAGCGATGGTAAGCAGGAGAACGATCAAAACCAATCCGGGATTATCCAGGACCCAGGTGAGGGAACGGCGATAGATCCAGATCATGCCGTCGAACGCGTTTTCGCTGGCTCGATAGAGCCAATTGTGTCTCTCTTCCTCCTTGCGCTGTTTAAGCACGTGCGCGCACATGCAGGGGGTTGTGGTGAGCGAAATGATCATGGAAATGACGATTGCTGTGGCAAGCGTCATTGCGAATTCCCGGAAGAGCCGCCCGATAATACCGCCCATCATCAGAATGGGAATGAAAACGGCAATCAGCGACATGCTAATGGAGAAAACGGTGAATCCGATCTCCTGGGCGCCCTTCATGGCGGCGGCAAAGGGTTCCATGCCACCCTCAATGTGCCGGGTGATGTTCTCCATGACCACGATCGCGTCGTCAACCACGAAGCCGGTGGCGATGGTGAGCGCCATGAGCGACAGGTTGTCCAGCGTGAAGCCGAAAAGATACATGGCTGCGAAGGTGCCGATGAGAGAAACGGGCACGGCGACACTGGGGATGAGAGAAGCGCGCGGGCTGCGCAGGAAGAG
>JASHQH010000226.1 GCA_030037635.1 Acidobacteriaceae bacterium
AGCGCGGCAAAAAGAGCGGCGGGCGCCGCTTTGCCGCTGACGTCGCCGAGGACGATGGCCGAACGGCCTGCTCCGTAGTCGAGAAAGTCGTAAAGGTCGCCGCCGATGGTGCGCGCGGGCAGAAAGCGCACGGCCATGTCGGCGTGGGGATGCGAAGGGGCTTCGGGCGGCAACAGGCGGAGCTGCACTTCGCGCGCCATAGCGATGTCGCGCTCGAGCTGCCGCTCCTGGCGGCTGACGGCCTGATAGAGGCGGGCATTCTCAATGGCAATGGCAATCTGCGAGCCCAGGGTGCTCAGCATACGTTCATGTTCTTCGTTGAAGAAGTTCGGGCGCGTGTGCTCCAGATCGAGCACGCCGATGACGCGGCCCTTGTAAAACAGTGGAACGATCAGCTCGGAGCGCGTTTCAGGATTCATGGGCAGATAGCGTGGATCCTTGCTGACGTCGGGGACGTTGATGGTGCGCCACTCGCGCACCGCGGCGCCCACCAGGCCGCTGCTGGTGGGGATGCGGCGCATGGGCGCATGCGCGTAGCCGAAGCGCCAGGAATAGCGCGTGATCAGCGTCTCGCCTTTCTCGTCGAGAAGCAGGATGCTGAACATCTGGTAATCGATGAGCCGGCGCAGGAGCTGGCCGATGCGCTCGAGCAGGGGATTGAGCTCGAGGATGGAAGCCAGCTCGACGGCAATTTCATTCAGGACCTCGAGCGTCTGCGCCTGGCGCGAGATGCGCGCGTAGAGGCGGGCGTTTTCAATAGCCTGGGCAATGCGCGAAGCGGTCATGGTGAGCACGTGGAGATGCTCGGGGCGGAAGAAATCGGCCTGCTCGCTCTCGATATCCATCACGCCGATCAGCCGGTTTCTGGCGATCAGGGGCACAGCCAGCTCGGAACGCACGTCGGGATTCGCGGCCACGTAGTAGTCGGCGGCGGAAACGTCGTTGAGAAGAATCGGCTGGCGGGTAAGCGCCACCTGGCCGACGACGCCTTTGCCGACAGGAACGCGAGTGCGCTCTGTTTGCGGAGTGTGGCCGATCTGGAAGCGCATGCGCAGTTCGCTGGTGCGGTCGTTGAGCAGGAAGATGGCAAAGATGCGGTAGTTGATGACGGCGCGAACCAGCTCCGAGGTGCGGGTGAGCAGAGTTTGCAGGTCGAGCGTGGTGTTGAGCGCATCGGTCAGGCGCATCAGATAAGCGAAATCGGCGGGCTCGATGCGGGCATTGATGGGGTCGAGATGCGCGGGCTCCGCGGGGCGGTAATCACCCTCGAATTCGTGCCGTGCTGGCGGAGACGGCGGCGTATCGCTCATAAAAGGATCGAAGGGAATGATACAAGACAGGGACCAAGGGACCAAGGAGCAGGAAACGGGCGACAGGGAACAAAGAGCTTTGCGGGGACGCTTCTTCAGAGAATGAACTTTGCTTGGGGCGCTCGACCCCCTCGAGCATTCGACCATACAGAGTCTTGCTGCAGGTGGGGCAACAACGCCAACCCGTTTTCTGTTCCCTGTTGCCTGTTCCCTGCTTTACTCCGCCCCCAGCTCGCGCACGATGGCCACGGAGGCTGAAGAGCCAATGCGGTTGGCGCCGGCTTCGAGCAGGGCACGGACCTGCTCGAGAGCGGTTACGCCGCCACTGGCCTTGATGCCGCAGCGCGCTCCGGCCACGCCCCGCATGAGCGCGGCATCGGCTGCGATTGCGCCGCTGGTCGAGGGCTCGCGGGAGTTCTTGATGAAGTCAGCACCTGCCTGAATCGCGATCTCGGCGGCGCGCAGCTTCTCATTCATGGCCAGAAGGCCGGTGTCGAGGGTAACCGTGAGCAGCGCGCCTTGAAGATGAGCAACATGGGCAGCGGCGCGGACGGCGTTTTCGACCGCCCCATGGTTTCCGCTCTTGAGCTGGCTGACAGGCAGCACCATTTCCAGTTCTCGCGCTCCAAGCCGGGTGAGTGCGGCGGCTTCCTGGCGCAATGTGGAGACGAGGGAAGCACCATGCGGGAAACCCATGACAGCTCCCACCGGGATGCTTGCGCCGGCAACGAAGTTTACCGCCGTTGACACCCACACGGGATGGACAAGGACGCACGCAAAGCGGTAGTGGGCGGCTTCAGCGCAGAGGCGTTCGACCTGCTCTCGCGTGGCGCCCGGTTCCAGCAGGGTATGGTCCAGAGCTGCGGCGAGATTCTGCCAGCTGGCGAGAGTTCGGGCGGCAAAAGCGCTGGAATCGAAGGTCCCATTGTCAAAATCCAGGTCAGACTCCCGGATCGGGATGGTGGCGTTCATGGGGAAGTGCTCCTAACTTGCAGCGACGGATTCTGCTCTTTGAGGCAGTTCATCCGCACGCTCCGGGAGATGAGTATACGACTTGGCCGAACCCGGAGCCAAATGAATAGATGCAAAATCGAGCGGCGCGTCGACAGGGTGCCGCTGTGGAACGCAAGTGCAATGCCGGCCCTCAGTTAGCCTGGTCCTTGTTTTCTATAGCCTGTTTTCCGGCTGGCCAGGCGGCAGAATGCAGATGTCGGGAAGGTTCCGGTAGCGCTCCCCATAATCCATGCCGTAGCCAATCACAAACAGGTTGGGGATGGAAAAACCCACGTAATCGGCGTCGATCTTCTCAATGCGCCGCGAAGGTTTGTCGAGAAGCGTCGCGATGCGCAGGGTTTTGGGATGCTGCTGCAGAAACAGCTTGCGCAGGTAGGCGAGCGTAAGCCCGGTGTCGAGAATGTCTTCGACAATCAGCACGTTCTTGCCCTCGATGGGCTGGTCCAGGTCCTTAATGACCTTCACCGCGCCTGAGGAGCGCTGCCCGCTGCCGTAACTGGAAACGGCCACAAAGTCAAAGGTGGCGTCGGCCTGGATGGTGCGCGACAGGTCGACCAGAAAAAATGCAGCGCCTTTGAGGACGCCGACCATCACCAGCTTTTCTCCGTTCAGGTCGCGCGTGATTTGCGCGCCCATTTCGGCAACGCGTTCGGCGATCTGCTGGCGGGAATAAAGGACGTCAAGGCCTTGGGTTGCCATGGTAGCCATGCAGACAGTATCGCTCCGAATTGTGGGGCGGACGCCTGTGTAAATCGGGGG
>JASHQH010000227.1 GCA_030037635.1 Acidobacteriaceae bacterium
CGCGTGACGCTCATCAAGGCCGTGATGCGCGCCACCGAGCGCGCCAAGCAGTTGGCGGCGGGATAAAGGCAGGGCATCGCACTCGGAAGTTGATCGAATGATGGAACTCTCGTCTCGGCGGATTGTGCCTTTCGGCACCGCGGATCACGGCTTGGCAGTACTGACCGCGCTCAGGCAATGTCCTCGCAATGGAGCACGCATGTCTCGTCCGATGCCTTAAGCTGGTTTCTTGCCCATCCAACGCCCAACCTGGCTGCCTAGCTACCTTCCCGAACTCGATGGCCTGCGCGGCCTCGCCATTCTGGCAGTGTTTCTCTATCACTGTCATCCGCGGCTCCAGAGAACCTGGCTCTACGGCGCATCGCTTTGGGGATGGGCCGGAGTCATCGTCTTCTTCGTTCTCAGCGGCTTCCTCATCACCTCCATCCTCCTCGCCACGCGCGACAAGCCGCATTTCCTTCACAACTTTCATGCGCGGCGCGTGCTGCGCGTCTGGCCGGTTTATCTGCTGGTGCTCGCCGTTGTCTACCTCAACGCGCCGTGGTTCATCGGGCCCAGCGTTTGGGGCGCCATCAAAACCGCACCGTGGTGGGCCTACCTCCTCTGCGTGCAGAACCTGTTTCCCCTCGCCTTGCCGCCCGCCCTCGGCCCCACTTGGGCGCTGGCCATTGAAGAACAGTACTACTTCGTCTGGGCGCCGCTGGTGCGCTGGCTGCGCCGGCTGTGGATGCTCGCCGCAGTCCTCGTTGCCGCACTCGTCGGCTGTCCGCTCCTCCGCATCCTCCATCCCCACTGGCTCACGCCCACGCACACGCTCATCCATCTTGACGGCATTGCCTGGGGAAGCTTGCTCGCCATTGGCTTGCACACCCTCAAATTTCAGCGCCGCACCTGGCTCTCCCTCGGCCTCGCCGCATTCGTGCTCGGCATCCTGTCCGCTGCCACCATCGCCGGCGGCACGGCGTTTCTCGATTCCGCTTTGGCCCTGGGCTTCGCCGGCATCGTGCTCTCCTTCCTCGTCACCAGCGGCTCAAGCACCCCCCTGCATGCCGCGCTGGGCCGGGGACCGCTGGCCTTCTACGGCCGCGTCAGCTACGGCCTCTATATGACGCACATTGCGGTCTTCATCTTTCTCGGCAACTTCGATCGCGCCATGGATCCCTACGGCATCAGGGGCAGCCTTGCCGTTGTCGCGCTCCGCCTCGCCGTGGCCACGCTGGTTGCCGCAGCGCTTTGGTATGGATTCGAATCGCAGATTCTCAAGCTGAAGCGGCATTTTTGATTGCCAATGGCCGGCCCGGCCCGATTTGCGCCTTCGTGCCATATCGTCTCCAATTCACATTTGCGACATCACAAATATGTGACACTAGTCACCCGGAGCCTCTGCACCGGCTGCTACGCTTGACTCAGCACGCAAATTCCCCTTCGCGAGGTGCGCCATGATCGAAAGCGCCACAATCGATACCGCGATTCAGGGCCCTCTCAGCTCTGAAATGCTTGCCAAAATGGACGCCTATTGGCGTGCGGCCAACTATCTCTCCGTCGGCCAAATCTACCTGAAAGACAATCCCCTCCTTGAGCGCCCTTTGACGCTCGACGACGTCAAACCCCGCCTGCTGGGTCATTGGGGCACCACGCCCGGCCTCAATTTTCTCTACGTCCAATGGAACCGCATTATCCGTGAGCGCGAGCTCGACATGCTCTATCTCATCGGTCCCGGCCACGGCGGTCCGGCGCTTGTCGCCAATACCTATCTCGAAGGCACCTACTCCGAAATCTATCCTTATATAGGGCAGGATAAGGACGGAATCAAGCGCCTCTTCCGCCAATTCAGCTGGCCTTATGGCGTTCCCAGCCACGTCGCGCCTGAAACCCCCGGCTCCATTCACGAAGGCGGAGAATTAGGTTACTCCCTCGTCCACGCCTATGGCGCGGCCTTCGACAACCCCCATCTGATTGTGGCCTGCGTGGTCGGAGACGGCGAAGCCGAAACCGGGCCCCTGGCCACAAGCTGGCACTCCAACAAATTCCTCAATCCCTCCACCGACGGCGCCGTCCTGCCCATCCTGCACCTCAACGGCTACAAGATCGCCAACCCCACGGTCCTGGCGCGCATTCCGCACCCCGAGCTCGAAGAGCTGATGCGCGGCTACGGCTACGAGCCCTATACGCTCGAAGGCGACGACCCCATGGTCATGCATCAGAAAGCCGCGGCTGTCTTCGATAGCATCTTCGATCGCATCGCCGCCATCCAGAAAGCCGCGCGCGAAGAAGGCTCAAAGGATCTGCCCGCCTGGCCCATGCTCATCATGAAAACGCCCAAGGGCTGGACCGGACCAAAATTCGTCGATGGCAAGCCGGTGGAGAACACCTGGCGTGCCCACCAGGTGCCGCTGGCCGAACTGCGCGAAAAGCCCCAGCACCTGCGCCAGCTCGAAGACTGGATGCGCAGCTACAAGCCGGAGGAATTGTTCGACGGCAAGGGACGGCTGCGCCCCGACCTGGCCGAAATCGCACCCAAGGGCCGCCTGCGCATGGGCATCAACGCCCACGCCAACGGCGGACTGTTGCTGAAGCCGCTTAACTTGCCGAGCTTCCGCGATTTCGCGGTGAAGATCGAAGGCCGCGGCCAGCAGGATGTCGAAGCGACGCGCGTGATGGGCCGCTTCTTGCACGCCGTGATGCAAGCCAACCTCGATCAGAAGAACTTCCGCGTCTTCGGCCCCGACGAGACAGCCTCCAACCGCCTCGACGATGTAATCGTGGGAACCGGCAAGAGATGGCTTGAGGCGACATTACCCGTGGATGAAAATCTGTCGCCCACCGGCATGGTGATGGAGGTGCTCAGCGAGCACTTGTGCGAAGGATGGCTCGAAGGCTACCTGCTCACTGGCCGACACGGCCTCTTCAACTGCTATGAAGCGTTCATTCACATCATCGACTCCATGGCCAATCAGCACGCCAAGTGGCTCAAGACCACGCGGCAGCTTCCCTGGCGCAAGCCCATCGCCTCGCTCAACTATCTGCTCAGCTCGCTCGTGTGGCGGCAGGATCACAACGGCTTCTCGCACCAGGATCCCGGATTTATCGATCACCTGGTGAACAAGAAAGCCGACGTGGTGCGCATTTACCTTCCCCCCGACGCCAATACGCTGCTGTCGGTGACTGATCACTGCCTGCGCAGCCGCAATTACATCAATCTGATTGTGGCCGGCAAGCAGCCCTCCCCGCAGTGGCTCACCATGGACGAGGCGGTGGCCCACTGCACCACCGGGCTGGGCATCTGGCAGTGGGCGTCGAACGATGCCGGCAATCCCGACGTCGTGATGGCCTGCTGCGGCGACGTGCCCACCATCGAAGCTCTCGCGGCCGTCACCATCTTGCGCCAGCGCATTCCCGGCCTGCGCATCCGCACCGTCAACGTGGTCGATTTGATGGCGCTGCAACCGCAGTCCGAGCATCCGCATGGCCTGCCCGACGAGGAATACGACAAAATCTTTCCTCCCGCCACCCCCACCATTTTCAACTTTCATGGCTACCCGTGGGGGATTCACCGCCTTACCTACCGGCGCCACAACCACGACAACCTGCATGTGCGCGGATACAAGGAGGAAGGCACCACCACCACTCCGTTCGACATGTGCGTCCTCAACAACATCGACCGTTTCCAGCTGACGCTTGACGTGGTGCGCCGCGTGCCAAGGCTGGCTTCGCAAATTAATGCCACGCAGCAGTGGTACTCCGAGGCGATCCAGCGCCATAAGCTCTACGTCGCTGAAAACGGAGACGATTTGCCCGAAATCAAAAATTGGCGGTGGCACGAATAAGACAGCGGTGTTAGCGGCGCTGGCGCGGTTAGCGGAGTTAGAAAAACGGCCGTCAGCACCGATGCTTCAACCTGACTCCGCTGACCCCGCTAGCTCCGCTTTTTTTCGAGAGGTTCGTCATTCATGTCTTCCTTGCCGGTTTTGGTTCTGAATAGCGGTTCATCTTCCATCAAATTCTCTTTGTACGAAGCCGGCAACGGCAGCCGAACCCGCCTCTTCGAGGGCGCTGTCGACGGTATCGGCACCGACCTCGGCAAGTTCTGGATGAAAGACGCTTCCGGCAACAAGTTGGCCGACGAGACGCCGGCGCTGCCTAATCGTTCGGTGGCCTTCAACCTCGTGGCCGATGCGCTGCAATCGGGTAAGTTCCCCAAACCCGCAGCCATCGGGCATCGCATGGTTTCGGGCGGCCCCACCGTGCTCGAAAACCAGAAGATCACTCCCGCCCTCATCGACGAGATGGACAGCTACGCGGCATTTGCGCCCCTGCATACGCCCATCGCCGTCTACATCATGCGCGAGGCGCTGCGGCTCTTCCCTTCCGTCCCCAATTTCGTCATACTCGACACCTATTTCCACCGCACCATGCCCGAAGTGGCCAAGCACATGCCCATCCCTGAGGAGTATTCGGCCATGGGTGTGCGGCGCTACGGCGCCCACGGCATCTCCTACGAATCCATCGTCTATCAGTTGCAGCCCAATGTTCCTGAGAAGCTCATTGTTGCCCACCTGGGCAACGGAGCATCAATTAGCGCCATCCGCAGCGGCAAGTGCCTCGACACATCCATGGGCCTCACTCCCACCGGCGGCCTCATCAGCGGCACCCGCACCGGCGACATCGATCCTGGCGTGCTGTTATTCATTCTGCGCAAAATCGCCGAGAAGACCACCAACGCCGAAGCCGCCGCCGACCAGCTGGAAGCCGTCGCCAGCAAGAAAGCCGGGCTGCTCGGCGTCAGCGAGCTTTCCAACGACATGCGCGATCTGCGCGAAGCCATCGCCGACGGCAACGCCAAGGCGCGCCTCGCCGTCGACAAATTCACCTGGACCATCGCTAAATGGATCGGCAGCTATGTGGCTGAGCTCGGCGGGCTCGACATGCTGGTTCTTACCGGCGGCATCGGCGAGAACGACATTGCTTCCCGCGCCGAAATCTGTGCCGGACTGGGCGCACTGGGCATCGTTCTCGATGCGCAACGCAATAACGTGCGCGGCGCGGCCGTCATCTCCGCGCAAAACTCGCCGGTAACTGTCCGCGTCATCCCGCCCCTTGAAGACCTGATCATCGTCAACCACGTGCTTCGCCTGCTTGGCGGTCAAAGCGATCCCGCGTAATTCAGGCGATCTTGTGCCGTGCCGCCCTAACGAACCAACCTGGCCTTCATCGGAGGGAGCATGGGCCTTCAGGCCCATGAAATGAGCTTGCCACCTTGATCGGGCCTTAAGGCCCGGAAGCTGCAAAATTCGACCAACGCCGTTTGTTCTACACTAATGAGTTCGTTGCGGAGTGTTCGAATGTCTGCGACTACAGCTCCCGTTCACGTTGATCGCCTCCCTTCGCCCGCCCTGCGCCGCTTTGCCTGGGGCGTGCTCGCCTATTTCATCGCCGTCATTCTGTGGGGCGCCCTGGTGCGCGCCACTGGCTCGGGCGCGGGCTGTGGCGATCACTGGCCCCTTTGCAACGGCACCGTGATCCAGCATTCCGCGCGCAGTGACACGATCATCGAGTTCACGCACCGCATCACCAGCGGAATCTCCCTTTTCTCCATCGTCGCGCTGCTGATTTGGACTTACGCGCGCACCTCGCGCGGCCACCTCGCCCGCGTCGCAGCCTTCGCTTCGGTGATCTTCACGCTCATTGAAGCCGCGCTCGGAGCCTTCCTCGTAAAGCTCGGCCTTACCGCCCAGAGCCAGTCGCCCTTGCGCGCTCCCTACCTGGCGCTGCATCTCACCAACACTCTGCTGCTGCTGGCCGCCATCACCCTTACCGCGCACTTTCTCGCCCGCCCCACCGGGTATTTGCGCGGCCAAATTCGAGTGGCCGCGCCCTTGGCAGCCCTTGCCTCGCTGGCCGTTCTCCTCTTGGTTGGCGTTACCGGGTCGCTGGCCGCGCTCGGCGACACGCTTTTCCCGCCGAGTTCCCTCACCAACGCACTCGCCCAGGATTTTTCTGCCGCCAGCGGCTGGCTGGTGCGCTGGCGCTGGACCCATCCCACGGTCGCCTTTGGCGCTTGCGTCGTTCTCATCTGGCTGCTGGTGCGCGCTGCGCAGCGCCGTTCCCACTGGGACAATCGCGCCCTCTCCGCGCTCGTCTTGATTCTTCTCGCCGTTCAATATGGGCTCGGCGTTCTCGACGTGATCCTGCTCGCGCCGGTTTGGCTGCAGATCGTGCACCTGCTCGGCGCCGATGTGCTCTGGTCCGCCCTCGTCGTGCTGGCCGCACGCGTCACCCTGGAGCCGTCCGAGGCGCCCTAGCAAGCCGGCAAGCCGGCGAGTCACCTCACTGGCGGTCCGGCAACTTGGCCGGTCATCCTGAGCGGAGCGAGCCGCGCCCGTCGCGGCTTGCGCAGCCGAAGGACCTGCATTTATCTCTGCTGAACGCGAGTTAAGATTCAGGACATCTGCCCGGCAGCACGCATGAATGTCGGCACAACTCTCAAGACGCAATACTCTTCTCTCTGCTCGCTGTCTCCCTATTCCCTGTTCTCCGGCCAGTCCTCCAGCGCCGGATGATAGTGGCTCTCCCATCCCAGATACCGCGCCGCTTCGTGCACCGACTTGGATACCTCGCTGAAGTTCGCGGCCACGTGATGCTCGAAACCCTCGCGGCAGATGTAATGCAGTAGCTTCTGCAGTTGTGGAATCTCAGCCACGCCCGCGCCGCCAAATGTCTCCAGCGGATCGTCGGTAAAGCGTCCCGGGCCGGTATAGCCGCGCACCACGCCGCGCCGATCGTCGGTTGAAAACCGCGCGTAGCTCATGGCGCCCGATTTCACGCGCCCCACGCACGTTCCAAACGTGTTTTCCTTGCCCACCGTGCCGGCAATAATTTCCTGGTAATCCATGCGCACATCTTTGAAGAAGTGCTTCGGCAAATTGGAGCAATGGAAGCACACGCACTTGTTGGGGTCGTTGCCGTAATTATTGTTCCAATCCAGCAGCGCCGACGGCGTCCCTGAGGCCAGCGCCAGCATATACATGCTCAGCGTTCCCGGCACATCCACCTCGCAAGCCGACGGAATCAGTTCGTTCGACATCATGCTCATGATGGTGCACGG
Source organism: Acidobacteriaceae bacterium (assembly GCA_030037635.1). Lineage (GTDB taxonomy): Bacteria > Acidobacteriota > Terriglobia > Terriglobales > Acidobacteriaceae > Telmatobacter. The sequence continues at coordinate 7,106 of JASHQH010000227.1, forward strand.
CACCACGCCGAAAAATTCCTCCATCGACGTCCAGCACTGCACCGCGCTGATAGTGACATGCGCCTGCTTCATCCAGCCGTCGATTACCGCACCCAGCTTGGCCATCTTCAGCAGCGCCGCGTCGGCAATCCCCGACGTGGTCACATACTTCTTGATCGCCGCCAGCTTGGCCTGCGCCGCATCGTCATTGTCCTTCATGCGGTTGATGCGGCCGAAAATCTCAGACAAGTCGATGGTTTCGATGGTGATACCCGACGTTTCGAAGATGCGCTCGGAGTAGCGCACGGTGTTGAAGGCCGTGGGCCGCGCGCCGATCGACCCGATGCGCAGGTTCTTCAGCCCCTTCACGATGCGGCAGACCTGCGAGAACCATTCCAGATCGCCCTTGAACTCCGCCGACTGCACCGTCTCGGTGTGCAGCGTGGTCAGCGAGTAGGGAATGCCGTACTGCATCATGTTGTTGCAGCAGCTCATCTTTCCGCAGAAGCTGTCGCGCCGCGTGGCAATCGTCATCGCCTCCGCCCGGTCCGGCGTGGCCTGCACCAGCACTGGAACCTTGAGCCCTGAAAGCCGGATCGCATCCACGATGCCGCGCTCCTCGCCAAAGTTGGGCAGCGTTACAATGATGCCGTCGATCTCCTCGGCGTGCTTCTTGAACAGTTCCGCACAACGCTGCGCTTCGGCATACGTCTCCACCGCGCCGTGGTGCGATTCCTCAGGGCTCAGCACAACCGGCGTCGCGCCCGCTGCTTCCAGAACCGACATAATCTCTTCGCGGCCCGTCTTCGCCAAATGATGCGGGAAAAACCCGCGATTGCCTACGATGATTCCAAATGTCATCTTGCGTCGCGCTGCCATTTCCTTGCTCCTTCAAAAATCGTTGCCCAGCAAGAAGTGCTGCCGTCCCGAAAACTCTTCTACTTGCCCGATCTGCCGGGACGAAACTTGATTGCGTAAAACAGCCCAAGAATCCCCAAAAGTCCGCCCCACCACACGGGCGCGTGCAAATTGGCCAGCACCACATGCGCGCTATGTTTCGTTGCCAGCTCAATGCATCCATAGCTCGCGATAAGCGCTCCATACACGGCCAGAAGAATGCCGATAAAGAACCAGATCGAAACTCGCGATGAATGCATCCGCGTCCTCCCTACCAGAAATAAATATTGAGCGCGACAAAGATTGCAATGGCCACGGCGGTCCAGAACCACTCATTTTGATAAAAGGGCACCGGCTCCTCCGTGGGCAGCTTGGTCGCGCCGTAAACCAGCCCGTCGAGCTCCGCCACCGGCCGCGCCTTGCCAAAGAGACTCACGACCAGCGTCACCAGCATGCTCACCAGAACCGACCACAACGCCCGGTACATGTTCTCCGCCATGGCCTTTGCGTCCGGCGAGAGCGCCACGTAGCGCAACGCCGCGGGATTGATGTACACCCAGGCCCAAAGCCCGATCGAGGTCAGGATGCCGATCAGCAATCCCCAGAATCCCGCCGCCCTCGTTGCCCGCTTCCAGAACATGCCCATCAGCACCACCCCCAGCAGCGGCGAGATGAAGAAACTGAACAGCGCCTGCACGTAATCCATGATGCCCTGCGCATTCATCACCAGATAGGCAGTCCCAATCGAGACAATGACGCCGAGGACCGTGGCCCAGCGGCCCACGCTCACGTAATGCTCGTCGCGCGCGTTTTTCACAATCAGCGGCTGATAGATGTCATAGGTCCATACCGCCGAAAAGGCGCTCACGTTGCCCGCCATGCCGCTCATAAATCCGGCAATCAGCGCGGTAATGCCCAGGCCCAGCAGGCCGGGAGCAAGATATCGAACCATCATCAGGGGCAGCACTTCGTTGTAGCTGTGCAATCCCGATCCCGGAGACACCAGATTCTGCCCCACCAGGTGCATCAGGCTGCCGTCCGGATTCTGCAGCACCACCAGGCCCAGCAGGCCCGGCAGAATCACGATGAACGGCACCGCCATTTTGAAGAACGAGCCGATCACCGGCGCCAGTCGCGCCGAGCGCAGGCTGTTAGCGGCCAGAACCCGCTGCACCACCAGAAAGTCCGTGGTCCAATACCCGCAACTGATGGCAAAGCCCAGTCCAAAAACGATGCCCGTCCAGTGAATTCCCATGGGATTGTCTGCAAAGTGGCCCAGGCTGCGCCAAAGGTGCGTGTAATCTCCCGCTGGAGTTGCGCCCGATGCGATGTTGGCCTCCAGCCGCGCCTTGAATCCGCTCCAGCCGCCCGTCTCAATAAGTCCCAGAATCGGCACCAGCAGCGCTCCACCCCAGATCAGCATGAATTGCAGCACTTCATTAAAGATGGCAGAGCGCAGCCCTCCCAATGCCACATAGGCCGCCACGGCCAGCGACGAGACGATGATGGAAAAATTCAGGTCCCATCCCAGCACCACCTTCATCACCTCGGCCATGGCAAACATGTTCACCCCGCTCATCAGCACGGTCATGAACGCGAATGAGCATGCCGCTACCACGCGCGCGCCTTCGCCGTAGCGCAGCTTCAGGTACCCGGGGACAGAGTGGGTTTTGCATACGTAGTAAAACGGCATCATCACCATGCCCAGGAAGAGCATGGCAGGAATCGCGCCCACCCAATACCAGTGCGTGGCCAGGATCCCGTATTGGTAGGCCGCGCCCGCCCAGCCCATCAGCTCCAGCGAGCCCAGGTTGGCGCTCACAAAGCTCAATCCCGCGATCCAGGCCGTCATCTCGCGCCCGGCCATGAAAAAGTCTTCGCTGGTATTGGATTGGCGCTTCAGATAGAAGCCAATCCACAGAACCATGGCGAAGTAGAGCGTGATGATGAGAATGTCGAGTGATCGCAGATGGACCAGCGGCTCAGCGCTGAAGGCGATCAGAGCCGGCAACGAGTGAGGCCAACTGGCGGCGGCCAACGGGAACAATCCCTGCATGCACGACCCCCCTCGATCAGCGCAAGCGTGTCCGGAAAATGGTGTGAAACATTCGCCCTTAAGTAAATTGCTTTACTCAACTGCTTGTCAAGCGGCATTCCAGCGCTATCTTGGCGCGCGTGCGCCACGGTCCTCGCCGGCCGCGTTTCACGGCGCGGCAACCAGTTGCCGGCCGGGCGTGGGATTGTGGTTGTGCGGCTTGTCGCGAAGAAATCCTTCGCCTTTGGTAAGCCAGGCCACGCCAAAGGCAGCCAGCGCAAGGGCTTCGCACCAGAACAACCAATGACTCGTGTGGCGCCGTTCAATCACCGATCTCACGGTGAAGGTGACCAACAGAATCATGCAGGCCACCATGATAAGGCCGCAGGCTCCGTAGATGCGGTTCCTGTCGCGCTTGCGGTGTGTCTTTGGCCTTTCCGGTGAAGACCTGCGAAAGAGGAAGAGGCAGATGTAAGCAAGGATAAGAAACATGAGCGCAGCGAAGACGGTGTGGACCACGCCAACGGCGAATTCCTGCTGCGTGAAGCGAGTGGCGTAGGGATTAAACGACGGAAAAAACGCCACACCGAAGGCAAGAAATCCCGCGATGTAACCCGTGACCTCGTCGTGCAGATCGTAACCGCGCGAGGATACAAGGAATGCCGCAATGGCACAAAGGCTGCAGACGTAATAGTTGCGCATCGGGGTGTAGTAGTAGTCGCTCACTGAGTGCTGCAACAGCGGGTGCGGCAAGTGGTGACCGGGCCCAATCAGCGAGGCGAGCATGGCGCCAAGGGCAAGCGTGAAGGGCAGAGTAAGCGCAATAATGCCCACAGCGCGCTGCATGGTGTAATAGGAGAGGACGATAGGATTCGACGTGGGACGAGGCTGCATCGGGCCTCCCGCGGACAAAAATCCTCGGGAAGAAAAAGAATAGCGCAATTGAAAGGTGAGCGCATGCCCCCTGGGAACCGGCTTCAGGGACCGGTATAGAAGAGATAGTCGGCGGAATAGTGCGACCGCACCTCCTGTCCTTTATGCCCGGCATCGCAACCTGTGGATGGAGCCTTGCCGTCCTGGGTGTAAACGCGCTGAATGACAGTCACCTTTCGCATCATGCCGTCGCCCTGGTGATCTTTGGCTTCGAGCAAAAGCCAGGGGATGGAATTGGGATCGGGAGTTGCATTCGCCACGGGCTTGCCCGTGACCCGGCTGTGGTCGGCGTACTCCCATGTTGGCCCCGCAAAGTGGGTTCCTACCTGCTTGCCGGAGCTATCGAAGAGCTTGGCATCGGGCCCAGCGAAAACCCACGCGGTGCCGTCGCACGCATAAATCTGGTCTCCCGTCGCGTGCAGGTGAAGCAGCAGGGCGGCTCCGGCCGGTGGTTTCAAGCTTTCGGGAACCGCTGCCGGGGTCTGTGCCGGACAACGGACGGCGATGAAGAGAACCAGAAACAATCTCAACCGCATACCCACAAGTTTGCCACGACTTGCTGTGGTACATGGGCGCATCGGACCTTCCGCGGACAGAATCCAAGAATAGCGCGATTGGGAATGTCCGGAGCCGCGCGACTTCAGCAGGGGTGCAGAGTCATCAATGGCCGACCACCAGAACCCGGGTGCTTTTGACGCGTTTTGTGCGGAAAGCGCTCGAATTAATCGCCGGTGACTGCTTCGCGCAGCCAGTTAGGAGCCCTCAGCAATTCGCGCGGGCGCGGGCCGTCCGCT